>NZ_CP047241.1:3301687-3601840 GCF_009856625.1 Aquitalea denitrificans
TTCTTTGTCTCGTTGAGTGACTGTCCGCCGCTGCGGCCCGCCTCCACCCGCCCGGGGAAGTGCGCCGTCAGCCATATCGGTGAAGTCCAGCATAAATCGGCGGCCTGATGAATGCAACTTTTTTTTCGTATTTATTTTCTAATAGAAATTATTTTCCGAAAAATGTTTTTGTAGTGCGCCGGTTTCACTCTAAAATGACCGCATCCAGACTGCCGGAAATTCTTACCATGACCAAGGAAATGAGCGCCGATCAGCTCATGCAGCGCATTGCCGAGGAATACGAAGACCTGAGCAAGCAGCTGAAGGTGATTGCCAAATACATAGAAGAACACCGCCAAACCCTGGTACTGGAACGCATTACCGACATTGCCCAGGCCTGTGAGGTGCAACCTTCCGCCATCGTGCGTTTTGCCCAGCGCTTTGGTTTCAGCGGCTTTTCCGACATGCAGACGGTGTTTCGCGATGCCTTTGCTCCGGCCGGTGGCAATGTCAACAACTACCAGAAGCGCATCCGCAGCGTGATTGCCACCCAGGACACGCCGCTGAGCAATACCCAGGTGACGCAGAACTTCATCACGGCCTGCCAGCAAGGGCTGGATGATCTGTCCGAGGCACTGGACCCGGTGGCCATCGACAAGGCGGTGGAGCTGCTGGTGAAGGCGGACAATATCTATGTGGTGGCGGTGCGGCGCATGTTTCCGATTGCCAGCTATATCAGCTATGCCTTGCAGCACACTGCCAAGCGGGTGCATCTGGTTTCCGGCCTGGGCGGCATGTACCACGACCAGATCCGCAGCATTCGCGAAAACGACTTGCTGATCGCCATCAGCTTTCAGCCCTATGGCAAGGAAACCCGCTACTGCGCCCGGGTGGCTGCGCAGAACAAGGCAAAGCAGCTGGTGATTACCGACAGCCAGTTAAGCCCGCTGGCACGCAATGCCGACGCGGTGCTGACGGTAAAAGAGGGCACGGCGTTTTCCTTCCGTTCGCTCACCAGCACCATCAGCCTGTGTCAGGCCTTGTTCATTGCCCTGTCTTACCGGCTGGAACTGGTGATTGAAGAGACCCGCGACGCCGGGGCTTACGACGACTGATCAGCAAGGACGACATGATCAGGCCCGCGCCGGTCAGTTGACTGGCGCTCATGCTGCTGCCAAACCACCACCAAGCCAGCGCGGCAGTCCACACCGGCTCCAGCAGCAGGATGAAAGCGGAACGCTGCATTGGCACCCGCGCCTGCGCCCAGCCTTGCAGGAAGAAACGGCCACAGGTGGCCAGCAGAATGCTCACCAGCAGCCAGCCCCATACCGTGGGGCTGAGACTGGCCGGCCAATGTTCCACCATTGCACTGCCGGCAAAACCGGCCAGCCCGGACAGCAGCAGCTGCAAGGCGGTCAGGCTTAATGCAGCGGCCTTGGCACCCGCCCTGCCGTTCAGATTGAGAAACACCGACATCGCCAGCGCGGACGCCAGAAACAGGCTGTCTGCCGCGCCCAGCTGCCAGCCACCATGCAAGGCCATGGCCGCCACGCCCAACGCTGCCAGCGGCATGGCCCACAAGGTTTGTGCCAGCAGCACGGTGCCAAACATCAGCCGAGCCAGTACCGGGGCCAGCACCACCCCCAGGCTGCCGATGAAGGCCCCCACCCCCAGGTTATTGCTTTGCTGCAAGGCCAGCATCCACAGCACCATGGCCAAGGCCAGCATTACCGCACTCCACCAGCTGCTGGCCGGCAAACGCCATGGCAGCGGCTGGGCACGCCAGCGCGCCAGCACGGTCAGCAGCGCGCCGGCCGAGGCAAAGCGCACTCCCAGAAACAGCAGGGGCGGCATGCCGCGCAAGACCTCCTTGGAACACAGCCAGCCAAAACCGGCAATCAGGGTAACCAGCAGCAGCGTGGCTTCCGCCAGACCGGGACGTACGGCACGATTCAAGAGCAGGACACCTTTTCGCAACAATAAAAAACGGGAAGGCTAGCCTTCCCGATCAACACCCTGCTGAGAGATTCTTGCCGCAATGCCATGCTGCATGCGAACAGCGGGGTGTGACACCACCTGCAGTTTAACTGTTGTCACCCCCGCTGTGTGATAGCGGTCTATCAGCTGCGGCGATTACGCTGGCGGTACTGGTCTGCCACCACGGCCACCACGATGATGATGCCTTTGACGATTTCCTGGTAATAGGCGTCGATACGCAGGAAGGTGAAGCCGGACGTCATGGTGCCCAGAATCAGCGCGCCAATCACCGTGCCGGTAATCTTGCCCAGGCCGCCATTGAGCGAGGTGCCGCCAATCACCGCAGCGGCAATCGCGTCCAGCTCGTACATCATGCCCATGCCGGCCTGGCCGGATACCGCCCGCGCCGAGGTCACCACCCCGGCCAGACCGGACAACAAGCCGGCCACGGTGTACACCAGAATCAGGTGGCGGTTGACATTGATACCGGCCACCCGAGCTGCCGCACGGTTAGCGCCAATGGCGTAGGTGTATTTGCCGTAGCGGGTGTAGCTGAGGATGATGTGGAACACCAGCGCAGTAATCAGAAAGATGATGATGGGGTTGATGCCGGCACCAATCGCCGCATAGTGGTCCGACAACATGCTGATGGGTTCACCCTGGGTGTACCACTTGGCCAGACCACGGGCGGTCACCATCATGCCCAAGGTGGCGATGAAGGGCGGGATCGCCGTTTTGGCAATCACCGCACCGTTGATCAGCCCACACACCAGCCCCACCAGCAGGCCGGCGGCCAGCGGTGCGATTACCGGCAGGTCGGTCAGTGATGGGAATACCGCGCGGGCAAAGTCCGAAGTTTGCGCCAGACTGGCCGACACCATGGCGGTAAGTGCCACCACCGAGCCGGATGAGAGGTCGATGCCGCCCATGATGATGATCTGGGTAACGCCCACCGCGATGATGCCGATTACCGACACCTGTAGCACCATCACGATCAGTCTTTCCTTGTTGGCGATGAAACTTTGGCCAACAAACAGCCAGCCCAATAGTTCAAATACCAGGGCCACGCCCAGCAGCACCATGAAGATGCGCGCTTCGGCGGGAAGCTTGAACCTGAACGCGCCGGACTTGGGGGATTTGCCCAGTGCTTGCGTATTGCTGATTGCCATTTTGTCTTCTCCTGCTGTTATTGTGCTTGGCTGCTCAAGCGTCTGACGCTCAACCGGCAGCCAGCGTCATGATGCTGACCTGGTCGGCATCGGCGCGATCGACAATGCCGGTCACCCGGCCCTCGTGCATCACCATGATGCGGTCACTCATGCCCAGTACCTCGGGCAGCTCCGACGAAATCATGATGACGGCCACGCCCTGCCCGGCCAGCTTGCAGATCAGTTTGTGGATTTCTGCCTTGGCACCCACGTCGATGCCACGGGTGGGTTCATCCAGAATCAGTATTTTCGGGTTGGTCAGCAGCCAGCGGCCTATCAATACCTTCTGCTGGTTGCCACCGGACAGGTTCTCGATGCGTTCTTCTAGATTCGGGGTTTTCACCCGCAGCGTGCCGGACATGGCCGCGCACATTTCATCCAGCGCCTGTTGCCGCACGAAACCGGCCTTGAGATTGTCTCCGCCCAGCACTGAAATCTGCATGTTTTCCTGAATGCTCAGGTTGAGAAAACAGCCGGTGTCCTTGCGGTCCTCGGTGAGAAAGGCCATGCCGTGCTGCATGGCAGTGCGCGGCGAATCCACCGTCACCGCCTGGCCATGGATGCGGATCTGGCCGCTGCTGGCCGGGCTGACGCCAAACAGGGTTTCCGCCACATTGCTGCGACCGGAGCCGATCAGCCCCGCCACGCCGAGGATTTCCCCCTGGCGCACGGAAAAGGACACATCGTGGAATACGCCATCGAGGGTGAGCTGTTCCACTTCCAGCGCCACCTCGCCAATCGGCACGATGGTTTTGGGGAACATCTCGGTGATTTCGCGCCCCACCATCATGCGGATCACTTCATCATGGCTGAGCTGTTCCACCCGCTTGCAGCCGATGAAATGGCCATCGCGGAATACCGACACCTCGTCGGCAATCTCGAACAGCTCGTTCATCTTGTGGGTGATGTAGATGATGCCCTTGCCCTGCTCGCGCAGCATGCGCACGATGCGGAACAGGTGGGCGACTTCGTGCTCGGTCAGCGCTGAGGTGGGTTCGTCCATGATCAGCACGTCGGAGTTGTACGACACCGCACGGGCAATCTCCACCATCTGGCGGCTGGAAATGCTCAGGCTGGCCACCTTGGCTTCCGGGTCCAGATCAATCGACAGCTGGGCAAACAGCTCGTGCGTCATCTGGTACATTTTGGCGTGGTCGATCAGGCCGAAGCGGTTCAGCGGCTCGCGGCGGATCCAGATGTTTTCGGCAATGCTCATGAAGGGCATCAGGTTGAGTTCCTGATGAATCATGGCAATGCCGTTTTCCAGTGCGTCCAGCGGCGAAGTCAGCGCGATTTCGCGACCGTGCAGGCGATAGACGCCCTGGTCCGGGATATACACCCCGGCCAGGATTTTCATCAGCGTGGACTTGCCGGCGCCGTTTTCGCCCATCAGCGCATGCACGGTACCGGCACGCAGGCGGAAGGACACATCATCCAGCGCCACCACACCGGGAAAAGCCTTGCGTACACCTTCCACTTCAATCAGCAGCGTTTCGCTGTTCACCGGCGGGTGGGACGGGGCGGCTGCCAGCGGTTTTTCCGGGGCCAGGCTCAACATGGCTTGCTCTCCTCCTTGAGTACCGGGCGGCGCGCTGCTGCGGCCGCCCGCCTCAGCATTAGTTGCGCGACTGGTAGTTCTTCAAGTTGGCCGGGGTAACCAGCTCGAACGGCACCCAGATCATCGACGGCAGCTTTTCGCCACGCGACAGCTTGAGAGCGGTGTCTACCGCACCCTTGCCCTGACCGGCGGCATTCTGGAACACCGTCACTTTCAGCTCGCCATTTTTCATCGCGGTGAGGGCATCCTGGGTGGCATCCACGCCAGCCACGATGGTTTTGTCCAGGCGCTTGGCGGACTTGAGCGCCTGGATGGCACCCAGTGCCATTTCGTCGTTATTGGACACTACGGCATCAAACTGTACGCCGGCACTCAGCCAGTTCATCATCAGGTCGCGACCATCGGTACGCGACCATTTGGCGGTCTGTTTTTCCACAATCCTGATGCCGTTACACGGGGACTTGGCGATGACATCTTCCACATCCTTGGTACGCTGACGCGCGGCTTGGTTGGCCAGATCGCCCATCATCACCACGATATTGCCCTTGCCCTTCATCAGGCGACACACCTCTTTCATCTGCACGGTGCCGGATTCGGCTTCGTTGGAGCCGACAAAGGCCACCTTGGCCGGCAGGGTCTTGTCAGCCGGCATGCGGTTTACGTACACCAGCGGAATGCCGGCGCTTTGCGCCAGCTTGGTGATTTTCGGCGTGGCATCGGTATCCACCACGTTGACGATGATGGCGTCCACTTTCTGGGCAATGAAGTTTTGTACCTGGCTGAGCTGACGACCAACGTCGTTCTGCGCATCTTCAAACTGGATGTCCACACCCTTCTGGCTGCCGGCATAGGTTTTCATGTTATTGCGCAGGACGGTGAGGAAGTTGTCGTCAAAGGCGGACATGGTCACGCCCAGTTTGGCGGCGGATGCCGGCATGGCCAGCATGGTGAGGGAAAAGAACACTGCGGAACCAGCAAGCTTGGTGATGCGTTTCATTGATGCGTCTCCTGTCCTTATAGTGTGGGTTCGATCCCGACATGCCGCCGACCGCTCATGTTGCAGTGCAATGCGATGCGCATATCGTGTTGTCGTGCAGCTAAGATAAGTGAGCGTGTTCAATATTGCAAATAAAATTTCATGCTGCATTGCACATAGAAATTTATTTCTATATTTTTACTTGATGCCTACCGCCAATCAGCCATGCCAGACTGTGTAAAACATGCAGCAAGGTCATGATAAAAAAGGGATTTGATGTAAAAACAGAACAGAAAAATGAAAACAGCCATGCGCTAATGCATGGCTGCTGGCAATAGGTACTGTGGTGATGTCAATCAGGTTCAGGCCGACACCGGCTGGCGCAAGGCCGTACACAGGGCCGCCAGATAGTCGTAGCCCTTCTTGGCGTATTCATAGCTGGGTGCCAGCGCCGGGTCCTGCTCGGCCTCCACCACCAGCCAGCCCCGGTAACCATGCCGTTGCAGCGTGGCCAGAATGGGGGCGAAATCGATCATGCCGTCGCCCGGCACGGTAAACACACCCTTGAGCACGGCATCCAGAAAGCTCCAGTTTTCTGCCTTGGCCTGTTGCATCACCGCCCGCCGTACATCCTTGCAATGCACATGCACCACCCGGTCCACATGCTTGAGCAGCTCGACATAGGCGTCGCCCCCGGCAAAAGTAATGTGGCCGGTATCAAACAGCAGGCCGACATCCGGCCCGGTCAGCGACATCAGCAAGTCCAGGTCGGCACTGGTTTCGCAATAGGCACCCATGTGATGGTGATAAGCCAGCGTAATGCCCCTACCCTTCAGCCATGCGCCAAAAGCATCCAGCCGGGCAGCGTAATCGCGCCATTGCTGTTGGCTGTCAAACCGCGGGCGTTGCGACAAGGGCGTCTGCTGCTGCCCCTGCACCGAACCGGCCACCTCGCCATACACCAGCACCTGGCAACCATTGAACACCAGCTTGTCCACATGGGCAGTGGCTGCCGCAATTTCATCCTCCACCGAGCCCTCGGCCAGATGACCGGAATGCCAGCCGGACACCACCGCCACGCCGTATTCGGCCATCTTGTCGCGCAGCGCCTGTGGGTCCCTGGGAAACTTGTTGCCCAGCTCGAAGCCGGCATAGCCGATTTCCGCGCCCTCCTGCAGACAGGTTTCCAGCGGAATATGCCCGCCCAGCTGCGGCAGGTCGTCATTGCTCCATGAAATGGGGTTGATGCCGATACGTACGTCAAATTGCTGCACTGTCTCGCTCCTTGTCTTTATATATGTTGAACGCTGGCGGCTTACTGGCGCTGGCGCAGCCGGGCTTGTTCATAGTCGGCACGGGCGCTGCGTACCGCTTCACGCGCGGAGACTTCCGGAATGCCTACTTCCCACCAGCTACCGCCTTCTGGCGTGCATTGCGGGCCGTCAATGCGCAGCTGGATCAGATAACTGCGGCTGGCGGCGCGGGCGCGCACCATGGCAGCCAGCAGTTCGGCCACCGAGCCGACAGTTTCGGCCTCGGCGCCCAGTGAACGGGCATTCTGGGCAAAATCGACCTGCGGGATACCATGTTCGCCATGCAGGCAGTCGGCCAGCATATTGTTGAAAGGCTCACCGCCGCAGGCCTGCTGTAAGCGGTTGATGCAGGCATAACCGGCGTTGTCCAGCAGCACCACGATGATCTTGTGACCCAGCATTACCGAGGTGGCCAGTTCATTGTTCAGCATCAAATAGCTGCCATCGCCCACCATCACGATGACTTCGCGCTCAGGCCGCGCCATCTTCACGCCCAGGCCACCGGCTACCTCGTAACCCATGCAGGAAAAGCCGTATTCCATGTGATAACCGCCGGGCGTACTGGTGCGCCACAGCTTGTGCAACTCGGCCGGCAGCGTACCGGCAGCGCACACCACGATGTCGCGCTCGGCCGAATCCGCCACCGAGGCCTGCACTGCACCGATAGCCTCGGCATAGGTAGGCAGGCTGGCACGCGGGCTGCGCACAATCTCGTCCACCTGACGCCGCCAGCCATTGCACAGGCGCTGGCTGTGGGCGGTCCAGTCGGCATCGGCCTGCCAGTCTTGCAGCATGCCACTCAGTGCCGTCAGCCCGACCGCAGCATCGCATTGCAGGCTGTGGCCACCCCACTTGATGGCATCAAAACCATTCACATTGATGGACAGCAGCGTGGCCTGGGCGTACAGCGCATGCGAGCCGGTGGTGAAATCCTGCAGCCGGCTGCCGACTGCCAGCACCAGATCCGCCTGCTCGGCCAGCTCGTTGGCGGCGGGGGAGCCGGTCACACCGATGGAGCCGGCCAGCAGCGGATGATCCCAGCCCAGCGCGCCCTTGCCGGCCTGGCTTTCGCCCACCGGGATGCCGTGGGTTTCGACAAACTGCCGCAGCGCATCCGCCCCGCCCGCGCTGTACAGTACCCCGCCACCACAGACAATCAGCGGCCGCCTGGCCTGACGCAGCAGACCAGCCAGAGCGGCCAGCTCGGTGGGTTCGGGCTGTGGCTGGCGGAAATGGATATCGCGCTCGGCAAAGAAGGATTCCGGCCAGTCAAAGGCCTGCGCCTGCACGTCTTGCGGCAGAGCCAGCGTTACCGGGCCGCACTGTGCCGGGTCGGTGAGGGTGGCGATGGCACGCGGCAAGGCGCTCAGCAATTGGGATGGCACCACGATGCGATCGAAGTAGCGCGACACTGGCCGCAGGCAATCCACCGCCGACACCCCGCCATCCTGAAAATCTTCCACTTGCTGCAATACCGGGTCCGGCGCGCGCGAGATGAACACATCACCCGGCAGCAACAGCATGGGCAGGCGGTTGACATGGGCCACCGCCGCGGCAGTGACCAGATTGGTACAACCGGGGCCGATGGAGGTGCTGATGGCCATCATGCGGCGGCGAAAATGCGCCTTGGCATAAGCAGTGGCGGCCAGCGCCATGCCCTGCTCGTTGTGGGCTCTCAGTGTAGGCAACACATCCTGCGCGGCTTGCAAGGCTTCGCCCAGACCAGCGACATTGCCATGGCCGAAAATGGCCCACACGCCGCCAAACAGCCGCGCCCGGCTGCCATCCGGCATGGTGACAAACTGCGCGGCCAGATAGCGCACCAGCGCCTGGGCCACGGTGAGACGTACGGTTTTCACATCCATTCTCCAGGGGGCGATGACGGCAGCTGACCGGGCGGTGCCAGCCTGTCGTCATCGAGAGTAAGGAACAGCCTGCCACTACGATATAAGATTTGCGTCTGTTTGCAAATTATTTTTCATTTTAATTTTATTTTGAAAAACAATTTCCGCAAACCAAACCATGCTTGCTAGGGGGACAGATAGGGCGAGGCTGACATGTTCTCTGCCAGATAGAGGCGGAATTCAGCTGCCCCGATTTCGCCTCGCTGCGGCAACACCTCCAGCGCTGCCAGCACATGTTGCAGGGCCTTGATGGCCTGGCCATCCGGGTCCTGATCGATCACCACGTCCAGCAGCCCCTGCTGCAGATACTGACGGTGGTCGTCCGACAACTCGTGCGTTACCCAGCACACCTTGTCGTGAATGGCATAACGGCGCAGTGCGGCTTCGATGCCGGGCGACCCCGCCCCACTGTTGTAAATGCCGGCAATCGGCTGGCCCTGCTTGAAAGCATGACTGACAGCGGCATAGCAGCGGTCGGCATCGTCATGGGTGGCGGTAGCCACCTGATCACACTGCAAATGGGGAAATCCCTGCGCCAGCACCTCGGCGCAGCCACTGGCCCGCTCCAGATGGCCACGGTAGTCCGGCCGGCTGGACAGCAACAGCACCCGCCCCGCTTGCTGACACAGGCGGCCCAGCAACAGCCCGGCAGTGCGGCCAGCGGCGTGGTTGTCGATGCCGACATAGCGCGCCGCTGGCAGGCCAGCCACATTGCTGACCACCAGTGCCACCTGCTCGCCACGCTGCATGGCCGCCTGCAAGGCCAGTTGCACAGCCGGCGTATCCGGGGCCGCCACAATCAACCCCTGACGCAGATAAGGACGTGGACGCAAGGCACGCAGCATGCCGGCTTCATCCTTTTCGCCCAGGGTCTGCTGATGCACCACCACCCGCCGGTCCAGCATGGGCAGTGCCGCTTGCAAGGCCTGGCGCAGGCGACGAAAGAAAGGTGAGTGGTTGTCCGGCAGCAGGATGTCGATATGGATCAGGCCATGGCGGGTATCAGGCAACAGCCGTGGTACCGCCAGCTCACGCGCGGCCGCCACCACCTTGGCGCGCGCGGTGGCCGATACACTGCCCCGCTCGTTCAACACCCGGTCCACCGTGGCCACGCTTACCCCGGCGGCGGCGGCAATTTCGATGAAACGGGCGGTTTTCTTGCGGCGTGGCGGCTGGCTCATGCGACTTTCCTCTGGCTTCAATCACCGTGGCAATCGGCCCACATTGACGATTTATCGTCAAATCAGCAACTGAAAAGCCAGCTTTCCTCCCCTAGAGTCAGCCCCATAACACCCTGCTGCAGCCCTTTTACCACAATGACCTAGCCGTTTGGCATTAGGTGCACTGCAGCATGGCTATCAGGCAATACCACAAGAAATGGAGGACGACATGAAGATTGCCCTGGACCCGTACATGTACCGGCACCTCAGCCTGCCGGAACTATGCCGCAAGACGGCCGAACTGGGTTACCGCCACATCGAACTTTCCCCGCGCGCCGACCTGCTGCAATGGTGGGCCATGCCACGTGCCAATGCTGAACGACTGGCCGGTTTCAAGCAGGCCATGCGCGAACACGGCGTCAGCCTGGCCACACTGCAACCGATGTATCGCTGGTCCAGCCCGTTTGAAGATGAACGCGAGGCGGCGATGAAATACTGGAAGAAGGCCATCCAAATAGCGGTGGAGCTGGAGTGCGACACCCTGATTTCCGAATTTGGCCGTGGTGCATCGCCGGAGCGTTCGGTGGGACTGGGTGCCGGCATCAATACGCCAGAGCAATGCGAGGCGGCATTCTGGCGCTCGATGGACGAGCTGGTGCCGATTTTCGAGCGCGAAGGCCTGCAGCTGTCGATCGAGCCGCATCCGGAAGACTGGATCGAAACCTTCCAGCCGGCACTGGACATCGTGCAGGTAATTGGCTCACCGAATGTGAAGCTGTCCTATATCGCGCCGCACACCTTCTATTACGGCGACGACATGGCCGCCATGTTGCGCGCTGCCGCGCCGGTACTGGCCCATGTACGCGTGGCCGACACCTTCAACCACAAGGCGTCCTCCGGCCTGCGCTACATCGTCAACCCGCCCGGTGCCAATGTGCGGGTGCATCAGCATCTGGATATCGGCCAGGGCGAAATCGACTGGGATGTGTTTTTTGCCACCCTGGCCGACATCGGTTTTGACGGCGTGCTGTCCTCCTGCGTGTTTGCCTGGGAGGAACGCGCCGACGAATCGTCGCGCTTCATGCTGAGCGAAATGCAGCGTTATCTGGAAAAGCACTCCCCCCAGAAGCAAGCGAAGTAAGTCTCCCTACCCGCAGAAAGCCCATCATGAACCACAACATCCGTTTTGCCATCAACCGCATCAGCGCACCGCGCCTGTCCTTTCCCGACTATCTGGCCATGTGCCAACGGCTGGGCGTATCCGACATCGAAATCCGCAACGACCTGAACGGCGTGGAAATCAGCAATGGCACCCAAGCCACCCAGTTGCGTGATGCCGCAGCCGAAGCCGGCATCACCATCCGCACCATCAATGCGCTCTACCCGTTTGACGTGTTTGATGCCGACCTGCAACAGCGCGCCGTGCAACTGGCCGCCTACGCCCGCGACTGCGGTGCCCAGGCACTGGTGATGTGCCCGCTCAACAGCCGTGATGATGCGCGCACGGCCAGCCAGCGCCAGCAGGATCTGATCCATGCGCTCAAACAGCTCAAAGCGATTCTGGACGACCACGGCATCAGCGGGCTGGTGGAGCCGCTAGGCTTCGAGGAATGTGCACTGCGCCGCAAATCAGCAGCCGTCACCGCCATTTACGCTGCGGCGGGTGAGCACCATTTCCGCCTGGTGCACGACACCTTCCACCACCACCTGGCCGGCGAAGACATTTTCTTCCCGGAGCTGACCGGGCTGGTGCACATCTCCGGCGTGGAATCCACCACGCTGGCGAACAATGAAATGCGCGATGGCCACCGCGTGCTGGTGGGTAGTGCTGACCGGCTGGGCAATATTCCGCAGCTAAAGGAACTGCTGGCCCGTGGCTATCAGGGCGTGGTGTCGTTCGAACCCTTTGCCAACGAGATCATGGAAGCGCCGGACAGCGAAGCCCTGCTGCGTAACAGCATGGATTACATCCGCCAGCAACTGGCCGACTAAACCGCCATTTACACCAGCACCGCACATAACAAGCAAGACCAAGGAGACAGACATGACATTAGCCATTGGCGTCATCGGCACCGGAGCCATCGGCCAGGACCACATCCGCCGCATCAGCCAGACCTTGTCCGGCGCACGGGTGCTTGCCGTCCACGACATCAACCCGCTGCAGGCCAAGGCCACGGTGGATCAATACCTGCTGGCCGCCACCGTGCACGACAGCGCCCAGGCGCTGATCCGCGACCCGGCAGTGGAAGCCGTACTGGTAACATCCTGGGGCCCCAGTCATGAAGAATTTGTACTGGCCGCCATTGCCGCCGGCAAACCGGTGTTCTGCGAAAAGCCGCTGGCCGTCACTGCCGAGGGCTGCATGCGCATCGTCGAGGCTGAGCGTGCCCACGGCAAACGGCTGGTGCAAGTGGGCTTCATGCGCCCATACGACGCCGGTTACCGTGCGCTCAAACAGGTGCTGAACGAAGGCCGAATCGGCGCGCCGCTGATGCTGCATTGCGCCCATCGCAACCCATCAGTAGGCGAAGGCTATACCACGCCGATGGCCATTACCGATACGCTGATTCACGAGCTGGACGTGCTGCGCTGGCTGCTGGATGAAGACTATGTATCGGCGCAGGTGGTGTTCCCGCGCAAGAGCAGCCATGCCCTGCCGCATCTGGCCGACCCGCAGATCGTGCTGCTGGAAACCCGCAGCGGCGTACGCATCGACGTGGAAATCTTCGTCAACTGCCAATACGGCTATGACATCCAGTGCCAGATCGTGGGAGAAACCGGCATTGCCAGCCTGCCGGAGCCATCCAGCGTGCCGCTACGCAGCGCGGCCAGCTATTCCACCGCCATCCTCACCGACTGGAAACAGCGTTTTATCGCCGCTTACGACGTGGAGCTGCAAGCCTTCATCGACGGCGTGCAGGCCGGCCAGCTCACCGGTCCCTCCGCCTGGGATGGCTATGCCGCCGCCGTGGCGGCAGATGCCTGCGTACTGGCACAGCAAAACGGTGCCGTGGTTAGCATCAGCATGCCGGAGCGTCCTGAGTTCTACTGATTTTCCCCGCGTTCTCTGCAGCACACTTCCTCGGACTTGCCACGGTGGCCCACCGGTTGCTGTGGCTTTTTTTTCTTTCATCGCACGGAAAACAAATTTTCCAAATAAATATTTTTCAGAAATTATTTTCTAACATATACTCTTCAGCAAGCACACCAACCAGCGGCACGGTTGGCCAACAACACGTATGAGGAGACAGCAATGACCGCAGTAGCCCTGTTCGGAGCCGGCCGTATCGGCAAGATCCACGCCGCCAACCTGGCAGCCCAGCCCGGTGCCCGCCTGAAGTATGTCGTCGATACCCACCAGCCTTCGGCGCAGGAACTGGCGGCACAATATGGTGCCAGTGTGACCGACATCGACAGCGCGCTGGCCGACCCGGAAGTGGGCGCCGTGGTGATTGCCTCCAGTACCGATACCCATGCCGACCTCATCCTGCGCGCGGCCGCGCGTGGCAAGGCCATCTTCTGTGAAAAACCGGTGGACCTGACGCTGGAACGCGCTCGCCAGTGCGCCGCTGCGGTGAAAGAAGCAGGCGTGGCCTGCCTGATCGGCTTCCAGCGCCGTTACGACCCCACCTTTGCCGCGGTGAAAGCACGCATCGAGGCCGGCGAAATCGGCCAGCCGGAAGTATTGGTGGTGACCAGTCGCGACCCCTGCGCACCGCCGGTGGACTACATCAAGCGCTCCGGCGGCATTTTCAAGGACATGCTGATTCACGACTTCGACATCTGCCGCTGGATTCTGGCCGACGAAGCCGTCAGCGTGCAGGCCACGGCCAGTGTGTTGACCGACCCGGCCATTGGCGAGGCAGGAGACGCCGACACCACCGCTGTCACCATCCGTACCCGCTCCGGCCGCCTGTGCCAGATCAACACCAGCCGCCGTGCCGCCTATGGCTACGACCAGCGCTTTGAAGTGCTGGGCAGCCTGGGCATGTTGCAGGCCGGCAACCACCGCCCCACCGAAGTCACCGCCCATGGTGGTCAGCACGTCAGCACCGATTTGCCGGAACACTTTTTCCTGGAACGCTACCGCGCCGCTTACGCACTGGAAATGGCGCACTTCTTTGACGTGGTGCAGCACGGTGCCACCCCGCGCACCACGGTGGAAGATGGCGTCAAGGCGCTGGAGCTGGCCGATGCTGCCACCCGCTCCTGGCAGGAAAACCGTCTGATCAGTCTGTAAGTCTTCCCATCCCCCATCACATGCCCGCCGCACCCTGTCGGCGGGCCGGGAGAAGTCATGTCTGAACTCAATATCGGCATTGTTGGCCTGGGTCGGCTGGGCCGCCGCCATGCGCTCAACCTGCGCGACCGCATTCGCGGTGCCCGGCTGGTGGCCGCCTGCTCACCGCTGGATGAGGAACTGGGCTGGGCGGCAGAACACCTGCCCGGCGTGCACCGCCACCACACGCTGGAGGCCATGCTGGCCGAACCGCAAGTACAAGCGGTTTTTCTGGTCACCCCTACCGCACTGCATGCCGAGCAGATCATCTCCTGCCTGCGCGCCGGCAAGCATGTGTTCTGCGAAAAACCGCTGGCCTTGAATGTGGAAGATTGCCGCAAGGTGGAGGCCGCCGCTGCAGAGTACCCGCAGCTCAAGGCCATGGTGGGTTTTGTACGCCGCTTTGATGCCAGCTATCAGGATGCAGCGGACAAGCTGCAGCAAGGTGCTGTGGGCCAGCCTTATCTATTACGCTCGCAAACCTGCGACCTGAACGACGAAAACGGCTTTTTCGTCAAGTTTGCCCCCAGCAGCGGTGGCATTTTCATGGATTGCAGCATTCACGATATTGATCTTGCTCGCTGGCTGCTGGGTTCGCCCAAGCCAGTACGTGTCTGGGCCACCGGCACCAATGCCTTGCATCCGGCACTGGCCGATTGCGGTGATGTGGACAATGGCGTGGCCATGCTGGAATTTGCCGATGGCAAGCTGGCCTGCTTCTATGCCTCGCGCACCCAGGCGCATGGCCATGAAACCCTGACCGAAATCTTTGCCACTGCCGGGCGCTTGACCGTGGGTGCCAATCCGCGCGCCAACCGGGTGGACATCAGCGATGCCCATGGCGTGCGCAATGAATGTGTACAGGACTTCTACCAGCGCTTTGCCGAGGCCTTTGTCAGCGAAGCCCAGCACTTTGTCGATGCCGTGCAGCACGACCAGCCTTTGGCGCTCAGCCTGGCCGATGCTACCGAAGCCACCCGCATTGGCCTGGCCATCACCCAGGCACTGCGCAGCAAACAGGTGGTGGAGCTGTAACGTACACCCCGCTACCAATAAAAAGCCCTTGCTGTATAGCAAGGGCTTTTTGTTTCCATCAGTTGGGCCGCATGCTGCCCTGCTCCACCAGTCGCTCATGCCAAGACAGTGCCTCGCCCAGCAGATGCGGGGTGTGCTTGCCCTTGCTGTCGCGGCAGGCACGGTCGAAGTAATCCTGCAGCAGCGGGCGGTAGTCCGGGTGAGCGCAATTGGCAATCACGCTGCGCGCGCGCTGCTTGGGCGACAGGCCGCGCAAATCGGCCAGGCCCTGCTCGGTGACGACGATGCAGACGTCGTGCTCGGTGTGGTCGACATGGCTGACCATCGGCACGATGCAGGAAATCGCCCCGTTCTTGGCCGTGCTGGGGGTGACAAAGCAGGACAGGAAACCGTTGCGGGCAAAGTCGCCGGAGCCGCCAATGCCGTTGATGATGGATGTGCCAGCCACATGGGTAGAGTTGACGTTGCCATACAGGTCGGCCTCCACCATGCCGTTGATGCCGATGCAGCCCAGGCGGCGCACCAGCTCGGCATGGTTGGAGATTTCCTGCGGCCGCAGCACGATGCGCTCGCGGTAGTGGTCGATATTGCGGGCAAACTCCTGCACACCCTCCGGGCTGAGCGACAGCGCGGTGGCCGAGGCCATGCGGATGGTGTCGGTGCGGATCAAATCCAGCATGCCGTCCTGAATCACCTCGGTAAACGCTGTCAGATTGGTGAAACCACCATCACGCAGGCCCCCCAGCACCGCATTGGCAATATTGCCCACGCCGGATTGCAGCGGCAGCAGGTTTTCCGGCAGGCGGCCCACCTTGATTTCATGCTTGAGGAATTCCACCAGATGGCTGGCAATGCGCTGGCTGGTTTCGTCCGGAGCGCTAAAGCGTCCCAGCCGGTCCGGCGCATGGGTTTCCACCACCGCCACCACCTTGGCCGGGTCCACCCGCAGATAGGGTTCGCCAATACGGTCGCCGGCCTGGGTCAGCGGAATGGGCTGGCGATTGGGCGGCAGCGCGGTGCCGTAATAGATGTCATGCATGCCATCCAACCCCAGCGGCTGGGTGCTGTTGACTTCCAGGATCACCTTGTCGGCCAGGTCCAGCCAGGTTTTGTTGTTGCCGATGGAGGTGGACGGAATCAGCCGGCCATCAGGCAGGATGCCGGCCACTTCCACCACCGCCACGTCGATCTTGCCGAGGAAGCCGAACCAGGTGTACTGCGCCACCTGACCCAGATGCACGTCCATATAGTCGATCTCGCCGCGGTTGATGCGCGCGCGCAGCTCCGGGTCGGACTGGTATGGCAGGCGAAAATCAATGCCCCCCGCCTTGGCCAGTGCGCCGTCCAGCTCCGGCGCGGTGGAGGCACCGGTCAACACGCGTAGCGCAAATTTCTCGCCACGGCCTTGGGCAGCTTCGATACGGCCAGCCAGCGCCAGCGGCACCGCCTTGGGATAGCCCGAGCCGGTAAACCCGCTCATGCCTACGGTCATGCCGGGCTGGATTTGTGCGGCGGCATGTTCTGCCGACATGATTTTCCCTGCCAGTCCGGCATGGTGGATACGTCTTTCCAATTGTTGTTCCCTTGCAATTTCCGGCCTGTTGGCGGCCTGGTGTTTTATTGAGCGTTGCGCCGGTCTGACAGGGCCGGCTTGTCTGCGGTTGCCGACTTTGTATTTACGTTCACGTCAGCAGACCAAGCCTGCTACTAAAGCAGCTTCTGCCAGCGGCCGGAAAACAAATCAGACAAAACATGATCCAGATCAAAACCTGTTTGACGCGGCGTGATATAGGGTAGCCCTTGGTTTTTCGCCCCATGAAAATGTCATTTGAATTTAATTGCCTGCAAAATTAAATTTATTGTCATATTTGTCATGCCATAGCCTTCCGCCAGCTCAATCCACCAGGACAACGCAATCGGCTGCACTCCTTCCCTCTTGTTCTGTATCAAATTTGCATCAAGCATCAATATTTAGCCGTCATAGCAGGAATTTCGACTGCGAATGCTGGCTTTCATGATTAAACATTGTTAGCTTTTACTGGTTTTGGTAAACCAACCAAATACCATGTCAGCAACCCTGCCATTCGAAGACACCAGCCCGGCCCCAGCCGACAAAGATAGCCGCAGCCGCTTGATTGAGGCGGCACTGGAAGTACTGCTGCGCGACGGCATCATGGGATTCAGCCAAAGCAAGGTAGCCCGGCAGGCCGGTCTGCGGCAAAGCCATCTGACCTACTACTTTCCCACCCGCAACGATCTGCTAACCGTTGTGGTGGAACATGGCTGCCAATTGGTCATCAATGCCCAGGGGTGCACCGGGCAGGCAGCGGAACTCAGCCTCAGCAACTTTCGCGTGCAGATGTGCAATAACGTCTGCGACAGCCGCATTGCCCGACTGATGGTGGCAGTCACCGTTGCCGCCGAAACCGACCCCAAGCTCAAGCACTGGCTGAGCGACTTTGACCGTCGCATGCTGAACAACAAGAAAGAAGCATTCTTGCAGTACGGCATCACCTGCAGCCCTGACGAACTGGCGCTGTTTCACAGCACCATTGCCGGCATAGCGCTGCGCAACCTGAACAGCTGCACCCCGGAAGACCACGCAGAAGCACGACATCGCTTTTTGCTGGCCTTTGACCGGCTGATCCTTGCGTCACATCCGGTGCAAAAATCAGAAAAATCTTAAGAATCAACTCGCCCATAAGGCAGGACAATGCCGAGACCCTTCATCCGGGCATGGCATGAAATGAAACAGGAGCATCATGATGCATCCCACTTACTCCCCCGGCCGGCAACAACGTCACCGGGTTCTGACCGCACAACGGGCCTTGCTGCCCCTGCTGTTGAGCCTTGGCCTGGCAGGCTGCACGCTGACACCGCCCACCCGCACTCCGCAGATCGTCGATAGCCAGGTTCACGGCTACGACAGCAAACAGGCCGAGCAGCACACCGCCGCCAGCCCCACAGGCATAGGCAATAGCGGCATTTCCCAACACCTGGCCTATGGCCAGCAATTGCCTGCCGAATGGTGGCAGCTGTTCCGTTCTCCGGCACTGGACAAAATGGTGCGCGAGGCCTTGCAGAACAACCCCAGCCTGACAGCTGCGCGCGCAGCACTGAAGCAGGCTGAGGAAAACTACAACGCCGCATCCGGCTCGCTGCAATACCCGTCGGTCAGTGGCCAGTTGGGTGGCAGTCGCCAGCAACAGTTGCTATCCGGCAGCACACCTAGCGATTACAACGTGCTGAGTGCCGGACTGAATGTGTCCTACACGCTGGATCTGTTTGGTGCCAACCGTCAGCAGCTGCTGGGACTGATGGCGGCTACCGACTATCAGCGCTATCTGATGGAAGCCACTTACCAGACCCTGATCTTCAACGTGGTGACCACCGCCATTCAGGAAGCGTCCCAACGCGCCCAGCTAC
This sequence comes from Aquitalea denitrificans, assembly GCF_009856625.1. Classification (GTDB taxonomy): domain Bacteria; phylum Pseudomonadota; class Gammaproteobacteria; order Burkholderiales; family Chromobacteriaceae; genus Aquitalea; species Aquitalea denitrificans. The sequence goes on from NZ_CP047241.1 coordinate 3,320,503, forward strand.
AAGCTACCCAGACCATGCTGGCTGCCAGCGAGCAGCAGCTGCGCATCGTGGAACAGCAGGCCAAGCTGGGGGCGGTAGCCCGCAGCAGCGTGCTGTCACAAGCCACCCTGGTGGCACAAACTCGCGCCCAGTTGTCGCCACTGGAAAAAGCGCTGGATCTCACCCGACACCAGTTGGCAGTCTATGTGGGCAAGTTGCCATCAGATGGCGACCTGCCGGAATTCACGCTGGACAGCCTGCAGCTGCCTGCAGAACTGCCCGTTTCCCTCCCCTCAGAACTGGTACGCCAGCGACCGGATATCCGTGCCAGCGAGGCACTGCTGCAACAGGCTGGTGCCGCTGTCGGTGTGGCAACAGCCAATCAGTATCCGCAAATCAGCCTCACCGGCAGCTTTACCCGCGAGCGCCTGTTTGTCGGGCCAGCCACCACGGGATTAAGCCTGTGGAGTCTGGGTGCCAGTGTCAGCCAGTCGCTGTTTGACGGTGGAGCCCTGCGCGCCAAGAAGCGTGGCGCAGAGGCTGCATTCGAACAAGCCCAGGCCCAATACCGGGAAACCGTGCTCAAGGGCTTCCAGAACGTGGCTGACAGCCTGCGGGCTGTCAGTGCCGATGCCAGCACGCTGCAGGCGCAGACCGAAGCCGAAGCCCAGGCACGCGAAACCCTGCAGTTGACGGAAAAACGCTTTCGCCTGGGTGCGGTCAGCCAGTTGGCCCTGCTGGATGCCCAGCGCACCTGGCAGCAGTCGCGCATCAATCTGATCAGCGCCAGCGCCAGCCGCCATGCCGATTCCGCCGCACTGTTCCTGGCGCTGGGAGGTGGCTGGTGGAACCGCAGCACCGCCCCCGGCAATGCCGATCAGTCTGCCCTGGCCCGCCCCTGAGCACGGCCCGCTAATAACACGCAATCTAGAGATAAAAAGGAAAGCAATATGACCAAGCGAATGTTCATCATGCTGGGAGGCATAGTGTTGCTGGTGGTGGTACTGGGGCTGGGCTTCTTCATGCACATCCGCAGCCTGATGGCCGCCGCTCCCAAGCCTGCTCCGCAGGTAGTCAGCACCGTGACGGCCCGCATCAGCCAATGGCAGCCGCAACTCAAGTCTGTCGGTACCCTCAGCGCCCAGCATGGAGTGGATATCAGCAGCGAAGTGGCCGGCCAGGTACGCAGCGTCCATTTCCAGTCCGGTCAGGACGTCAAGTCCGGTGAGCTGCTGATCCAGCTGAATGCCGACTCCGACATCGCCCAGCTGCATGCACTGGAAGCGGCAGCAGAACTGGCTGCCATCACCCTGAAACGCGATCAGGCCCAACTGGCGGTACAAGGGGTATCCCAAGCCCAGGTGGACAATGATGCCGCCGACCTGAAAAGCAAGAAGGCACAAGTGGCGCAACAGGCTGCGCTGGTGGCCAAGAAAACCATCCGCGCCCCGTTTGCCGGTCGGGTGGGCATCACCAGCGTCAACCCGGGCCAGTACCTGAATGCCGGCGACAAGATTGTCACCCTGCAGCAGATCGACCCTATCCATATCGACTTCAACTTGCCGCAAAGCCAGCTGGCGGTTATTCGTACCGGCCAGAAAGTGGTGGTTCAGACCGACGGAACTGCCGACAAGCAGTTTGTCGGCAGCGTGAATGCCATCAATCCCAAGGTAGACACCAGCACCCGCAACGTGCAGGTGCAGGCACTGATTGCCAACCCGGGCCGCAAACTGCTGCCAGGCATGTTTGCCAATGCCAGCCTGGATACCGGCAAGCAACAGCCCTACCTCACCCTGCCGCAAACCGCCATTACTTATAATGCTTACGGCTCCACCGTGTTTGTGGTGGTGCCGGCCGGCAAGGATGCATCCGCAGCAGCGGGCAGCCTGGTAGCCAAGCAGGTCTTCGTCCAGACCGGTGCCACCCGCGGTGACCAGGTGGCGATTGTCCACGGCGTGAAGGAAGGTGATCAGGTTGTCAGCTCGGGTCAGGTCAAGCTGAAGAACGGAACAGCAGTTGCCATCAACAACAGCGTACAGCCGGCCAACAACCCCAATCCGACTCCGCAGGAACAGTAAGGGCGCGCCATGAACTTTACCGATATCTTCATCCGGCGGCCGGTGCTGGCTACCACCATCAGCCTGCTGCTGGTGGTGCTGGGCCTGCGTTCGCTGTTTGGCTTGCCGGTCAACCAGTACCCGCAGACCCAGAATGCCGTGGTTACCATTTCCACCACCTATTACGGGGCGGATGCCAAGACCATTGCCGGTTTCATCACCCAGCCGCTGGAAGGTGCCATTGCCCAGGCTCAGGGCATTGACTACATGTCATCCTCCAGCAATAGCGGGGTGTCCACCATCACGGCCAACCTGAGGCTGAACTACGATGCCAACCGGGCGCTGACCGAAATCAACACCCAGGTGAACTCGGTGAAAAACCAGCTGCCCGCCCAGGCGCAGCAGCCGGTACTGACCGTGCAGACCGGCCAGACCACTGACGCCATGTATCTTGGCTTTTACAGCAAGACCCTGGCCAACAACTCGGTGACAGACTTCCTCAACCGGGTGGTCAAACCCAAGCTGGACGCCATTCCCGGCGTACAGACCGCCGAATTGCTGGGTGCGCGCCAGTTTGCCCTGCGCGCCTGGCTGGATGCCGACAAGATGGCAGCCCACGGCGTTACCGCCACCGATGTCAGCAATGCCCTGGCCAGCAATAACGTGCTGGCCGCAGTGGGCAAGAGCAAGGGGCAGATGGTCAGCATTCCGCTGACAGCCGCCACCGATCTGCACAGTGTGGAAGAGTTCAAGAAACTGGCAGTCAAACAAAGCGGCGACGCCATTGTGCGGCTGGAAGACATTGCCAACGTCACCCTGGGCTCGGAAAACTATGACTTCAACGTCGCCTTCAGCGGCGAGCGCTCGGTATTCATCGGCATCAAGGTGGCACCGGAGGCCAATATCCTGGATGTGGCCAAGACCGTTCGCGAAACCTTCCCCGGCATCCAGAAACAGCTGCCGTCCGGCCTGACCGGGCAGATCGTCTACGACTCCACAGACTTCATCAACACCTCGATTCATGAAGTGGTGAAGACCCTGCTGGAAGCGCTGGTCATCGTCACCGTGGTGATTTTCATGTTCCTGGGCAGCTTCCGCGCCGTACTGGTGCCGGTAATTGCCATGCCGCTGTCGCTGATCGGCACCTTCTTCATGATGCTGGTGCTGGGTTACTCCATCAACCTGCTTACCCTGCTGGCGCTGGTGCTGGCCATCGGCCTGGTAGTGGACGACGCCATCATCGTGGTGGAAAACGTTGACCGCCACATGAAGGAAGGCAAGACGCCTTATGACGCAGCCATCATCGCGGCACGCGAACTTGGCAGCCCCATCCTGGCCATGACCGTGGTGCTGGTTGCCGTGTATGTGCCCATCGGTTTCCAGGGCGGGCTGACCGGCGCGCTGTTTACCGAGTTTGCCTTTACCCTGGCATCAGCAGTAACGGTGTCCGGCGTGGTGGCGCTCACCCTGTCGCCGATGATGTGCTCACGCTTTTTCCGCCCCGAGCAGGATGAAGGTCGGCTGGTGAAAGCCATCGATCACACCTTCGACAAGGTGCAAAACGGCTATCGCCGCCTGCTCCACAGCCTGCTGGAAACCTGGCAGGTACTGGTGGTGATGGCCGTCATCATGCTGGCCCTGCTGGGGCTGATGACCAAGATGTCCCAGTCCGAACTGGCTCCGGAAGAAGATCAGGGCATCGTGCTGGGGCAGATCGTCGGTTCGCCCACCGCCACCGCAGACCAGATGCTGACCTATGCCCAGCAGATGTTTGCCATCAGCAAGGCTACACCGGAATACGAGCAGATGTTCCAGATTACCGGTACGCCTACCGTCAATGCCGGTATTGGCGGCATATTGCTCAAGCCGTGGGAAGACCGCAGCCGTAGTGCCAAGCAAATCCAGCAGGATCTGCAGGAACGCTGGAACAAGATTGCCGGCGCACGGGTAGCTGCCTTCCAGTTCCCTCCCCTGCCGGGCTCATCCGGTTTGCCGGTCCAGTTCGTCATCAAGACCACCGAACCGTTTGAAAACCTGAACGAGGTCGCCCAGCAGCTGCTGGACAAGGCGCGCAGCTCCGGCAAGTTCTACTTTGCCGACTTGGACCTGAAAATCGACGCACCGCAAACCACCGTGGTGATCGACCGTGACAAAACCACTGCCATGGGCATGACGCAGCAGGATGTCGCCAATGCCATGAGTGCAGCCATGGGTGGCGGCTATGTCAACTACTTCTCCATTGACGGCCGCTCCTACAAGGTCATCCCGCAATTGCTGCAAAAGGACAGACAGAACCCCGCGCAGCTGCTGGACTACCAGGTACGCACGCCCAACTCCGGTGTGATTGCCCTGTCCACCATCGCCAAGCTGAAAACCGAAGTGGTGCCGGAATCCATCACCCGTTTCCAGCAACAAAACTCGGCCACCCTGTCCGGCGTATCAGGCCAGGCACAAGGCGAAGTGCTCAAATACCTGGAAGACACCCTGAAGGAAATTGCCCCCAGCGGTTATACCGTGGATTACGCCGGCCCTTCGCGACAATTCAGTCAGGAATCCGGTGGCTTTGCGCTGACCATGCTGTTTGCCGTCATCATCGTGTTCCTGACGCTGGCCGCGCTGTTTGAAAGCTTCCGCGACCCGGTGGTCATCCTGGTATCGGTACCGCTGGCACTGTTTGGCGCGATGATCTTCATCTTCCTCGGCTTCTCCTCCATCAATATCTATACCGAGGTGGGGCTGGTGACGCTGATGGGGCTGATCAGCAAGCACGGCATCCTGATAGTGGAAGTGGCCAATGACCTGCGCAACAAGGGTGCCAGCAAGCTTGACGCCATCGTGGGTGCGGCAGAAATCCGGCTGCGCCCCATCCTGATGACCACGGCTGCCATGGTATTTGGCGTGATTCCGCTGGTGATTGCCTCCGGTGCCGGTGCCGCCGGGCGACATGCCATGGGGCTGGTGATTTTTACCGGTCTGTCCATTGGTACGCTGTTTACCCTGTTCGTGGTACCGGCCATGTACATGGCACTGGCCTCGGAACACGTCAGCCAGGACAAAGCGGCTGCACCGGATACCGTCTGACAGCAGCCTTCCTTGCCAACAAGCCCGCCTGGTGCGGGCTTTTTTCATACATCGCAGGTGGCAAGTGGTGATTTATTGACCTAGGCGAAATGAATGGCCAGGAAAATCACCTAAGATCAATCCATCAGCAGCTACTGAACCGGCCATGCTGCACATGGCCTCAAGCGGATATCTGGCGCTTTGAGTTGTGATGCCCCACCGGGCATCTGGTTCTGCATGCTGTCACTCCATCTTTCTTTGCAAGACATCCCCCATCAGGAGATAACCATATGGACAAGACGATCAAGGCCGCCATGGAAGGCCTGCTGCGTGTCGCCACCGGCGAAACCCCGCATATCCGCCGTGCCAACTGCCCGGAAAACAGCTCGGAAGACCGCCAGCTCGATTGCCCGGCCTGCCAGGCCATCGAAAGGGCCGAAAAACTGCTACATCCGCAGTGGGCAGACAAGTCGCAGCTGCTGGAAACCGTGATCCGCCGCCTGGATATCGGCTGAGCCGCTGCTGCCGGCTTGTACCGGACAAACACAGCCAGCAAAACAAACGGGTTACAGACCACATGGCTGTAACCCTTTTTCATGCCGGCCCGGTCTGGATATCAGGCCGGCTGGCCGTTAAGCACATTCGTCATCTGGCCTACCTCGGCCAGCAGCCATTCACGCAACTGCTGGTATTCCTGGCGATGATGGGCATTGCGATGGGTAATCAGGTAATGATGCCGGTCATTGAACACGATGGATTCCGATACCGGCCGCAATAGCTGCCCCAGCCCTACCTGCAGGCGGTAATCATTGCTTTCCAGATCATTATCTTCGCTGACGCAATCCGAATCGTCGCCTTTCCGTAAGCAGTTGCGCCACACGCGCCAGTCCACGTGCTCGCATACCTAGGTACGCTCCTGCAGCGACGGATGCAGCGAGGGATGGGACAGCAAATCCAGCGGCTTGATTTTTTTGCCATGAAAGTGCGGCTCGAAACACGCCGGGCTGCGGACCGGGTACACCACATCATGAAACAAGGGTTCCACTTCGTATTCCGGCTCGTGCGACGGATTTTTGGTAATGATGACATCCGGCTTCATCAGGTCGTCCGGTTCCATGAACTGGTCGCTCACCGTCACATGCAACCGCCCGGGTACAGGCGGCGGAATGCTACCAGCCGTGGCGACAGCCACAGCGCCAAAAAAGTATGCGATACGCTAATGGTCAGCGCGTGCTTCTCGGTACGCCGCACCGCTTCGGCCGCCCCGGCGATATTCATGATGGACAGATAGGAGGCATTAACGCAGGGCAAAATAATCCGACATCAGCAGCTCCTGCTACTGCACCGCACTGGACAGGTGGTCGAATACGCCCGCCATCTTCTGCATGGCTTCGGCAACCACGTGATACAGGATCTCCCCCCGTGTCAGCCGGATGGCACAGGCAATGACAATACCCGACAAACCAAAAGCCATTCCGGCAGGGCTCAGCGCAACAGTGGTATACGTGCACGGAGCATTACTTCTTTGCGAGTCCGATTCAAGTGCAGGGTGCAGATGCCGGGAATCATGCACAGCGGCTCCACAAACTGGCGGTAGTCATCCATATCGCAGGCCAACACCACCAGCCAAGCCGAACCGCACACAACATCCTCACTCCAGTTGACACTCTCCCGCCGAACTGCCAACCTTCCGGCTCCAATTTATTTGCCCTTCCCCACCATGAAAATCACCCAAAATGCTGCCGTTACCCTGCTGATGAAAGTGACTGATAGCCAGGGCCAGGTTTACGACGACGGCAAGCACCCGGTCTCCTACCTGCACGGCGATTACGACAACCTGTTTGCCAAGCTGGAAGCTGCACTGGAAGGCCAGGAAACCGGCTTTCAAACCACGCTGGAACTGGCAACCGAAGACACCTTTGGCGAACGCGACGAAGCCTTGGTCACCACCATGTCCAAGGCTGAATTCCCGCCCGGTATCAAGGTAGGTGGCCAGATCCGCCGCACCGGCCCGGATGGCGAGCCGCGTTACTACTTTGTCACCAAGATCAAGGGCCCGACCGTCCTGCTGGACGGCAACCATCCGCTATGCGGCAAAACCTTGCGTTTCGCACTCAAAGTAGTGGATGTGCGTGAGGCAACTGCCGAAGAAATTGCCCACCAGCATGTACATGGCGAGCACGGGCACCAGCACTGACAAACACGGCAGCCCGCCAAATGCAAAAAGCCCTCCCCAAGCGGGAGGGCTTTTTTCTGGCCGCAGGCTTGCTCCTGGCCATCCGGGCTGGGAAAGATCGCGTAAAAGTGCAAGACCGGACTTCAGTTGCAGCCCACCGCCCCATGCTGATCATCGGCTTGCTGGCGGCTGGTCAGCCGCGTGCAGCACACCATGAAGAAATCATCATAGTTTCTTGATATACACATCCAGCCCTCTGCATCCGGCAGGCACAATACTCTGCCGTAGACGGCGAAATCCATTGCGCTTGAGCATGGTTTTCATATTCTGGGCATACGGTGTGCATTCTGCTCTGAGAGATTGCCCCCTGGGAATGACTGACTCAATTTTTTCCAGAAACAGTTTGCCCCATCCCTTGCCCATGTATTCCGGAGAAAGTCCAAACATGCTCAGACTGATTTCAGGTTCCTCACCGGCATAGCGAGATAACCAGGCAAAGCCAAGCAGACTGTTCATGTTTGCGTAAACCAGTAGACTTGAAGTATTTGGCCGCACAGGAGGGGATGCCGACCAGGTTGACATGCTGAGCCACAAAAGTTGCTTCAGCAATGCCACATGCCCACGTGCATTCAAGTAACTTTCCGAGAACGCCCCGGCAACGCTACCCTGTTGTATCAGCAGGAATATTTTTGGCACATCAAGCAGCCTTACCGGTCGTAAGATTGTATTGGCGGGCATTGGTATTGTAATTGTGGGTAAAGGCTCTCAGACTTTATAAAGCAAATACTGAATTGTCATCCGTAATATTGCTTATTATTGTTAAGCAATCAGTTATGCAACTGACTGTGGTACTTAATTATTCCAATTCCCACAAATACATTACCTGCCAGGCAGAATCACAACCCCGTCGGTCTGAACGTCTTCTTGTCTGGCTGCGTTGACAGAGTAGTCGATGAAACAGTGAAAACTGCCTCACAGGTACAAGCAGTGCAGATAACCGTTCAAACACAAACCAACCATCGATCAGCAGGTGTTCAACAGCGTCATCCGTCCCTACCTGACAGATCGGGACATCCCGGTGTTGTTTGTAATCAGCAAAGTGGACAAAGTAGCTCCTTATCGGGAGTGGGGCCACGAACGGCATCACCGGGTAGTACCCAGCAAAGCAATCTAAGCCGCAAGCAGATCCAGCGGTCCCAGACCTTCGACATCGCCCTCGACCACATCTGCGCCACCGCCGCAGAAAAAGGCTATGACCTCACCGGCCTGGTCAAGCAGATCGTCACCCTGCTGCCTAATCAAAAAGTGGGCGATAGCACGGGAAGCCAAGCCAGAATGCGTGTCGGGTAAGGCCTACCAGACGGCAAGAAAAGGACTATGAAAAACCATCAAAAAGACTGCCACCAGCATCCTGCAACAAGGCTGGTCGGTGATCTCCAGCAAGGTGGAAGGCTGGCTGGACAAGCTATTCAACTGCTATCTTGTACTTGTCAGGGGTTTCTGTTTTTGGTTACAACAAAGGTAACAGCCAGGAGTTCGGCCAGAGCGACCAGCCACCCCGCCTACCCTGCTAGTCTGCTCAAGACCACGTACCGGTCGTTTCGCTGTCACCGGCATCGAACGGCAGCTTCCTGTAATAGGGGAATACGAACTCCCGATCCGAAGCGGCCGGTTGAAGTCGCCGAGAACGGATACTGAGACGTCGGCCCTGGCGCATGCGAGTGGGTAAAACGGATGATTTCCTACCGCTCTAGGTCGAGAAAAAAATCTGGTGGCGTGTCGTCCGACTTAAGGCCCAGGGCATCCATAACTGATCCGATCACATCCATGTACGGCCCCGGATTAAATGGCCTAATCGAACATTCCTCTGAGCTAAGAGTGTTCATTAAGCCAGTGACGAAGGCGGCATATTCCGCGAATGGTGGCATGTTCGGAACGCACCGCATCCCGTGCCATTTCCCTCTCGCATACCACCAATAACCCTTACCCAAAACGCAAAGGACGGTACATGGTGGGAAGTTGTCTTCGGTATGCCTCAGATACCGCTCCAGCTCGTCTCCACCAATGTCAGAAGAAAAAGCAAGGAGTACAGAGGCGGGCATGGGCCCGCCGATTACCGTTCCATTCGAGTCAGTTTTCGGATAAGACTTCAACTTGGCGAGCGCGCGGAATTTAGCGTTCGCATCTTTGATCTCGGTCGCTGAAAGCGTCGATTTCACCTCAAACGCGTATCTCACGCACTCAACCGGGAAAAGGCCAAGTTGGCTGCTGAGCAAAACTGGTGCCACAGTTTTTTTGTGAAAAACGACAATATCTGTCTGATCCGAGGTGTTTCCGAGCGAGTCTATGATCTTCCCTGTCCCACATCGAAAGCTTTGAGTTAGGAACGGCTCTACGCATTTCTGTGCAGCCGGTTCACGTATCTCCCCTGCCAGTCCGTGATGGTCTACATGTCTGGTTAGTTTGTCTGCCTCTGCCTTTGCAGCAGCGATTAGACCGGTGACGAAATCGAAATGTGGTTTGGTCATCGTGTAGTGTGAATATATTTCTGACATTCAAAAATATCAGCCAATTGCTAACATACGGAAGCTTTACCTGTTCGGGAGGCAAACGGCCGATGTCAGACGGAAAGCAGCCATCAACGTTCGAGATGGGCGGCGGATGGAGACAAGCGTAGCTTGCCGGAAGGCGTCCGCACGATTGAGAGGGTGTGCGTCAATAGGTGTGATTCCACGGCAGGTGGAGTCTGTGTGCCTTGGCAACCTCCGATAGGCGCTTGTATATCGCATCGTAGTCATCTGTTGTTCGCATTTGCGACCACTGCGAATAGAGCTGTGTGCTGTCCTCGACCGTGATGTAGGGCGCAAGTATTCGCATATGCTGCTTGAAATCGGTAATCGCGTTTAGCGTTATGACTTGGCCCGAAATTTGGAACAGAGCCGACGTCCCCCCACTTTCAGTAGCAGAGGGCTTTAGAGTCCAGGCTTAATTTACCTGATTTCTCTGCAAGTGATTCGGCATAGGCAGCCGGCGTCAAGCCCCCCAGTGCTTTCTTGGGCCTTTCGTTGTTGTATTCCTTTCGCCAGGCTTCGATGACAACCTGGGCCTGGCGCAGGCTGGTGAATCAGTGTTCGTTCAGGCACTCGTCCCGGAAGCGCCCGTTAAACGATTCGATATAAGCGTTCTGCTTGGGCTTGCCCGGCTCGATGAGAAAGAGCTGAACCCCACGGGCGTGCGCCAAGCTCAACATCGCTCGGCTGCAGAATTCCTTGCCGTTATCGGTCCTGATGGCTTTGGGCAAGCCACGTGTCTTCGCCAGCTGGTCGAGGACGCGGGTCAGATGCAGACCTCCCATCGCACGTTCCGGAACAATGGTGACTGCCTCATGCGTGGCATCATCGACCACCGTCAGACTCTTGATGACACGCCTCTCCGCCGTGACGGTGAGCTTACCACTTTTTCGCAGGGCCTCTTTGGCAATCTCGTTCTCGAACATGGTCTCGGCCAGGAGTTTCTTCAGGCACGCATTCTCGGTTTCCAGCTCCTTGAGACGCTTGGCCTCGGAGACATTCATACCGCCGAATTTGTTGCGCCAAAGGTAATAGCTGGCTTCTGAGAAGGCGTATTTGCGGCACAGCTGTGCAACGGGCATGCCGGCTTCTGCCTCGCGCAGGAAGCCGATGATCTGTTCTTCGGTGAATCGTTTCTTCATGTCCAATCTCCGTGTGGGGTTGATTGGACTCTAAAGTCACGTGCTACTCAATACAGGGGGGACGTCGGATCCTACCAAAGGATCTGCGGCTCTTTATGCACGGGCGGACAATCACATTCAGTCCCACCAACAACAGAGAGCTCCCATGCGATCAACAAGACTAGTTTTAGGGGGTTGAAAATGAACATCCTGGCCAGATACGCCTGATCACTCACACTAGACAGCGCCGATCATTGATCGGCATTGCCAAATTTGGCTACACTGGAGCCACATGAATGAAAAAGGCCTCACAGTATTTCTACTGTAAGGCCTTGATTTTAATGGTGCCGGTAAGAGGAGTCGAACCCCCGACCTTCGCATTACGAATACGACTTTCTTGCCATTTCCAAGTGTTGATTGATGTTTACCATAATTCGATTTTTCTTTAGTTTCAACCACATACAGACAATCAAAGAAAATTCACAGTTGAAGCACGTTGATACAAATTGACGATTTACAAGTACACTACAAGTACACGGACTAAATACCTGTACTTGTGAGCGGGAATGGCAACCTTCAAATTCACGATTGACCGCATAGCAGATGCAACCTGCCCTGCTGGCAAGACCTCCTCCTTCGACTACGACACAGAAGCCCCAGGCTTGGGGCTGCGCACAACCTCCAACGGGGCAAAGTCATTCATTTTTCAAGGCTACGTTCACGGCAAGCAATTCCGTATGACGATTGGCGACGTAAAATCATGGCGACTGGACGCACCCGCCAGAAGCAATGACAACAGCGCCCGCAAGGAAGCCCGCCGTCTGCAATCGCTGTGTGATGCCGGGATAGACCCACGCCAAGAAAAACAGGACAGAAAAGCAGAAGCCGAACAGAAACAAGCTGAGGCCAAGCGCAAGTCTGCGACGGTAGCTGATGCATGGGCAGACTACCTGCATCACTTACAAACAACAGTCAGCGCCAAGACCAAGCGACCGCGCTCTGCTCGTTACCTTGCCGACCATATCAATCTGGCAGCAGCCGGTGGCGAGACAAAACAACGCGGCAAGGGTAAGACCGTAGCAGGGCCACTGCACCCACTCATGGCATTGCCCATATCAGAGCTATCCGACAAGACAGTCGCAAGCTGGCTCAATGATGAGGCAGCGGAACGCCCAGCAGTCGCTGCACATGCTTATCGTCTACTACGCGCCTTTGTTGCATGGATGGCAGAAAGTGACAGCTACGCGGGATTGGCAGATGCCAACGTATGCACAGCCCAGCGTGTGAAAGAACACTTGCCCGCAAGCCAGAGCAAGGACGATTGCTTGCAACGGGAACAACTCGCCACATGGTTTGCCGCCATGCGGCAGTTATCAAACCCGGTTATTGCGGCCTATCTGCAAGCCCTGCTTTTGTCCGGAGCAAGACGCGAGGAACTGGCCGGACTACGCTGGGAGAACGTCGATTTCCAGTGGGCCAGCCTGACCATCAAAGACAAAATTGAGGGAGAGCGCGTCATACCGCTGACCCCATACACCAGCCAGCTACTAGCCGCCCTGCCCCGCCGTAATGAATGGGTATTCTCAAGCCCCACCGCAGCAGAAGGCAGACTGATGGAACCCACCAAAGCCCACACCCGCGCCCTCGATGCTGCTGGACTACCTCATGTCAGCTTGCATGGCCTGCGCCGTTCGTTTGGCACATTGGCCGAGTGGGTAGAGTGTCCCGCTGGTGTTGTCGCACAGATTCAAGGCCACAAGCCCAGTGCGATTGCTGAAAAGCACTATCGGCGCCGCCCGCTAGACCTGCTACGCATGTGGCACACCAAGATAGAAGCATTTATTTTGGAACAGGCAGGAATCGAGCAACCCGATGCAGAAAGAACCAACTCCGGCTTACGACTTATTGCTTAATTTAGATTTATTAAAGAGATGAACATGAGTTCAACAGATAACAAGAATGCCGAAACCAGTAATATAAAACAAGATGGGCCCACAAGGGATTTCATCCAATTCAGCTCACTTGGTCAACTGCTAGATATGATGCTAGAAGAAAACGATGATAGTGAGTGGATTGAATACATTGAAAAGCAGATAAGTCAGATAGATGCACTGGAAGACAAGATTTTAATGGCCATACGCAAAGGGGAAATTTGTGCCGAAATCTGGCAGCAGCAGGAAAAAACCTTGCCCAATCCAATGTTTGGATTTAACCACACCCTTGTGGTGGGGTTCCTCCAGCACCCCATCAGAACACAATACGGACGGGCAGTACTGCGTGACAAACAAAGAGTAAGGGAGTTGGTCTACCTTCACCGTAGTGACTTCCAACAGTGGCTTGAGAAAGAAACCGGCCACATCATGAATAAAAGTCAAAGCACTATCACCACCCCAAGCTGGATAAAAATTGCTCGAGAGCTTGGCGAGAAATGGATGCTAGAACAGGAAAAATTGAACAAAAAAAAACCGGGGCAAATAGCTATTGCGAAATATGTCGAAGGTGAGTTATCAAACCGGGGAGTCAAGGGGCCACGGGGCCGGTTTCTTGTTGCAGATACCATCAGGAAGGAAGCACTCAAGGGGATAACCGGACGAAAACCGAACGGGAAATAGTACCGACTTATCTGAGGAATCCTCAGCAAGAAAAACATTCCCTCAGTCAAAACTCTAATAACCGCGCACTTTCTCATCGCCTTCTGTTGCGCTAACTGAGGGTTTAAGCCTCAATAAATATAAGCATCGTCAGCAACGAACCGCCACACGGCGAAGAAAGAAAGACGATGAAGCAATCTCAATCACTTCACACCCCCAGCCTTGCCAACCTTATTGCAACAGGCTGCGACTTGCTACAAACCAATGAAGCAGCAGAGCTTCTCCGCTTCAAACCTCAAACCCTCCGCCGCTGGGCCTGTTATGACACTGGCCCCATCCGCCCTGTCCGCGTAGCCGGGAAACTCCGCTGGCGCTTATCTGATATTTCAATGCTCATGAGCGGAGTGACTCCGCAATGAAAAACGCCCGCCCTGCCAAAGCAAAGACGAGCGCCACACTCACACCGGCAATTCTACTGCGCCAAGGCGAATTATTCGAGCTTTCAACCCCAGCTTTTACTGGAACGAGCAACCCGCGACACCAGCGGGTAATTGAAGCCCTACTAAAGAATGAAGGACTCCTTCGTGAGCAGGTCGACAAAATTGCAGGATGCTCGAATGGCCCCGAACTGATGGCTGAACTTCAAAGAAAAGGACTTAGCTGGGTCTGCTTGAAAGAAGCATTTATAGACCGGGATGGCAGAAAATGCCTTCGTGGCCATTACTTCTTAACACCAATGGGTCGGCGGCAAGTCGCAATCTGGAAAGCCAATAGCCATGAGTCGCCGCACAAATAAATCTGCATTACGCCAAGCGAAGCAAGGGCGAGAACCTGGCAGTTTCTTTGCACTGCCAAAGTGTGTTCTCGAATCAGACGAGTTCGCCACACTCAGCCCATTTGCAGTCAAGTTGATGATGGATATGGCTGCACAGCATCACATGGGTAGGAATGGTTATTTGTCAGCAAGCTGGACACTCATGCAGAAACGCGGCTGGCGAAGTAAGGACACCCTCGCCAAGGCCCTGAATGAGCTTGAGACTGAAGGATGGTTAGTACGCACAAGACAAGGTGGACGCAGAATTTGCAATCTTTTTGGCTTTTCATTTTTTCGTATTGACGACCACGTGCCGGGGAAGCCACTTGATATAAAACCAACCGTAGGCCCGCTTGGGTACTGGAGAAAACAAGCCGCACTGATACCTGATAAAAAATCCCGTGCCCCGCCACACGTGGCAAGCGATTGAACTTTGACACGCAAGGCGGGGCAATGAATCTCAGGCAAAGCAAGCTTTGCCACGCTTGGCGGGCTAATGACGGTAGTTTTTACACAATCTTTGGTACGGCTGGCGTACACCCTCTAGAAGTTGCCATCTTGTGGTCAAGAAACGAGGGGCCAGACAAAAATGCGCGTGAGTTTTATAACGCGTATAGAGGACACAGAATGAACACTGATTACACTGCAAGAAAACTAGCTGCTGCGATTCTCAATGAACAAGCATTACTTGTTGCAGAAGGCGGCGATTGCGACTTACTCCAGCAGATACGTCAATCGTCGAACCCTACCGACACGGCCAAAGCAATGATGGCAAGCGTGCAAACCGCACGGCAGACAATGAGGGAGGAAAGCATTTTGGCTCGCAAAGAACGCCAAGACAACGCAAACACGCCACAAGCGCGAACAGCAGTAGCCCTACTCATGTCGATTCCATCCCAATTGGCACAGCTTGAACGAAACGAGCAGATTGAGGAGCAGACACTTGCCGCGAAAGCAGAAAAGCTACGCGATGCGGGACTTGATACAAAGCAGGTTGCCAAGTTGCTGCCTTCCATATCGACCGGCACTAGCAATACAGAACGGATGAGACTTCTTGAACTTGCAGCCGCCCTGCAAAAGTATGTCCGCTCGGGTTTTGCTGAGGCCGACTTCCCTGTAGGCATGCTCCCATAGCAGCTTTGGAATGTACTGCAAACGCAAGCCCGCTCAAGGCGGGCTTTACTTTGACAAGTCTCAGATTTGCAAGCGATGGAGCCGCCCAGATAAAGACCTACTGCCCGACAACTGCTTTTAGCTCTCGTATACGCTTCTTATAAGCACTCTCAAGACATGTAGTCGTCTGACAACGATTTCTGACTGTCAGCAGCCACTTTTTTTGGGATTTTCCAACGGGGTCAATTCGTTGACCAGTATCTCCATCGTAGCCAGCAGTCTCACTCTGAGCCTCATCGAAGGCAGCATTCAGCATTGAATCGAGCTTCGATAGATAGGCATCTGCACATATCATTTTCTCTACCGAAGTTACGGCTTTAGTACAGTCAAAACCAGCAGCTTGAGAAACTTCGTACTGCAGGAAGACACCGAGGGACAGCGTTAGGAAAATTTTGGATTGCATATCAACTCCTATTTTGTTGACACACTTTTATCATAAGGTTGGTTTTTTCCAAAATTAATTATGACAATAGCAAAAAATACAAGCTACTCATACGATAGGACCGGCATCACCCAGAATGTATCCAACAGCAATCTGGATGCATCCAACCTCGCACCGCTCACGACCGTATATATACATTATCAGTCTGGGATATATCCTGCAGATGGATATAGCTGTACTGCAAATCTGACATTGCAGGTTCAATGAGTGCCCGCGTTGACTGCTAGCAAGTACATAGCGAGTACATGGAATCAGAAAACAAAAAGGCCAACCCCGAAGGATTGGCCTAAGTGCTTGATTTACATGGTGCCGGTAAGAGGAGTCGAACCCCCGACCTTCGCATTACGAATGCGCTGCTCTACCAACTGAGCTATACCGGCGAACCAACTTGGTAAAAAAGCCTTGAGTCTCTGTGAAGAAATTCAAGGCTTTTTTGAATCTGGTCGGAGTGAGAGGATTCGAACCTCCGGCCTCTACGTCCCGAACGTAGCGCTCTACCAGGCTAAGCTACACTCCGATTTGTTTCTCGCAGTCTTAATTTGCGAGAGGTGCAATTTAACCTTAATTTCGGTTTTTTGCAATACTATTTGCAGAAATTCTGGTCGGAGTGAGAGGATTCGAACCTCCGGCCTCTACGTCCCGAACGTAGCGCTCTACCAGGCTAAGCTACACTCCGCTTCCCTAATTTCTGCATTCTGCTATCAGCTTTTTGGTCCGTTTCCGGGTTACAATCAGCGACATCAGAGGACGCGCATTATGGAACATTTATGTGGTTTAAGCAACTATCTTTTTATCGCCTGAACGGCGAATCCCTGCACGAAACCGGCAAGCTCTCCCAGGCTCTGGGGAAAAGCCCCTTCCAGCACTGTGGTGGCCTGGACTGGTTCAGTGAAGGCTGGGTAGCGCCAGCTGCGCATCTGGATAGCCCGGTATTCCATGTGCGGGACTGCCAGCTGCTTTCCCTTAAACGCGAGGATAAGGTACTGCCCGCTGGTGTCATCCGTGATTTTGTCGATCTCAAGGTGCAGGAAATAGAAGAAAAGGAAGTACGCAAGGTCGGCCGTAAAGAGAAGCTGGCGCTCAAGGAGCAGATCACCGATGACCTGTTGCCGCGTGCCTTTGTCCGCACCCACCGCACCACAGCCTACCTGGACTGCCGCCGCGGCTGGATGATGGTGGACTCCGGTACAGCGAGCAAGGCCGAGGCGCTGGTATCCAAGCTGCGCGAAGCGCTTCCCCCCTTCCCCGCCGCCCTGCCACGCACCAAGCTGGCCCCCCATACTGCCATGACCGACTGGCTGGCTGCCGGCGCAGCCCCTTTTGGCTTCGAGCTGGATGCCGATTGCGAACTAAAGGATGGTAGCGAAAACGGTGCAGTCATTCGCTGCACCCGTATGGATCTGACAGCAGACGAAATCCGCCAGCATATTGCCACCGGCAAGCAGGTAACGCGCATCGGCCTGATCTGGCAAGAGAAGATTCGCTTCATGCTGACTGACGCACTACAACTCAAGCGCATCCAGTTTCTGGATGTACTCCAGGAAGAAGCCAGCCAGGCCGGGGATGATCGCGAAAGTCTGTTTGAAGCCACCTTCACCCTGATGAGCGAGGAGTTGGGAGAACTGGTAGATGCGCTGATCGAAGCACTTGGCGGGCTGGAAGATAGCCAGGCCAGCCCACCTGTTGCAAGTGCATCTTCATCCTCGGATACCGCTGGCAGCAGCAGCGTCACGCCTGCAGGTGACGATGCCCGGGATGTTCCCTGGGACTGACACGCCATCCGGTGTTCAATACGACAAGAGCCTGCGGGCTCTTTTTTTTCGATAGCACAAATCTAACAATCAATTTATAACAATCAATTTAACAAATCTATGGCAAAAAACCATAATGGCAGTACACCAGAAGTCGCCATGTTGTATTCAGGACTTGTTGGATAGCGATATCACGGTTTCTGTTTATTAAGATTTTTCCTATCAATAATAGGGAATTATCCCAGTAAAAAAGAACAGGTCTTACAGTACAAATAAGGCTACCAATCCAGTACACAGGGAGAGCGTCATGCACAACCAACTGACGTGGCAGGAAGTGTTGCTCGACATGCTGGCAGCTTTTTCGGCCCTGCAGTAGCAATAAAAGGCAGGAACAGGTACGGGCAATACATGGATTGACTCTGGCGGGGCCAGCAGCCCCGGGACAACTCAAAGCATACGAAACAGGAGCAAGAGATGGCGAATACACATACAGGTTCTGCAGGCAAATGTCCGGTAATGCACGGTGGCATGACACAAACGAGCATGTCCAACACCGACTGGTGGCCTAATGCGCTTAATCTGGACATCCTGCATCAGCACGACAGCAAGACCAATCCGATGGGGTCGGACTTTGACTACCATGAGCAAGTGAAAAAGCTGGATGTTGAGGCTCTGAAAACAGACCTCAAGACCCTGATGACCAACAGCCAACCCTGGTGGCCTGCTGACTGGGGCCACTACGGCGGCCTGATGATCCGCATGGCATGGCACTCTGCCGGCAGCTATCGCATTGCAGACGGTCGTGGCGGTGCCGGCACCGGCAATCAGCGCTTTGCTCCGCTTAACTCCTGGCCGGACAATGCCAATCTGGACAAGGCACGCCGCCTTTTGTGGCCCATCAAAAAGAAATACGGCAACAAGCTCAGCTGGGCCGACCTGATGATTCTGGCTGGCAACATGGCCTATGAATCCATGGGTCTCAAGACTTTCGGTTTTTCCTTTGGTCGCGAGGATATCTGGCATCCGGAAAAGGATATCTACTGGGGTTCGGAAAAGAAGTGGCTGGCCCCCAGCGGTGGCGAAGGCAGCCGCTATTCGGGTAGCCGGACTCTGGAAAACCCGCTGGCCGCAGTAATGATGGGCCTGATATACGTCAACCCGGAAGGGGTGGATGGCCAGCCGGATCCGCAAAAGACCGCACATGACATCCGCGAGACATTTGCCCGCATGGCAATGAATGACGAGGAAACCGTTGCCCTGACCGCAGGTGGCCACACTGTAGGCAAGACCCATGGCAATGGCGACGCCTCCCGGCTGGGCGCAGCACCGGAAGGTGCCGATCTGGAAGAACAGGGCCTGGGCTGGATGAATCACACCAGCCGCGGCATTGGCCGTGACACGGTAACCAGCGGTATCGAAGGTGCCTGGACCACCCACCCCACCCAGTGGGACAACGGCTACTTCGACATGCTGCTGGGTCATGAATGGACGCTGAGCAAGAGCCCGGCGGGTGCCTGGCAATGGGTGCCGATCGATATCCGCGAGGAAGACAAGCCGGTTGATGTGGAAAACCCGGACATCCGCTGTATGCCGATCATGACAGACGCCGACATGGCCATGAAAGTTGATCCGGAATACCGCAAGATTTCCGAGCGCTTCCACCAGGACCCGGCCTACTTCTCCGATGTGTTCGCCCGCGCCTGGTTCAAGCTGACCCACCGCGACATGGGCCCGAAAGCCCGCTATATCGGCCCGGATACACCGCAGGAAGAATTGATCTGGCAAGACCCGATCCCGGCTGGTCGCACTGACTACGATGTAGATGCAGTCAAGGCAAAGATCGCGGCCAGTGGCCTGAGTATTGCCGAACTGGTCTGCACCGCCTGGGACAGTGCACGCACCTTCCGTGGTTCGGACAAACGCGGCGGTGCCAATGGTGCACGTATCCGCCTGGCACCGCAAAAGGATTGGGCGGGCAACGAACCGGCCCAACTGGCCAAAGTATTGGCTGTACTTGAGAAAATCGCTGCCGAATTTTCCATCAGTGTGGCGGATGCCATCGTCTTGGGTGGCAATGTCGGTATCGAACAGGCTGCCAAGGCTGCAGGACATGCGTTGACTCTTCCCTTTGCACCGGGTCGCGGCGATGCCACAGCAGAACAGACCGATGCCGATTCCTTTGCCGTGCTGGAACCGCTGGCTGATGGCTTCCGCAACTGGCTGAAGCAGGACTTTACCGTCAGTGCTGAGGAATTGCTGCTGGACCGTGCACAGCTGATGCGACTGACTGCCAGTGAAATGACGGTTCTGGTTGGCGGCCTGCGGGTACTGGACAGCAACCATGGCAGCAGCAAGCTGGGGGTGTTTACCGACCGTCCAGGCCAGTTGACCACCGACTTCTTTGTCAACCTAACTGACATGGCCTACACCTGGAAACCGGCCGGGCGTAATCTGTACGAGATTTGCGAGCGCAGCACCGGCGCGGTGAAATGGACTGCAAGCCGCGTAGATCTGGTATTCGGCTCCAACTCCATCCTGCGCGCCTATGCCGAGGTCTATGCCCAGGATGATAACCAGCAAAAGTTCATCCAGGACTTTGCTGCCGCCTGGACCAAGGTGATGAATGCCGATCGTTATGATCTGAGCTGACCGGCGCTGGCAGGCAGTCACCAGAAGCCGCACAGCCGCATGGCTGTACGGCTTCTTTTTTGCCTAGCCTTCTGCCGAATACCAGAAAAGACAGGGATCTGGATGTGGCAATGCCACGCATGCCTGCCCGGATAGCGGCATGGGAGCTAACAATACACTCATTGTGATTAATTTTTTCAATCAAAACTTTGAAAAGATAAATTTTACTTGATAATTATTCTCATTAAAATGAAAGATGAATTATCTAGTTGAAAGGAGTTAAGCATGCAAGCCACTCAGCCCACCACCCGGCCTCGCGTGCGTATATGGCAGCATCTGCGCATTCTGCTTGGCATCTTCATCGTCTGCAGCGGGTGGGGATTCCTGTTGCAGACATCGACACAGGGGAGCAGCCCCGCTCCCATGCATGGAATTGCCAGCCATCCAGCCTGATTTGCACTGATGCCATGCACAGCAACACTATTTCCCCTCAGTAAACAAAATGGTGAAGAAATAGCCGTTTTTTTAACATGGAATTCTGATTAAGCTGTTCACATGGCAATCACTGCAGGCAGAACGAACATGAGCAACCAACAAGCAGCACTGTTCATCTCTCACGGCGCACCCACGCTTCCTATTGAAGACAGTCCAACCCGCCACTTTCTGACGCAATTGGGCCAAACCCTGCCGCGTCCACGTGCCATCATCGTGGTATCGGCACACTGGGAAAGCACTATTCCCATGGTCAACCTGGCGGAAAACCCGGAAACCATGTACGACTTTGGCGGTTTTCCTTCCATTCTGTACACCCTGCGCTACCCCGCCCGTACCGATCTCAAGCTGGCAGCTGATGTCGTGGACAAGCTGCGTGAATCGGGCCTGCGCATAGGAACCACCGACCAGCGCAGCCTGGATCATGGCATGTGGACGCCACTGATGTTGATGTACCCAGAGGCAGATATCCCGCTAGTCATGGTGTCGCTACCGCATGGTGCCAGTGCAGATACCTTTTTCCAGATGGGTCGCGCACTTAGGGCACTGCGAGACGATAATGTGCTGATCATCGGCTCTGGCAGCTACACGCATAATCTATGGCAACTCAGCCCAGACGGTAGCGCAACGCCACCATGGGCTGCCGCCTTTGCCAACTGGATGGATCTAGCCCTGCAGGAAAACCGTCAGCAGGATATCCTGCGCTGGAAGCAGCTGGCCCCGCTGGCTCGCGAAAACCACCCGACGGATGAACATTTCAACCCGCTACTGGTGGTAATGGGAGCCGCATCGGATGCTACCGCCCCGGTGAAACTGCACGACGACTGGCGCATGGGTTCGCTCTCCATGGCCTGCTGGCGTTTTGACTGACTCCGCCGGTAAGTGACAAGGGCCCCAGCGGGGCCCTTGTCGTTTGTGGCTACGCTGTTACAGCGTTTTCAACTTGCCACGGAAATCATCCAAGCAGGTATAGCCCTTGAGCAACATCAGATCGCCCAGCTCTCCCAGAATGCGAGCAAATGCACCCTCGCCTTCTTCGTACAGACATGTGCCAATCTGCACTGCAGTCGCACCGGCTAGAATGTGCATGAATGCTTCGCGCCCGCTATTGATGCCACCGCAACCCACCACATGCTTGCCAATCAATAACCGGGCAAACTCGCGCACATTCGCCAGTGCCGTCGGCAGTACATAACTGCCGCCCAGCCCACCCAGACCATCCTTGGGCTTGATGACCACGCTTTCTGTCTCCGCATCGATGACCAGGCCATTGCCGATGGAGTTGATACAGGTGACAAAGCGCACACCGGTAAACGCATTCAACAAATCTGCCATCTGGGCAAAATGAACCGGGTCAAAATACGGAGGTAGCTTGACACCAAATGCTCCCGGGTAGATACGGCTGATCTCGGCCAGGGTGATCGCACATGCATCCGGGTCGTAACCCAACTGCGGCTTGCCTGGCAGATTCGGGCAGGACAGGTTTACCTCCGGGATGCAGGGCAAGTTACTGGCAGCCAGGTCTGCCAGCATGCTCAGATTGTCTTCCAGCGTCATCCCTGAAATGGACAGAAATAGTGGCTTGCCCTGATTGTACGGATAGCTGCTCGCATAGTCGCGATAGTAGGCGTAGCCCGCATTGGGCAGGCCCATGGAGTTGATGCTGCCCATGGCGGTAGCACAGTAGCGCGGCTCCGGATTGCCATCCCGCGGCTGCAAGGTGCAGCTTTTGCTGATGACCGCGCCGGCGGCGGAATGGCGTACCTGCTCCAGTTCGGCAACAGAGCGGCACATCACGCCGGAAGCGTTATACAGAGGATTGGCCATGGTCAGACCAAGCCAGGATACAGACAGGTCTACCCGCATGTTTTCTTCCCCGACAGTCAAAAGCGCCAGTGTGCCGGGCGATGCCGGCCTGCGTTCTGCGCCATATCAAGCAGGCAAGCAGAAAGGACAAACGGCCGCATTGCGGCCGCTTGTTACTGGCAGATGGCAGTCCGCGTCAGCGCAGCAGATGCAGGCCCTGGTAGAAAGCAAAGGAAATCACCCAGGCCAGCAATACTGACCAGCCCACTGACAGCGCAGTAAAAGCGCGGCTTTTCGACTCGCGCCGGATTGCTGCCACGGTGGACAAGCAGGGTACATACACCAGGGTGAAAATCAGGAAGCTCATGGCCGATGCCCAGTCCAGATGGTGCAACAGGGCTGCGCCCAACCCGGCTTCCGGCACGCCGTAAATCACCGCCAAGCCACCCAGCAGGATTTCCTTGGCCACAAAGCCCACCAGCAGGGCAACCGCCAGTTCATGCTTGATGCCGATGGGGTCGAGTACCGGTGCCATCAGGCTGCCCAGCATGTCGGCCAGCGTCTTGTTGTCCCCGGCCGGGATGTGCGACACCAGCCAGACCAGCACCACCCCCATCAGGATGAAGCTGGACGCCAGCTCCAGAAAGGCCCGTACCTCACCAACGGCACGGATCAGCATGTGGCGCACCCCTGGCAGGCGATATGGTGGAACCTCCAGCAAGAAGGCTTCATTGCCCTGATAACGGTGTTTGAACACCCATGCGGTAAAAATGGCCACGGCAAAACTCAGCAGATACAACAGTAGTAATACCCAGGGTGCCTGCTGGGGCCGAAACAGGATGCCAGCAAAAAACACGACTACCTGCAAACGGGCCGAACATAGCGAGAAGGGAATGATCAGCATGGTGAGTAGCCTTTGCTTGCGCTCACGCATCACCCGCGTTCCCAGAATGGCCGGTACATTGCAACCAAAGCCCATCAACTGCATGACAAAACCACGGCCATCCAGACCCAGGCGTGCCATGAAGGCATCTGTCAGATAAGCAGCCCGAGCCAGATAGCCACTATCCTCCACCATGGCCATCAGGATGAAGAATACGAAGAGGATGGGGGCAAACGTCACCACGGTGGAAACACCTTGCCAGATACCGTCCAGCAGCAGGCTTTGCACGATGGCCGGCAATGCACTGGTCCACGGGCCAAGTGCCGCCGCCTTGAACCAGTCCAGGCCGGCACCCACCACATCCTGCAATGGCGTGCCAATCTGGTATGTCAGATTGAACAGCAAGGCCATGAAGGCAAAAAACAGCGGTAAACCCAGCCAGGGATGCATCAGCCAGGCATCCACTTTCTCGGTCACGCCCTGCGGCAGCACTGGGGGCAAGGACCACACCCCCGACAGGCGGGCACGCGCCATGTCAATGGCCTCACGCGTTTCCGGAATCTGATCCAGCGCAGCATGGCAAGGCGTCTTGGTCTCGGCAGCCTGACGATTCAGCGCATCCATCAGCCGCGGCCACCCTTCCATACGCTTGGCCGACACCAGCACCACGGGAATACCCAGCCGCTGTTGCAAGGCTTCTACATCCAGTTGCACCCCCAGCAAACGCGCTTCGTCCGCCATATTCAGAACCAGTACGGCAGGCAAGCCACTGGCCAGAACCTGCAGTGCCAATGGAAGCTGGCGGTCAAGCTGGGCCGCATTGAGCACCAGCACTACCGCATCAAAGGCCGTGCTCATCAACACATCCCTCACCACGGCTTCATCGTCGGTATAACCGGTAAGGTCGTTCACACCGGGCAGATCCACCAGCTCCACCATACTGCCGCCCAGCAACAGTCGTGCGCTGGTGAGATCCACCGTCAGGCCGGGCCAGTTCCCCACCCGCTGCGACATGCCGGTCAGGCGGTTGAAAACGGTGGATTTTCCGGTATTGGGTAAGCCGATCAAGGCAAATCGCTTCATCTTGCTACCCGAACCTGAATGAATTTTGCCAGGCTACGTCGTAGCAGAAAGCGGGTACAACCCACTTCCAATACCAGCGGGCCACCAAACGGCGCACGACGGGACAGATTGAATTGGCTGCCTGGGATAAGGCCAAAGGCTGCCACCCTGCGGAAGGCCTCATCTGACAGATCAAGACTGTGCACCACCCCTTTGCACCCCACAGGGAGCTTGTCCAGAGACACCATGCTCGACACCAATAACGCGAATAATTTGCATTATTGTACGCAATCCTCCCTACTAACGGTAAGGTCTACTTGCATACCATCCGGAGAAGTCTTGAGCAATATCAATCCGACGTTGTCCTCATCCTGAACTGCAGTGTGAATCCCGCGGCAACGGTGGCCCTGCTGCGGCATACCGTTTAGAATCTGGCTCATCTCAAATTTTCCTGACGGACCCCCGACCATGAGCATCAAATCCGACAAGTGGATCCGCCGTATGGCGCAAGATCACAACATGATCGAGCCGTTTGAACATAACCAGATCAAAAACGTCAATGGTGAGAAGGTAATCTCCTTCGGCACCTCCAGCTATGGTTACGATATTCGGTGTGCCGACGAATTCAAGGTATTCACCAATATCAACAGCACCATTGTCGACCCCAAGAATTTTGACCCGGACTCTTTTGTCGAAGTATCCGGCAAGGGCTACTGCATCATCCCGCCCAACAGCTTTGCACTGGCCCGCACGGTGGAATACTTCCGCATCCCGCGCTCGGTCCTGACCGTCTGCCTGGGCAAATCCACTTATGCACGCTGCGGCATCATCGTCAACGTGACGCCTTTTGAGCCGGAATGGGAAGGCTATGTAACGCTGGAATTCTCCAATACCACGCCACTGCCGGCCAAAATCTATGCCAACGAAGGGGTCGCGCAGGTATTGTTCTTCGAATCAGACGAAGTATGTGATGTGTCCTATGCCGACCGCGCCGGCAAATACATGGGCCAGATCGGTGTAACCCTGCCACGCCCCTGATTGCAGCCATTGCCATGCATGGCAGGCACTTACGACAAGGACAGCCACGGCTGTCCTTTTTAATTCACTTGGCATTTAAATCCGGCTCGCAAATTCGCGTAGCTGTTCTAGGATGAACTGTAGGTTAAAGACATTTGTATCTGTCAACCCACCAATCGAACAGTTTCTCTTGGGGCGTCGCGGTTCCCCCTTGCCGTAACGTCCCTTTTTTTATGCGCATGTAATGACATTGTATTTATATGATGGAAATAAAATTCAAAGCAATTATTGTACTGACAGGCAACCAACCGATATCCAATCACCAAAAAAAACAGGGCCAGCCATGCTAACCCTGTCACTCCCTCTTCCCCGGTGACCCCGTTGTTATCCTAAATGACCTCACTGGCCTGCTGGCATGGATCATCCATCAAACGCCTGGCACTTTCCGCAAGCAGATCCAGATCGTCATCCAGATGCTCTTGCATGTCCATGAGCGCAGCGCGCAACACCACAGCGGCCAGTTCAGCCTGATTTCCGCTGAAGACATGTGCCAAAACACGTAACTCCCGGCAGGCATGCAAATCCAGTGGAATCTCCAGAGTACGGACCACCTCGACCCGTGTTATCTCATCTGTTGACATACCTTTGCTGCGGCAGCTTTCCAGCTCGCCCAGCAAGCCTTTCAGAGCCAGTCCCATCGCCATCTCCTTTCGTGTCACTTTAACGCTAGACCCGACCTGTACAGAACCAAAGGCATCTCCGCCAAGCAATTGACTTGAAACAATAAAACACCATCCAACGATGTTGGACGGTGCATATGCAGTTGCGGGGAAGGAATGCAAAAATGGCTGCCCTATCACCATAGGACAGCCACCAGGAAATACCATCGCTACCCACACACCAGACTGCAAAGATAAAAAACCCCATACCGTTGCATGGGGTTTTCAGTGTCTGTGATGGCTACAGCACTTCATTCGCGCCGACTGTATCAAGACTTGTATCAGCCTTCTTCAGCATCTCCATCGACATAGAACCAGCGTCCCTCCTCCTTGCGGAATCGGCTGATTTCATGCAAACGCTGGGCACGACCATTTACCTTGTAGCGAGCAACAAACTCTACCACGCCGGCTTCATCGCTCTCACCACCCGCCTGAGTACTCAGCACATCCAGCGACAGCCATTTTACAAAACGTTCCTCCCGCGACAGATCCAGTTCGGCCGGACGAGTCGATTGATGCCAGCTAGCCAGCAGGTATTCACCATTATTCATGGTGTAGGCTGCATAACGGGAACGCATCAGGCTTTCTGCCGTAGGGGCAAGCACACCAGCATCAATATAACGGCCACAGCATTCGTCAAAGGAGGCGGACAGACCACAGGGGCAGCCGCTGGATTGTTTTTTCTTGCTCATTGTTTCATCAGCCCAGAGCGGGCAATCCATAGAGTTTCAACAGAAAATTGGTAAAAACCGGTTGTGGCGGCTTGGGCTGCATCTTGGGCCAGCGCCGTAACCACTCCCGCAAACGCATTTCCATCCTGGCCTGGGATTCTTCCTGACTTAGCCGACCAGCATCGCGCTCTACAGCCAGGTAGCGATACATGGCAAAGTTGTTGTCATCTACCAAGTTGGCACCGATCAGCCGCAAGCGATAAGTATTGAGCTGATCCGCAGCAGCAACCCGACTGAGTTCACTCGCCTTGACCTTGCCAGCCAATCGATTGGCTTCCTTCAGCAACTGCTCTACCTTGCTTTCCGATACCGAGGGCGTAACAGGCGGGTGTGTCGGACGCATGCCACTTTGTGGTGCCGGTGCTTGTTGCAACAGACTGCAGCCACCGAGCAAGACTGGCATCACAATCAGCAACTGCAGGGATTTGGGGATGGAAATCATGGCGGTAGTGTAGCGGATATAAGGCGGTATTGGACAAAAAGCCCGGTCAAACAGTTCTGATAAGTTAATGGGCGGAAAAAACAAAACCGACCGGCATAGTTTGCACGGTCGGTTTCAAGCACAAATCAAGCTGGCTGGCGGATCAGGCCAGATGCTCGAACAGAGGAGTGGACAGATAACGCTCCCCGAAAGATGGAATCACCACCACAATCAGCTTGCCAACATTTTCAGGGCGCTTGGCCAACTCAATGGCCGCCCATACCGCAGCACCAGAGGAAATACCCACCAGCACACCTTCCTGGGTCGCTACCGCGCGGGCGGTATCGAATGCATCATCGTTCTTTACCCGGATGATCTCGTCGTATACCGCGGTATTCAGGATAGAAGGGATGAAACCGGCACCAATTCCCTGGATCGGGTGCGGCCCTTTGGGCCCGCCAGACAGCACCGGGGAGGCATCAGGCTCCACTGCCACAATCTGTACGCCAGGCTTGCGCGCCTTTAATACCTCGCCCACACCAGTCACGGTGCCACCAGTGCCCACACCTGCCACGAAGATATCAACCTGACCATCAGTATCACGCCAGATTTCTTCTGCCGTGGTGTTACGGTGCACTTCCGGATTGGCCGGGTTTTCAAACTGCTGTGGCATGAACCAGGTATCCGGGTTTTCATCCACCAACTGACGGGCCTTGGCAATGGCACCACCCATACCATCCGGGCCTGGCGTAAGGATGAGTTCGGCACCATAGGCCTTGAGCAATTGCCTGCGCTCACGACTCATGGTTTCAGGCATGGTAATCACCAGCTTGTAGCCACGGGCGGCACATACCATGGCCAGACCAATGCCGGTATTGCCGGAAGTGGGTTCTACAATCGTGGTGTGCGGCCCAATCTTGCCAGCTTTCTCGGCAGCATCGATCATGGCGACAGCGATGCGATCCTTCACACTGTGGGCCGGGTTGAAAAACTCCAGCTTGGCCACCACGGTGGCAACGCAGCCATCGGTAACACGGTTCAGTTTGACCAGAGGGGTATTGCCGATCAGGTCGGTTACGGTATTGGCGATACGCATCGTCTTATTCTCCCGGGCAACATTAATGCAATGTTTAATAACACATATAATATATGAGCACCGGAAAAACGCTAATAGTGTTTGCTTCTATCCAATAAACCAACGGGTCCGCCACCTATCATGCCAACCCAGGAAACACTGACACCCCTGAGCGGCTGGCGCCGCAAGCTCTACATCATCATTTTCGAAGCCGACACACGTTCTGGCCGCCTGTTTGACCTTGCCCTGATCGCAACCATCCTGCTATCTCTGGTGACGGTGGCACTGGAGAGCGTTGCCAGCATTCGCCAAAGCTGGGGCACACAGCTCAAGATACTCGACTGGCTGTTCACCATTCTGTTCACGGTCGAGTATTTGCTGCGACTGATCTGCATCCACAAGCCGCTACGTTATGCGCGCAGCTTTTTCGGCATGGTGGATCTGCTCTCCACCCTGCCACTCTACCTGGGTTTATTCATCCCCGAGAGCAGGTTTCTTGCCGATATCCGTATTTTGCGGCTATTGCGGATGTTCCGCATACTCAAGCTCACCCGCTACATGGGTGAGGCCCATGAACTGAAACGCGCCATGATGGCTAGTCGCCGCAAGATTCTGGTGTTTCTGGTAACCGTCGTTGTGTTGGTCATCATCCTGGGGACGCTGATGTATGTGATAGAAGGTGAAGCGAACGGCTTCACCAGCATTCCCATCGGCATCTACTGGGCAATTGTCACCCTGACTACCGTCGGCTTTGGCGACATCACACCCAAAACACCACTGGGCCAGGCGCTGGCCAGCATGGTCATGATTACCGGTTACGGCATCATTGCCGTACCTACCGGCATCGTGACGGCAGAAATAGCCCGCCATACCACGACAATACCAGCTGAAGACCAATCTGCTACCCGCCTTTGCCCGCATTGCTTCACCGAAGGGCATGACCGGGATGCACGTTTCTGCAAACATTGCGGTGGCACCTTGCCGCGTCCGTCAACAAACGATATCAGCTAACCGGACTCCAGAGAGAAATGCCAGAACGAGGCAGGTATTACCCACTTCAACACCACCGAACAAGCTGCTGCTAGTGGGATTTACATGACATACATATAAAAACTAGTGATTTCTGTCTGCCGCCCATAGCTAGATGGATATCAGCCCCTCCCCGGCCGCACAGCCAGTATGGTCCGTGCCAATTGCTCTGCCTGCTGAGCGATACGGTCCGGAGCTTCGTTCATGGCCTCGCCTAGCGTCATTGGTCTGTTGCACAACGAATAGCAGCCGTCAAATGCACCTGTCAGCGCTCCAGCATGATCGGCAATGATGGCGCCGGATAGCAGGCTTACTGGTACGGCCGCCTGCCGGGCCAGGCTGGCAACACAAGCGGGAGCCTTGCCGGACAAGGTCTGGCTATCACTACGGCCTTCACCGGTGAGAACCCAGTCGGCACTGGCGATTTCATCGGCCAGCCCAATATGTTGTGCCACTGCCTGAGCACCAGACACCATGCGCCCCCCCAGCACTTGCATGGCATAACCCAGCCCGCCAGCAGCGCCGGACCCAGGCAAATCCCGCAAAGGATGCGGCAATCCGGCATCAAGCAAACCGGCAAAATACGCAATCCAGCCATCCACCTCCTGAATATCCCTTGCAGATACGCCTTTCTGTGGACCAAAAACCGCCGTTGCGCCTTGCGGGCCAATCAACGGGTTCTCAACATCAGACCAGACCTCAAGACTTACTCCATCCATACAACTGGCCAACCCATCTGTATTCAGCACATGCACGGACGCTAGATCCTGTAAGCGTCCATGCAGCACTACACCAGCTTCATCCATTAGTTGCAGCCCCATGGCAGCAAGGCAACCGGCACCCGCGTCATTGGTGCTGGATCCACCCAGCGCAACAGCAATACGGTGATATCCATCACGCACCAAAGCCCGCAATAATTGGCCCACACCCCGGCTGCTGCGATCTTTAACATCAGAGTTACCAGCATCCGGCAAGCCGATGATGCGAGCAACCTCGAGTACCACCGTACCGTCCGGTAACAAAAGGCAATCCACGTCCATGCTCTGCCCGACCGCATTGCAGACCGGATAACGCAGCCACTCGCCACCGACTGCCGCATGCAATGCATCCAGCGTGCCTTCTCCGCCATCGGCCATGGGGCGCAGGATGCACACCGCCTGATGGTCAACCTGAGCAATACCTTGCCGCATGGCTTGTGCCACGCCGGCAGCATCCAGCGAGCCTTTGTAGGAGTCCGGTGCAATCACCCAGCGCATAATTCATCCCCCATGAAAACAGCCAACATAAATGCAAAACCCCTCGTTGCCAAGGCAAGGAGGGGTTAGGAAACCGGGCTACGTGGTCTTATTCGGCAGCGGCCTGATCGTTCGGTACAGCTTCCACGACAGCTGCTTCTGCAGCAGGTTTTGGCGCAGACATCAGCTGAGCAGCCTTTTTCTCTTCAGCACTCACTTCGCCACTAGGCTTGCCGGCAAGATCAAAACGCTTGCCACCACGGGCCAGCGATTTCACATAGCGGGGCTTGCGGCAGTGATTGGCCACCACACGCGAAATCAGAGTTGCATCAAATTGCGGCAATGCGGCAATCAGGCTCTCGTGAATGCCCAGAGCCAGCGGACGGAATTGACGGAACACTTCAAATTTGCTGTAAACATGCTCCGCAATCATTTCTGTCTGCTTTTTCTTCGACAGGCTCTGTACTGCGGATTTGAGAGCAGCACCCAGTGCCGTTTCGGTATTTGGCTTCATGAACTTCTATCTAGATCCAGTGATGCTTTTCTAATGGCAGGCAATCCTGCCAGACGGATGGACGGTGTGCAAGCCGTCGCGAGGCCAGCTTGTGGTCTTGTCCACAACACAGCGGCGTCCTGTATGGTAATGCAGCTTTCCAGGCCATGCCAGTAAAAGGCTGGTACAAACAATAACAGGCCTGTTTTGCGTGTCAGGCTGGCAACGGTGCTGGTGCGCCCAGCCGGGGTCGAACCGGCACAACCGAAGTCGAGGGATTTTAAGTCCCTTGCGTCTACCAATTTCGCCATGGGCGCATCGAGTGGCGGATTATGCCAGTACTTGGGCACTGCGTCATCCATCAAGCGTGCTTTTTACCGCCATGCAAGACATGCCCGGCACATCGCTTGCTGCCATGGCGTGCTTTGCGCGAAGATGCATGACACGCTTTGCGGTTTTCCCTCATCCAATACCGGGGCCGCACATCACTTTTAAAAACAATCTGCGACAAAGGAATTGCCGTCTCATGTTCGAACATGTCGAAGCCTATCCGGGTGACCCCATACTGACACTGGTAGAAACATTTCATGCCGATAGCCGCCCACAAAAAGTGAACCTCGGGATCGGACTGTATTATGACGAAGCAGGCCGCATTCCTTTATTGAGTTCGGTACAAAAGGCAGAAGCCGCACGTGCAGCAGCCCCGTCACCACGCCCCTACCTGCCCATAGAAGGTGCTGCAAACTACCGCAGTGCAGTTCAGCGTTTACTATTTGGTGCAGATCATGAGGCAGTCACCGGCCAGCGCATCGCCACCATCCAGACTATCGGTGGTTCCGGTGCACTCAAGGTGGGCGCAGATTTCATCAAGCGTTACTTCCCAGAGAGCCAAGCCTGGATCAGCAATCCCAGCTGGGACAATCACCGCGCCATCTTTGAAGGTGCCGGCATCAAGGTACACGAATACCCCTATTACGATGCTGTTAGTGGCGGCTTGCTGTTTGACGACATGCTCGCCACCATCAAGCAACTGCCAGCACAAAGCGTGGTACTGCTTCACCCCTGCTGCCACAACCCTACAGGTGTCGATCTGAGTCAGGCGCAATGGGATGCTCTAATCCCAGTACTAAAGGCTGGCAAATTGCTACCTTTCCTGGATATCGCTTATCAGGGTTTTGGCCAAGGCCTGAACGAAGACGCCTACGCGATCCGCAGCATGGCCGATGCCGGCATCAGCTTTTTCGTCAGCAACTCCTTCTCCAAGAACCTGTCTTTCTATGGCGAGCGCTGTGGAGGCCTTTCGATTGTCTGCAATACAGCCGAAGAAGCCAACCGCGTGCTGGGTCAGATGAAAGCTACAGTACGTCGCAATTACTCCAGCCCGCCTACCCACGGTGGCCAGATTACGGCGGCAGTGATGAATGACCCCGCCCTGTTTGATGAATGGGAAGCGGAGGTTGCAGAAATGCGTGTACGCATCAAGGCCATGCGTCAAAAACTGCATGAAGTGCTAAACACTCGCCTGCCTGGTCGTGATTTCAGCTACTTCATCACCCAGCAAGGCATGTTCAGCTACACCGGACTAAGCCCCGATCAGGTTGATCGCCTGCGTGAAGAATTTGCCGTCTATCTGGTACGTTCGGGCCGTATGTGTGTGGCAGGTCTTAATAGCAGCAACGTCGGCTACGTGGCTGAAGCCATGGCCAGCGTGTTACAGGCATAACTGCGCAAGACAACAATGAAAAGCCCGGCCTGCAAGCCGGGCTTTTTACTGCCATTCTCAACATCACTCGCGCTTGTGCAATTTCAATGTCAGGGTCAACTCCCCTTCACCATCATTGACCGACTGAATATTCTTCAAGGTGATCCCCGTGGGCAACAGCACACTGATGCCATGGCCGATACCATATTTAGATAGCGTCTTCTCAAGTCGCTTGGCCATGTTCTGAGCGGGCAGGCGTGCCTCATCATCCAGTGAAAACCCATAGGATTCCGCTGCGGTGTCAAAAGCCTGGCTTACCTGTTCCTTACCAACAAATTTCTCGGCAATGGAGCTGACCTGACTGGTGGACACCTCCTCCTCGGCTTCACACACCGCCAGGAATTCATCCTTGAAACGGGCTTGCTCCAACGGATCGGCAATTTCCTCGGAAAGCTGCTCCACCACACTTGCCACCATGCGGCTACTACTGTTGGCATCCGGCACACGCATTGCCTTGAGAAAATCATCCAGCCAGAATTTTGCCTGCTGACCACCACGGTCCACCGCATACACCAGAGGGCCGGATTCCAGAATCAAAGCTCCCTTGTCGATCAGCCTGGGATTGATACCGGATGCATGCCGGATATCAAACACCTCCCCGGCCTCCACGACCGACAGGAAATCATCTCTCACTTCTGACTTGAATACGCCCAGTGCGCGTAGCTCCCGGTCCCCGTCCGACAAGCCGGAAAACAGAATGACAAACAGATCCCCGGCACTGATATTCGGATGCTGTGAGCGAGCGTAAAGATGCTTGGCGATACGCTGCGACAGCGCGAGGAAGTCCAGTTCACCGCGGAAGAACTGCCGGGTGTAATGATAAATCTCATTCAGATTCAGATCAGACTCATGAAAGAACTGATGCTTTTTCTTGTCAGACACCACGCCACGCAGATAGCCGCTAAGGATCAGCGATGAAACATCATCATCAACCTCACTAGCACGCTCAGATAGCTGTAGCGCCTCACCTCGGGCCTGGTTACCTACCCGATGCACCACCAAGCGCTCAACACGCGATTCACCAATCAACATAAGCTGCCTCAGCTCAAAGCAAAGTTGGATTATTGCCCTCGCCTCGCTGCTTGACAATCGAAATGCACAGCACTGTAAGAATTATGCAAAACGGGACAATGCATGCCAATAGCAAATGAATAAGGAATAAATAACTATTAAACATCAAGCAAGGCAATGGCTTGCATTGCGAGGAAAACACCAACTTGAGATTATTAGCTGACTGCTAAACTAAGCATATAAATTTAAAATAAAAATCATCTTTTAAACCTAACACAGCTAAAACAAACCGAAACCACCGGATATAGGAAATTTCTTAGATTCAAAAATGATGTGTCTTAGATAAAAAAAAAGTCTCCCGTTCGATACTTGCCCAAGCCAAACGCATGAACCGCGTCAGCGCATTTGGATTCCCTCATCGAACACCTTAAGGAACAGACATCATGAAAAAACTGCTCACCACCGCTTCTGCTGCTCTTCTGCTGGCTGGCATTGCCGCACAGGCACAAGCTGCCGACGGCACCATCACCTTCAACGGTAACGTTACTGCTTCAGCTTGCACCCCATTTGTAGCAGGCGGCACTGCGGATGCTACCGTCAAGATGCCGATGGTTTCGGCTAAATCCTTGGCAACCGCCGGTGCTACTGCCGGTGCAACCCAGTTCACCATCGCGCTGACAGGCTGCTCGGGTGCAGCAACCCAAGCCGCTGCCTGGTTCGAATCCGGCACTAATGTAGACCCGGCTACCGGTCGCCTGATTAACACTGGCACCGCCACCAATGTTGACGTCGCACTGTACAACATTGGCAACAACACACCGATTGCTGTTGGCCAGGGTAATGGGACAATTGGCAGTAGCGGCTCAGCGGTAAATATCGCCAACAATGCCGCTACGCTGAACTTCAATGCGCGTTACTACGCGAAAGGAGCAGCTACTGCGGGTTCGGTAGTCGCCACCGTCAATTACACCATTCAGTATCAATAAGCAAACACCCACATGCATATAGACGCTGGCAACACTGCAGCGTCACTGCATATGGGTATGGCCTATTAGCTAAGGAGGAGTCGTATTTACTGGACTCCTCCTCTGACTATATATCGGCAAATTTACCCCTTCCCAACTTTCAGACTATACAAACAGTATGCACCCCAGGTCTGCCTACTCGAGGAACTTTGACATGAAAAAGGGCCTTACAAGCGTTTCAACCATTTTGCTACTAGCTGCATTGGCACCAGCAGTGCATGCCGCCGATGGAACCATCAACTTTAACGGCGATATTTCATCCGAAACCTGCACCATCAGTGCTGCCAATGGAACGAATGATGGCACGGTCATACTGCCAGTTGTTTCGGCAAGTTCTTTGGCCAGCCCTGGTGCCACCGCAGGTGCCACACAGTTTGCCATCACCCTCATCGGCTGCCCACTGACATTCAACAAAGCGGCTGCCTGGTTTGAGGCTGGTACCAATGTCGATGCAGCAAGCGGCAGACTGATTAATACCGGTACCGCAAAGAATGTCGATATTGCCTTGTACAACATGGATGCCAATACCCCCATCAATATTGGACAAGGCAGTGGCTTTGGTAGTAGCGGCGCATCCTTCGACATTATCAATAATAAAGCAATACTGAATTACCGGGCCAGCTACTACGCCAAAGCCGCAGTCACGGCTGGAGATGTTATTGCCACAGTAAATTACACCGTGCAGTACCAGTAAGTATTTTACCTTCATACACGGCTTCTGAAAGAAACACTTGTCAACAGAGGGGGGCACTGACCCCCTTCTGGTTTTCACACATAATATATCCGGGGAAAACATGATTAAAAACATTACGCTGGCAGTAAGCACTCTTTCCATCTGCAGCCTGCTTAATCTGGCACAGGCTGATGTTTCCATCAATACAACCCGCATCATTTACTTGGCCAGTAAAAAAGAAATTACCTTCAACGTGAATAATGCGGGCAAAAGGTCGTCACTAATACAGACATGGATTGATGAAGGGAATAGCAAGGACACACCAGACAATACTCCTGCACCCTTTATTTTAACTCCTCCCATATCGCTATTACAACCTGAAAAGGGGCAAAATATTCGCGTACGCTATACCGGGGAAACCGCGCTCCCTACAGACAGAGAAAGCCTGTTCTGGGTAAATGTACTAGAAGTACCACAAAATAGCGACGATACTAACCAACTGCGCATTGGCGTCAGGAGTCGGATAAAATTTTTCTTTCGCCCTGAAAAACTGGACATCGCACCGGAGAATGCACCGGAAAAATTAAGCTGGAATTGATTAACAAAAATTCTAAATGGCATGTAGCCATTCATAACAGCACGCCATACTATATTACTTTTAATCAAATACAGATTAATACCGAAAAAACAAAGGGCAGCGTTGATTTGTCACCGCAAAAATCCATGATTGCACCTAACAGTGATATCGAATACCCAATAACAGCTAAGAATGAAGAAATTAAATCAGGCATAAATTTCAGTATTATCAATGACTTTGGTGGCAACTCGAGCTATACAGCCAAGCTTGCCGAATAGACAAGCGAATAGCTGTCATCACTGTGACACAATAAGGTTTACACTGTGAAATCTGTTATCTTCAAAAAAAAGCCAATACACCTTTTTCTAGCAGTCTGCTTTGGCATGAGCCATCAAGCAGCACAAGCCAATGAAAATGGCAGCGAGCCTGCGTTTGACCGAAGCTTGCTATGGGGTGAATCTCTGAAGAAACTGGATTTCAGCAAATTTCAGACTGGCACATCACTACCGGAAGGTGAGTACAGCACGGATATACTTATCAACGACATACCACGAGGACGTCGTGATATTCGCCTGACCAAAACACCTGACGGTAAAGATACAGTTCCATGCATCCCTCGCTCTCTATTACTCGAACTGGGGGTCCGTGCCGACCGCTTGCCGGTAGCAACACAAAAAGATGAGTCACAAAAAGATGAGGATATTTGCGTTGATCTGGCCAAGCAGATCGATGGCGCATTTTATCAATTTGATAGCAACCTCCTGCAGTTAAAAATCAGTGTTCCGCAGGTGGGCATGCAGCAGCATTTAGCAGGCTATACTCCGCCGGAAAGCTGGGATGCCGGCGTGCCTGCCTTACTTGTTGATTACTCCAGCAATTTTTACTACTCGAAAACAGGTGACACCAGTAATAGCAATGCCTATTTATCCACAAATATAGGGCTAAATCTTGGCAGCTGGCGATTTCGTAATACGACGTCATTCAATTGGAGCAATTCGGGTGGGCACTCTATTGTTCCAACCCAAAGCTATATCAGTCATGATCTGGACACTATACATTCCCAACTGATTATTGGTGAAACCTTTACAGATTCCGATCTGTTCACTCCTGTCCCAATACGTGGAATGCGTATTGCCAGTGATGATCGAATGAAGCCTATCAATGATACTGGTTATGCTCCAGTCGTCCGCGGGATGGCCAGTAGCAATGCCCATGTAGTCATTCGACAAAATGGCTTTATCATTTCCGATACCACGGTTGCTCCTGGTGCATTTGAAATAAGAGATATTGCGCCGGCTAGCTACAATGGTGATCTTGAAGTAACGGTAACGGAAGCTGACGGTAAAGTAAAAACATTTTCCGTTCCCTTCTCTGCTGTACCACGCTCCTTACGAGAAGGTTCAGACCGCTACAACCTGTAGCCTGGGTCAAGTACGGAAATTACTCAATACCCGGCCCATGCTCGGACAATTTACCTACCAGCGTGGCTTATCTAATCTGATAACACTGAATGGCGGTGTTACGGCGTCAGATGGCTATTCTACGCTAGAGCTTGGTAGCGTATTCAACACCCAGTTTGGAGCCATGGGTTTTGATATTACCAATTCACATACCCGGCTTAATGACACTACGCTAACAGGCCAGTCATATCGACTCAGCTTCAGCAGATTAATCAAAGAGACGGGAACCAATGTCACGCTGGCCGCATACCGTTACTCGACTTCTGGCTTTATGGATCTGCAAACCGCGCTAAATATTCGTGATACATTGGCAAACCCGAATAATGGCCAGCTATTGCTTAACGACTTCGCACGTTTGCGTAGCCGAGCAGAAGTTAATATTAATCAAAATTTTAACAATAACACCTCTGCCTATATTAGCGGTTCAATCCAGGATTACTGGGGAGGCCAGCCACGCAATACACAATTTCAGGCAGGCTTACGACAAGGTTTCAAGTGGGGCAGCCTGGGACTAGATGCCAGCAGGCAGACCAACTTGGGCAATAAAACCGTCAACAGCATTATGTTTAGCATTAACTATAATCTGGATAGTAGCAAGATATTCAGCAGCTCGCTGCGCCACGACTCTACCGGCAGTAATGATGCCCAAATCAATATGAGCGGCACCATAGACGAAGATAGAAAACTCAGCTACGGAATAAATGCCGGGGAAAGTCATACTGGCGGCAGTAATAGCAGTAACTACAGCAGTATTGCTGGCAACATCGCCTATCAGGGTAGCAAAGGCATTGTTAATGCCAGTGCCAGCAGTGCCACCCATAGTAAGCAAGCCTCTTTCGGCTTGAGTGGCTCGGTAGTGGCCGCTGCCGGGACTGTGCTGCTCGGCCAGCAACTGGGTGAAAGCGCCGCCATCATCGAAGCCCCGGATGCCAAAGGCGCAATGGTGATGCCAGGCATCGGTGTGGAAGTTGATGGTTCAGGACATGCGCTACTGCCATCACTATCTTCTTACCGTAAGAATGATATACAGCTAGAAACCGGCAGCATGAGCGATGGCGTACAACTGGACTACAGCAGTACGCAAGCCATCCCACGCAGTGGTTCGGTCATTCTGGTGAAGTTTAAAACCAGCAAGGGCCTGCCGCTGCTACTGAAGACCCGCTTTGCCGATGAAAGCCCATTGCCTTTTGGTGCCAGCGTTAAAGACAAGGACGGCAATGTGGTCGGTGATATCGGACAAGGTGGCAAACTGTTTGCCCGTGTCAAACAGGCGAGTGGCAATCTGTTTGTCGACCTGGAAGGCGGCAAGAAGTGCATGCTGCGTTATGACAATGCCGATTCCAGCATCGCCTCATTCAAGAGCAGCGTCTGCCAGACAAGTTTAAATTAATGTATTTGACACAAACCGCTGAAGAATAAATCGAGTTGGGAGAGGATGACATGCCAGATGCCAGATGCAATACACAGCACACAAATAAATTATATAGAGGGCTGACTAAAATCGGCTTGCTGGTAGGGCTTATTATTTTACCTAATCTGGTTCATGGTGCCTGCACCCGAATGGGAGCCACTGGCAATATCCCATTAGCTATTTCCGGCGTCACGGCTCCTGCACGAGATGCACCACTAGTCACACCACTCAGCCCTTGGAATACCTATAATAATCTTACATTTTTTAATTGCGACACCACAAAGCTGACATACTTTTATGCAGCCGGGCAATCCACAGGCGGTAACATGATAATAGTTGGCTATTATACTGACCCAAGCGATGGAAATACATATCCGATCAACACATTTCCATTTAACACCGCTACAGGTCCGACTGCGGGAGTGGGCTATATTGTTGGAATAGGGCCGGATAGTAGTCGTACTTTACCTTGGGGGCTCGGTCAGATAGTTATCTATGATACAACTATTCCAAGCTCTCCATCAGTTTATTCCTTTATCAAACTAAGACTGGTACGTTATGCGCAACTCCCATCAAATACCATCCAGACAGGAAGTACAGGCTCTTTTGTGTTTTTGTGGACATCGGCAAATGCAAGCTATTCCTATCCAGATCCGGCAAAATCTCCCATGGCTCAAACACTATTTGCAGCCTTCGGCACAACCTATACATTCCCCCAGGGAACAGGCGCGAGCTGCTCGGTCAACACACAGAATTTGCAGGTTAATTTACCCGCCATTGAAGCCAAACAATTAAGCAGTGTTGGCGCAACTACCGGCAATACGCCATTTTCACTGTGGGTAAATTGCCCTAGTACTACACCTGTTAATGTATACATGACGCTGACTGATAATAGCAAGCCAGGTCAAACAAACTCTACGGTAGTCAGCGCGGCCAGTGGTTCTAGTGCAAGCGGGGTAGGGGTACAGATTAGCGATCAATACGGCCTACCGATTACCCTGGGGCCGGACTCCAGCATGGCGGGTAATCCTGGTCAGTTTTTGGTGAGAAGTAATTTGACAGGCAGCCTACCCATTCCATTTACCGCAAGCTATATCCGCACCGGGACTATAAAACCGGGGACACTGAAAGCAATTGCCACCTTCACCATGTCGTATCAATAGTATATCCACAGCCAAAGCAAAGATATACCAATCTTAAATGGTGACGTGCAGGCTAATTCCAGACAAGGCAGCATCAACACTCATAGCTTAGTCTATCAGGATGAACAGCTTGAACATCAATCACCTATGGATTTATCAACATGACTAAGCAGCACATACCCATTTACATTGCTGAAAAAATTGGCTTACTGATTAGCATTGCCATCCTGCCTAGCGTGACATATGCGTGCACAACATCTTACCCAACAATTGTTCCACTAACCATCCCACAATCTAGCATCATCGCCCCTGCGCGGGATGCACCACTGATTACACCGCTCAGCGCATGGGCCACAACGACATTATCTCCTGCATATACACGATGCAGTACCACCACAATGACTTATTTCTACATAGGAATGCTTACATCTGCTCTAACACGTGTGGGCTATTATTTTGACCCAAGCGATGGTATTAACTATCCTGTCTGGGGGTCTCCTGGATCCACGATTAATTTCGGAGTTGGCTTTATTGCAGGAGGAGGCTCCAACGGCTCAAATATAACACCCATTGATTTTTATGCTCCATATACACTCTATGAAGCAAAAATACCTAATACAACTGAACCCATTTTTGCAAAACTCCGTCTGATGCGTTATGCACCTATAACTCTTACAAAAGTTACCTATGGATATACTAACTGGGTAGGTTTTGTAGTAAGTTATAAATCCCCCGCCCAGTTTGATCCTGCGAGCAGTCGTATAACTGGTGTCACTTTTACGAGTAATAATCAAACGTGGACCGTATCGACAGGGAGTGCAGCTGCTAGCTGCTCAGTCAACACACAGAATTTGCAGGTTAATTTACCCGCCATTGACGCCAAACAATTAAGCAGTGTTGGCGCAACTACCGGCAATACGCCATTTTCACTGTGGGTAAATTGCCCTAGTACTACACCTGTTAATGTATACATGACGCTGACTGATAATAGCAAGCCAGGTCAAACAAACTCTACGGTAGTCAGCGCGGCCAGTGGTTCTAGTGCAAGCGGGGTAGGGGTACAGATTAGCGATCAATACGGCCTACCGATTACCCTGGGGCCGGACTCCAGCATGGCGGGTAATCCTGGTCAGTTTTTGGTGAGAAGTAATTTGACAGGCAGCCTACCCATTCCATTTACCGCAAGCTATATCCGGACCGGGACTATAAAACCGGGGACACTGAAAGCAATTGCCACCTTCACCATGTCGTATCAGTAGCGCAGTGGATTCAGGCGGATTTAAAAGGTAAGTTGAAATTGAAAAAGCCCTTGCATTATCTGCAAGGGCTTTTTTTGGAGGCGCGGGCCGGAGTCGAACCGACCTACACGGATTTGCAATCCGGTGCATAACCGCTTTGCTACCGCGCCGTAGCTTGTGTTCAATCAGCGCTGCGTCTGACTGATAAATTGTGGAGCGGGAAACGAGGCTCGAACTCGCGACCTCAACCTTGGCAAGGTTGCGCTCTACCAACTGAGCTATTCCCGCGTCGTGGGTGCTACTTTTGATAGTGTGGGTGGAGCGGGAAACGAGGCTCGAACTCGCGACCTCAACCTTGGCAAGGTTGCGCTCTACCAACTGAGCTATTCCCGCGTCGCATGGCACTACCAAACATGTTTACTGCTGCCAATACAGTGGATGGAGCGGGAAACGAGGCTCGAACTCGCGACCTCAACCTTGGCAAGGTTGCGCTCTACCAACTGAGCTATTCCCGCGTCGCATATACTGCTGCAAATCAAGTAGTGGAGCGGGAAACGAGGCTCGAACTCGCGACCTCAACCTTGGCAAGGTTGCGCTCTACCAACTGAGCTATTCCCGCATACAACTTGGTTTGCTTCTCTTGTCTGCCACCTAAGTGGCGTCGAGAGAGTGCGAATTATAAGGGTTTCTCGCCCCCTGTCAACACTTCAAACATCAATTTTTTTGCCGGAAAACTCGCGGGCAGCCATGCGCAGATAGTAAACCATTGACCATAAAGTCAAAATCACGGCGATAACCATGAAAATATTTC
This sequence comes from Aquitalea denitrificans, assembly GCF_009856625.1. Taxonomy (GTDB): domain Bacteria; phylum Pseudomonadota; class Gammaproteobacteria; order Burkholderiales; family Chromobacteriaceae; genus Aquitalea; species Aquitalea denitrificans. The sequence continues at coordinate 3,362,938 of NZ_CP047241.1, forward strand.
CTGCAAGCAGGCTATCCACACCAGGGAAAAGCGGACCGGCATAAAGCAACAACAGGATGGCCAGCATTTGTGCTGCCGTTTTCAGCTTGCCAATATAGGCCACGGCAACGCTGCCTCGGCTTCCCATGCCGGCCATCCATTCGCGTAGTGCGGAGATGGTGATTTCACGACCGATGATGATCATGGCCATCCAGCCCGGGGTACGGCCCATTTCCACCAGCAGGATAAGTGCAGCTGCCACAATGAGTTTGTCGGCCACTGGATCCAGAAACGCCCCGAATGCCGAGGTCTGGCCTAGCTTGCGGGCCAGAAAGCCATCCAGCCAGTCAGTCCAGGCGGCAAGGAAGAAGATCATGGCACCGACATTATTGCGGTCGGCGGCCAGCAGCATGGAATCCGGCAGGAAAAAGACGGCTACACACAGTGGTATCAGCGCAACGCGCAGCCAGGTAAGGAAGATCGGCAAATTGAAGGGCATGTGGTTAATCTGCTTATGGTTTTCGTTTAATGCAAAGCCTGGTAGATCTTTTCCGCGAGGGTTTGACTAATGCCATCTACCTGGGACAAATCGTCAATACTGGCTGCCACTACACCACGTAAACCACCAAAGCGCAGTAACAATTGCTGACGTCGCTTGGCGCCAACCCCTGGAATCTCTTCCAGCGTGGATGCTGTACGCGCCTTGGCACGCCGCGCACGGTGTCCGGTAATGGCAAAGCGGTGCGCTTCGTCACGGATGGTCTGGATCAGGTGCAATGCCGGGTGATCACTGCGCAATTGTAGCGTCTTTTGCTGGTAAGGGAGGATGAGCGTTTCCAGACCGGGTTTGCGCGCTTCGCCCTTGGCTACCCCGATGATGGGCAACGTCAGGCCCAACTCGGCAAAGACCTCTAGCGCCACACCAACCTGGCCCTTGCCGCCATCAATCAATACCGCATCGGGCAATACGCCCTCCCCTGCCGCCAGGCGACTATAGCGACGGGTAAGCGCTTCGCGCATCGCAGCGTAATCATCGCCTGCTTTGGCAGTTTCAATATTGAAGCGCCGATACTGACCGGGCTGCATGGCTTCCTTGTCGTATACGACGCAAGACGCCACCGTGGCTTCGCCCATGGTATGGCTGATATCAAAGCACTCCAGGCGCTCTACCCCCTCCAGTCCCAGTGCTTCGTTCAGCTGCGCCACGCGGTGTTGCTGGGTAGCCTTGCTGCTAAGACGCTGCTGAATGGCCAACATGGCGTTCTTTTCGGCCATTTCCAGCCACACGCGCCGTTCGCTGATGGGATTGCTGACCAGATGGACACGACGTTCCGACTGCTGCTCCATCAGTTCACGCAATGCCGCTGATACATCCTGATTGACAATGATGACCGGTGGCATGGGCGCACCGAGATAATGCTGGGCGAGAAATGCATCCAGCGCGGCTCCTGCATCGTCGTCAACAGCGCCCTGGGGAAAAAAGCTTTTGTCTCCCAGATGGCGACCGCCTCGTATCATTACCAGATTGATGCAAACCAGCCCGCCATCGGCGACTGCAGCCACGACATCACAATCCTGCTGGCTGGCATTACTGGAAACAAACTGTTTTTCCTGTACCCGGCTCAAGGCCTGGATCTGGTCGCGCAGCTCGGCTGCCTGCTCGAACTCCAGCGCCAGCGCAGCTTGCTCCATGCGCTGGGTCAACGTGTCGATCAGTTCGTTTTGCCGACCTTGCAAAAAGGCAACGGCGCTTTGCACATCGCCCCGGTATTCCTCCGCACTGATATGTTCGACACAGGGGCCGGAGCAGCGCTTGATCTGATACAGCAGGCAGGGGCGTGAGCGATTGGCAAATACAGCATCTTCGCAAGTGCGCAGGCGAAACACCTTTTGCAGGATCTGAATGCTTTCCCTGACGGCATAACTGTTGGGGTAAGGGCCAAAAAACTGATGCGGCTTCTTGGGTTCTCCCCGGTAATAGGCCAATTGGGGAAAGGTGTGGCCGGTCAGCATCAGATAGGGATAGGACTTGTCATCCCGAAACAGGATGTTGTACTTGGGTGCCAGCGCCTTGATCAGGTTGTTTTCCAGGATCAGCGCTTCGGCTTCCGAGCGGGTGACGGTGGTTTCAATACTGGCAATCTGCCGCACCATGAGCTGAATGCGGGGTGAGTGGTCAGTCTTCTGGAAATACGAACTGACGCGCTTTTTCAGATCGATGGCCTTGCCCACATAAAGCACATTGCCCGACGTATCGAACATGCGATAGACGCCGGGCAAATTGGGGAGTGTGGCCAGTACCGATTGATAATCGAAACTGTTCTGGTTCATGTGGTCACTGGTTACACCAGCTTTGCACATCCTGCTGGGCTTGTTGCTGCAGGGAACTGCGCTGGCTGTCGGTGGCGAGGGCATTGCTGCCGGGCATGCGGACACGACCATTTTGCTGCAGCGATGCCAGATTGTCGCGGGCGCGCTTGCAGTTTTCCTGTGCCACTTTCTTGTTCTGTTCTTTCACCTTGGCGTTTTCGGCAGAAATTTCGGCATTTTTCTTGTCGGTATCGCTCAAGGGGCTGCCCTTGACTGCCTTGGCCGGAGCCGATGCGGGCGCATAGGCGCGCACATTCATCTGCTTGGCCTTGGAACCTGGCGGCGGCTGATCGGAAAATACTGTTTTGCCGTTGGCATCGACATATTGATACACCTCCGCCATCGCGGGGGCCGACAGCAGCAATGCAACAAGCACGCTCAGAATAGCGGGGGTTTTCATGGTGTGATGTCCTAAGCTGAAACACACTGATTGTACGGTGTCGGGGCGCTGATCGCAAAAGCAAGCATCAGCATTTTTTGCAACACATCAATAGTCTCGGTATAATGCCGCTTTGCCGCAAAGGAAACGCCAGATGCGTATCATCGAGAAAGCCTATACTTTCGACGACGTTCTCCTCGTCCCGGCCCATTCGGAAGTTCTGCCGCGCGACGTAGTCCTCTCTACCAAACTCTCCCGCAATATCACGCTGAACCTGCCGCTGGTTTCTGCCGCCATGGATACGGTTACCGAATCCGGGCTGGCCATTGCCATGGCTCAGGAAGGTGGTATTGGCATCATTCACAAGAATATGCCGGCCGACAAACAGGCTGCGGAAGTGTCCAAGGTAAAACGCCACGAAAGCGGCGTGGTCAAAGACCCGATCACCATTGCCCCGGACATGCTGGTGCGCGATCTGGTGCTGCTGACCCGCCAACACAAGATTTCCGGCCTGCCGGTGATCGAAAACGGCAAGGTTGTGGGTATTGTCACCAACCGTGACCTGCGTTTCGAAACCCGCCTGGAACAGACCGTTGGCTCGATCATGACGCCGCGTGAGCGCCTGATTACCGTCAAGGAAGGTGCCAGCATCGACGAAGCCCGCGAACTGATGCACACCCACCGCCTGGAGCGCGTGCTGGTGATCAACGACAAGTGGGAGCTGAAGGGGCTGATTACCGTCAAGGACATCATCAAGACCAGCGAACACCCGAGCGCCAACAAGGACAATCAGGGTCGTCTGCGCGTGGGTGCTGCAGTTGGCACCGGTGGCGATACCGAACAGCGCGTTGCCGCGCTGGTGGCTGCCGGCGTGGACGTGATCGTGGTGGATACTGCCCACGGCCACAGCCAGGGCGTGATCGACCGCGTGCGCTGGGTGAAGCAGACCTACCCGCAGGTTGATGTGATTGGCGGCAACATCGCTACAGCCGCCGCTGCGCGCGCGCTGGTGGAGGCTGGTGCTGATGGCGTGAAAGTGGGCATCGGCCCCGGTTCCATCTGCACCACCCGTATCGTGGCCGGTGTGGGCGTACCGCAACTGACCGCCATCCACAATGTTTCCGAAGAACTGAAAGGCACTGGCGTGCCGATGATCGCCGACGGCGGCATCCGTTTTTCCGGCGACATTTCAAAGGCACTGGCTGCCGGTGGCAACTGCGTGATGCTGGGCGGCATGTTCGCCGGCACCGAAGAAGCGCCGGGTGAAGTCGAGCTGTATCAGGGTCGTTCCTACAAGTCCTACCGTGGTATGGGCTCGCTGGGTGCCATGAGCCAGGGTTCGGCTGACCGTTACTTCCAGGACAGCTCCAATGCTGCCGACAAGTTTGTGCCGGAAGGTATTGAAGGTCGCGTACCGTACAAGGGTCCGATCGCTGCCGTCATCCATCAGCTGATGGGCGGCCTGCGCTCCTCCATGGGTTACCTGGGCTGCGCCAACATCGATGAAATGCATGAAAAGGCCGGCTTCGTGGAAATCACCTCCGCCGGTATGCAGGAATCGCATGTACACGACGTACAAATCACCAAGGAAGCGCCGAACTACCACGTTTCGCGTTAATCCTTCGTCCCTTCGTCACAGCCGGTCCTGGACCGCTTGACGAACAAAAAGCCCGCGTCACACGATGCGGGCTTTTTTGTGGCTGTTACTCAGGCCAAGGGCAGCAACAAGCGGGTACGCCATGCCTCCGGTGCCACATCATGCGGACCGATCAAGGCTTCATCCAGCAAGGGGCGTTGGCCAAATTGCTCGCCACTACCGGGCAACCATTCCTGCAGCAACCAGTTCCATGCCGCTGCCAGACCCTGATACGGCCCCGCATGCACAATGCTGGCATAGCGCCCGGCCGCCAGCTCTCCATAGACAAAACCCAGCTCTTCCACTTTGGCACGCGGCAAGGACAAAGCCGGCGGCGGGGTCAGGCAGGCCGCTGCGCGCAATGCCTGCGGCGCAACCGTGGCGGGGTCATCCAGATATTGTCCAAAAGCGCGTAGTGCCTGATTCGGTCCGGCATGTTGCTGCAACAGCGCGCGCAAGGCAGCAAAAGCAGCAGCAATGCCGGTGTAAGGTCCAAGATGCGGCTTCATCAGCACCGGCAGCGGCTGTTCAAAATGAATGATTTCTACCTGATACATGGCGGGCTCCTGTTTAGTTACGTAAGGCCAGCAGCAAGCGGCTGCGCAACTGGGCGGGCGGTGTATTGTAGGGGGCATTCAGATACTGCTCGAGGCAAGGCAGGTCGGCGGGCTCCTCACCGCTTTGCGGCAACCAGTGGCGGTACAGCTGATCCCATGCGGTTTTTAGCTCGGCATACGGCCCTACATGCTCCAGGCAAGCATAACGGCTGGCAGGGATTTCACCACGCGCAAAGCCTTGCGCCGCCAGCGCGGCATCGCCCAGGCTGAATCCGGTGGGCAGACTGACACTGGCAATGGAACGCAAATCAGCCGCTGCCACCTCATCCGGATCATCCAGATACTGGCCAAACACCTGCAAGGGCTCCCCTTCTCCCGGCATTGGTCCCATCAGCGCATGCAGGGCGTCGAACGCCTGCCCTATCCCCATATATGGTCCATAATGCCGCCGCTGCACGACCGCAATGGCGGGTAACAAGATGATGCTGACATTGGGCATGACACGCTCCTGTGAAGTGGCGGAAATGAGCAAACGGCGCTGACGATAGCGCCCCGGCGTCTCGCCGTAGTGCTTGCCAAAGGCCCGCACAAAAGCGGCACTGCTACCATAACCGGCACGGGCGGCAATGCCCGGTAGTGCGCGACGGCCAGCAGCCAGTTCGTCAGCCGCACGGTGCAACAGCATACGTTGCCGGCTCTGACTCAGCGTCTCCCCCATCAGCGCATGAAACAGGCGATGAAAGTGATAGGGCGAGAAGCAAGCCTCCTCGGCCAGCCGCTCCAGCGAGACTGGCTGATCCAGATGCCGCCACAGATAATCCAGTGCGCGCATCAGACGCTGCGAATACAGGGTGCCGGGACCGTGCTGACGATAGGGTTTGCTCATGGCGGACAGTCTAGATGAGATGTATTGATCGATTTTGCGATTATTGATTTTTCCCACGGCAGGCACATCGCCCACAGCACATTGCATCACTTGGCGGGATCCGCTGATATTTTTTCCGTACACTATGTGCTTTGCCATCTTGCCGGTGCAACACTGATGCCCCTCACCCACACCAGCCGCGTCGAGTCTATTTCCCTCAACCACCATCGTCACCTGCTGCGCCACTGGGGGCGGGAAGATGCTACACCATTATTCATGCTGCATGGCTGGATGGATAGCTCTGCCACCTTCCAGTTTCTGGTGGATGCGCTGCCGGGCGACTGGCATGTCATGGCACTGGACTGGCGTGGCTTCGGTGATAGCGATTGGAATCAGGGCAGCTATTACTTCCCCGATTACCTGGCCGATCTGGACGCCTTGCTTCAGCACTTTTCCCCCAGGCAGCCAGTACGCCTGCTGGGTCACAGCATGGGTGCGATGATTGCCGGCATCTATGCCGGGGTACGCCCGGAACGCATTGCCCGCCTGTCGCTGGTGGAAGGCTTTGGTCTGAATGCCACGCGCCCGGCGGAAGCGCCAGGGCGCTATGCACGCTGGCTGCGCGAGCGTAGAGAGGCTCCGACATTCAACAGCTTGGGCAGCCTGGAAAATGTTGCGGACAAACTGATTGAACGTAATCCCAGGCTGGAAAGACAGCGCGCCCTGTGGCTGGCCGCTACACTCACCCGCAGCATGGCAGATGGTGAATTGGTATACCGGGCAGATCCGCGCCATAAAATGGTCAACCCGGTACTGTACCGACTGGAGGAGGCCAAGAGCTGCTGGCAGCGCATCACAGCACCTGTTCAGTGGGTGATGGGGGGCGATATGTGGGACCACCCCATGGCCAGGGGAGTGCTGGACACCCTGCCAGAACGCCGTGCCTGCTTTGCCCAGCTGCAAGAAACCGTGGTTGCCGATGCCGGCCACATGATCCAGTGGGAGCAGCCAGCCAGTCTGGCAGCCACCATTCAACCTTTCCTGCTTTAAGCTGTATCCCGCGCCTTTTTCAGACCGCCAGAATTTGTGTTTGACCGGTGTCAAAATGAGCAAACAAGCCGGAAAGATGCCCCTACACCGCTGAAGAAGGCTGATAAAATAAAGACAAATCATCTTCAGGATTGCCCAGCATGACGCCACTGATCAGCACCGACGAGCGCGATGAGCTCCTGAAAAACCTGGTTATCCCTCCCCGACCGGATGTGCTGGACAAGCTGATGGGCTTGCGCCAGGACCCTGATGTAACCTTGCAGAAGCTGGATGACATCATCAACGAAGACCCGGCGCTGTGCGTGGCCATGCTCAAAGCTGCCAATACACCGATACTGGGCCGGGGTCGGCATATCACATCGGTTCACCAGGCCATCAGCCTGCTGGGCATCAAGAACGTCATCAATCTGGTCAGTGGCCTGGTGTTGCGCACCCGTCTGACCGCTGAAACGCCGCCCGCGCTGGAGCAGTTCTGGGACAACACCCTGCTGATTGCCCTGATCGGCTCTGCACTGTGCGACCGGATTGTCCATGTGCCCGACGACTGCCGCAGTTTTGCCCTGTTTCACAGCTGTGGCATGGCCATCATGCTGATGCGCTTCCCCAGCTATATCCGCACCTTGCGGCTGGTAGAAATGGCCAGTGACGATCGCGTTGGCCTGGTGGAGCAGGAGCTGCACGGCACACGCCATGATGTGGTGGGTTATCTGGTGGCGCGCAGCTGGAACATGCCGGAAAACTTTGCCAAAGCCATCCTGATGCAGAATGACGATACGGTAATGGATACCAGTCCGGATGCCCCGCTGGATCACGATGGCCGCATGATGGTGGCGGTGACCCGCGCCGCGCGCCATGTGTGGCGCACCCTCACCCCCGGCAAGGAAGATACCGGCTGGGATGCCCGCAAGGATGAGGTGCTCAACTACCTGGGCATGTCGGATGTGGAGTTTGAAGACTGGGTGGATGCCATGCATCAGGAGCTGGCGGTCAGCGTATGAGCCGAGCCGGCCAGGCATAAAAAAACCGCGTGAATACCACGCGGTTTTTTCTTGTCCCGGGCAAGCCATCAGCCCAGATAACGTGCCTCGAGATGTGCGCGGAAATAGTCCGGATTCAAGGCCTCTCCGCAGGCACGGCTGACCAGCTCGGCGGTTGGGTAGCGGCTGGCCTGGCTCCAGATATTCTTGTCCAGCCAGTCAAACACGGCACTCAGCTCACCGGCAGCAATGCGCTGGTCCAGATCCGGCATGCTACGACGCATGACGGCAAAGTATTGCGCCGCATACATCGCCCCCAGGGTGTAGCTGGGGAAATAGCCGAAGCTGCCATCGGTCCAGTGAATATCCTGCAAGCAACCCTGGCGGTAGTTACCACGGGTATCCACACCCAGATAACTTTGCATTTTTTCGTCCCACAATGCCGGGATGTCTTCGGCTTCGATCTCGCCTTCAATCAGCGCCTTTTCGATTTCATAGCGCAGGATGACGTGGGCCGGATAGCATAATTCATCCGCATCCACACGGATGAAGCCCGGATGAACACGGCTGTAAAGCCGGGCAAGATTATCGGCGGCAAATGCCGGCTGCTCGCCCAGATGCTCGCTGATAAGCGGTGAAATCAGCGATAGAAAAGCAGGATTGCGCCCCAGCTGCATTTCGAAGGACAGGCTCTGGCTTTCATGAATGCCCATGGAGCGGGCACGCCCAACTGGCAGATGCAGCATATTGCGTGGCAGGCCCTGCTCGTAACGGGCATGGCCGGTTTCATGAATGATGCCCATCAGACTTTGCATGAAGTCATCTTCGCGGTAGCGGGTAGTGATGCGCACGTCTTCCGGCACACCTCCGCAGAAGGGATGTACGCTGACATCCAGCCGGCCTGCATCAAAATCGAATCCCAGCAAGGCCATGACGGCCAAACCGAGCTGGCGCTGCTGCTCTACCGGAAAGCTGCCCTGTGGCAGGACAAGCCTTTCCTGCGCTTGCTTTGCCATCACTTGGGAGATCAGGCTTGGCAGCCATTGCTTGACTGCGCCGAAGATACGGTCGATATCGGCACTTTGCATGCCGGGCTCGTATTTATTCATCAGGGCATCGTAGGGCGAACATCCCTGGGCAGCCGCTAGCAGCTTGGCCTCACGCCGCGACAGCAGCACCACTTCGCGGAAGTTTTCCAGGAAACCCTGCCAGTCGTTGCTGGCACGCTGCTCACGCCAGGCGTGCTCACAGCGCGCACCAGCCAGGGCCTGAGCCTCGACCAGATCCGCGGGCAGCAGATTGGCCTGCTGCCACTCACGCCGCATCTCGCGCAGGCTGGCAACTTCGGCCTCACTGAGGTTTTCCTGTTCGGCATCTTGCAAGGCTTGTGCCAGCTTCGGATCGGTCAGCGTGGCATGCATCAGCACTTCCAGCTCTGCCTGGGCTGCGGCTCTGGCCTCATTGCCCTTGGGTGGCATCATGGTGGCCTGATCCCAGCCAGCCATGGCTGCCAGATGAGCAAAACGGTGCAGGCGAGTAAAACGGGCAAGCAGCGATGCATACGCCGGTGATTGCGACATGCGAACTCCTGAACAAAACAAGTAAATGAGATGTAGACAAGCAGTGGCAGTGCCAGCCGGATCAAAGCCGACTGCTGTCACTGCCACTTCAGTGCTGGCGGGTAGTGCTGCCTGGTTGCAGCAGGCTGATGGGCTGGGCAGCCTCTTCCGCCAGATGGATGCGCTCGTGCGCAGGCGGAAAGGATAGCCAGTAATAGAAATATTCCCGCGCCAGCTGGACAAAGGCTTTCTGGTTCTGCGCATCATTCAGATGCAACAGCATGGCATCCACCACCATGCGGAAACTGTCTGGCCGGTAAGGTTGGCCTGACAACAGGAACAACATGCCCTTAAGCAGATATTCACGTTCCTGGATGTCCGCTTCGGGCATGCCATCCTCAAACAGCTTGCCCAGGTAAATTTCCAGCGAGGGTGGAAAAACATCGAAACCCTGCCGCCGCATTCTCTCCAGCAGGGAGGCCAACGAGTCGGCCATTTCCAGCCGGACATTGCGGGTGGTAAAGCCGGAGCGGGCTGTGATTTCCACCAGCTTCTTGACATCACCCAGCCAGAAATAATAGAACTCACGCGCGCAGGTCAGCGCTGTTACGCGATCGACCACCACGCAATCATTGACGAAGCGTTCCACCACGCGCCGGAATGACTGGGCATCACGCGATACACCATCCAGCATGGGCAGCAGGCGATCAAGCAAATGACGCCGCTCATCCAGCACCTGCTCGACCGCACCCTGCCGCAGGATAAGACGCAGATACGCATCCAGCGCCTGTTGCAGGGCGCTCATGTCCATGCCGGGAAGAGATGATACCGACTCAGTCATTGGCTTTTACTCGCGATGTCGGCCATTGCCGATGTTGCCCTCCGGCCTGCAGAGTGCAGCCAGGGGAAACCAGTTTCATTGTGGAACATGAAGAGCAGTTCGGCCAGACGAATTGCCGCTTCCTGCTTTACTTCAGGTCTAACTTCACGGCATGGCAAAGTTCATGCTGATACGGATGTCCGCCCCCACCATCCGCACATCCTGGATTTTGACCTGCTGCTTGTCAGCCAGATCCTCCAGCGCCGGCCAGGCAAACAGCCCTTGCGCCGTGCTGCCGACCAAGGCCGGGGCCAGATACAGAATGGCCTCGTCCACCAGTCCGGCGCGTACCAGCGCACCGTTAAGGCCGGCTCCGGCTTCAATCATGAGTTCATTGACACCGCGCTCGGCCAGTCGTTGCATCAGCATGGGCAGATTGGCGTGTCCGGCATCCTCCGGCAAAACCATCAGCTCAGCACCACGCTGCAGATAAGGCTGATGGCGTGCCTGGTCGGCAATACTGCTGACCAGCAGGGTATTGCCACCATGAAAAATCCGCCGGTCCGGTGGCGTTACCAGCCGGCTGTCCAGCACCACCCGCAAGGGTTGCTGCGGCAGAATGAAATCACGCACCGTCAATTGCGGGTTATCCACCAGCACCGTTCCGCTGCCGGTCAGAATGGCGCAGCTGCGTGCGCGCAGCTTCTGTACATCGTGGCGGGCTGCCGGGCCGGTAATCCACTGGCTCTTGCCATTGAGCAAGGCGGTCTTGCCATCCAGCGTGGCGGCTGCCTTGAGTGTTACCCAGGGGCGCTGCCGCTCCACCCTAGACAAAAACCCCCGATGCACGCGCCGGGCCTCTGTCTCCAGCAGGCCAGCACTGGCATCAATGCCTGCGGCACGCAGCATGGCCAGCCCGCGCCCTGCAACCTCATGATAGGGGTCCACCATGGCGGCCACCACGCGTGACACTTCTTCCTTGATCAGCCGCTCGGCACAAGGCGGGGTACGGCCATGATGACTGCAGGGCTCCAGCGTCACATAGGCGGTGGCACCACGCGGGCTATCACCACGGGCAAGGCAATCCTTGATAGCCTGGATTTCGGCATGATCTCCACCCACCTGCAGCGTAGCGCCTTCGCCGATCACCCGGCCATCGCGGACCAGTACACATCCAACTCCGGGATTGGGTGCCGCCCTGCGGGTGGCGGCTTCGGCCAGGCGCAATGCCTGCTGCATGAATACATGGTCTTGCGGAGAAAACAACGACATCAACAAGCCTTCCAGCGGAATGAATAGTGGTCATGCCAACCCGCAATGGGCGGCAGCCCCTGATAAGCAAGCCACACCCGGCCTGCGCCGGGTAGCAGCACTGATTCAATGATTGGACTTCTGTATTTCCTTGATTGCATCCGAGAATTCGGAGATATCCTGGAAGCTGCGATAGACCGAGGCAAAACGCACGTAGGCCACCTTGTCCAGCTTGGCCAGTTCGTTCATCACCATTTCACCAATCTGCCTGCTGGACACTTCACGCTCGCCCAGTTGCAGCAGGCGATGGCAGATGCGGTCGATGGCGTCATCCACCAGCGCCGTTGGTACCGGGCGCTTGTGCAGGGCGCGCAGAAAGCTGGTACGCACCTTTTCGATCTCGAATTCGGAACGATGGCCACCAGACTTGACCACCTGCGGCATGCGCACATCGGCAGTCTCGAATGTCGTGAAGCGCTTTTCACAGGCCAGGCAACGGCGACGGCGACGGATACTGGCACCGTCTTCGCTGACGCGGGAGTCAATCACCTGCGTATCGGCATTGCCACAGAAAGGACATTTCATGACGTGTCAATCCAGTGTTTTTTTGATAAGCACTGATGGTATCAGCAAAGACAACACAGGTTAATGCCTGCCATCGTAAAGCCGTGTTGATTTGACGCAGACAATAAAAAAGGCAGCCCGCAGGCTGCCTTTTACTCAGCGATGTTCCGCTTACTTGGCGTAAACCGGGAAACGATGGCACAGCGCGGTAGCCTGTTCGGCCACACGAGCGATGGCGGCATCGTCGTTCGGGTTGTCCAGCACGTCGGCAACCAGGTTGGCAACCATCACGGCTTCGGCTTCCTTGAAGCCGCGGGTGGTGATGGCCGGGGAGCCGATACGGATGCCGGAAGTCACAAACGGGCTTTCCGGGTCATTCGGAATGGCGTTCTTGTTGACGGTGATGTGACCACGGCCCAGCAGCGCATCGGCAGCCTTGCCGGTCAGGCCCTTGGGACGCAGGTCCACCAGGAAGACATGGCTTTCGGTGCGGCCGGAGATGATGCGCAGACCACGTTCAGCCAGGGCGCGGGCCATGGCGTCGGCGTTCTTCAGCACTTGTTCCTGGTACACCTTGAATTCCGGTTGCAGCGCTTCCTTGAAAGCGATGGCCTTGCCGGCAATCACGTGCATCAGCGGGCCGCCTTGCAGGGTCGGGAATACATTGCTGTTGATGCTCTTCTCGAACTCAGCCTTGGCCAGGATGATGCCGCCACGCGGACCACGCAGGGTCTTGTGGGTGGTGGAGGTCACGAAGTCAGCGTACGGAACCGGGTTCGGGTATACACCAGCAGCGATCAGACCGGCGTAGTGTGCCATGTCGACCATGAAGTAGGCACCGCACTTCTTGGCGATCTGACCCATGCGTTCGAAATCGAAGCGCAGGGCGTAGGCAGAAGCACCGCCAATGATCAGCTTGGGCTTGGTTTCCATCGCTACGCGTTCCATGTCGTCGTAGTCGATTTCTTCCTTCTCGTTCAGACCGTAGGCCACGATGTTGAACATCTTGCCGGACAGGTTGGCCGGAGAGCCGTGGGTCAGGTGACCACCATGGCCCAGGTTCATGCCCATTACGGTGTCACCCGGCTTCAGGATGGAGAAGTACACCGCCTGGTTGGCCTGGCTGCCAGAGTGCGGCTGCACATTGGCGTATTCGGCACCAAACAGCTGCTTCACGCGGTCGATGGCCAGTTGCTCGACCACGTCTACGTGTTCACAGCCACCATAGAAACGCTTGGCCGGATAGCCTTCGGCATACTTGTTGGTCAGCTGGGAGCCCTGGGCTTCCATCACTGCGGGGCTGGTATAGTTTTCGGAAGCAATCAGTTCGATATGATCTTCCTGGCGTTGGCACTCGGCCTTGATAGCGGCGGCCAGTTCCGGGTCGAACTTGGCAATCGTCTGGTCAGCTGCAAACATCTTTGACTCTTCCATCAAAGGGTTAACGATGAGGCCATTCTACACGAATCGCCCTGTGAAACATTTTCACGTAAAGCATTTTTGGCAATGCAGCACTCGCTGTACGCCATCATCATTGCTTACTGCCCTTCAGCCTGCTTCAGGTCGTCTGCCGTAAAGAACAGCGGAATCCCGTCGCGGCTTTCCGGGTACACCTCGGGTAGCACATGCACATCGCGCACCCGGCATTCCGCCATCAGTTCACGGAAATTCGATTCGATCAGCGCCACATTGTCCATGGCCGCCAGCGGCCAGACAAAGGCTTCCCAGTTGCGCTCGTCACCTTCTGCCGACAGGGTGATATGCAATTCACCGTTGTCGTGGGCGGACAGGACGGCCACCGGGTCTTTCGACAGCTCACGCAGGCGGCGGATCTGACTGCTGGCAAACACCTGCAAAGCCACTTCGAAGCGGGCGAAATTGCCGGCCACCAGCGCCTGCATCACCGGCAAGGGCGGGCGGGCAATCGGAAACAGCGTCACGCCATCGGTATGCAGCTGTTCACCAAGGAATTTCATCAAGGGCATGCCCCAGGCACCCACGGTGCCACCCAGCTTCACCGGCACGGCATCGCCTTCCGGCTGGATGGCCACGCCCAGCAAGTAACGCAGGAATACGCCTTCTTCTTTCAGGGTGATGGCGGCACCATCCAGCGCCTCCCCTACCCCTTCTGCAGCAACAGTCAGCTCGCGGGTCAGGCGATACAGTCTGGCAGCATCCATTGCCACCACGGTGTCCGGATGCAACAGCTGGCCAAACACGCGCACATCGCCATCCGAGCTAAGCACCCCATGCTGACGTAGCAAGTCATTCAGTCCATCTTCATCAGTAATGGCTGCCGGCAGCGTTGCCTGATTTTTGCTGCCAGCCACCAACACCAGCGGCAAGGCAAATACATGCGCACAGCGGCCTTGCGGCTGCTCTGCCGCGGCCCGTAATGCATCCCACACAATCTTATAAGTGTCCTGCGACGGCACCATCGCCAATGCGACCGAAATGGAGAGCAATTCGCCACGTTGCAGCATTTGCGCCATGGCGTCGCGAATGGCGACAAACCACATTTCGCGATCCGCCTCGGTGGTGGCGTTTTGCACCGACAAGGCGTTATGGATCAGCATATTGGTCAGCGATACCTGCGGGTGGTACTGGCGCGGGTCCGGAAGAGTGAGAAGCGGCTGCGACATCATGTCATCCTGCTGAAATCGGGAAAGGCCATATTGTCGCACAGTCCGTTGCCGCTGGTTCACCAAGCAAGCGCTTGACTTTCGATTTCAAACATAAGCATGTGCTGATTAGCGACAAAAACGGATATTTTTTCGTTTTCCGAAAATTCAGATGTTGACACTCGCGCACTGTATCTGGATAATCCGTACTCGTTGAGATGCAGCAATTGCTTCTTGATAGTTTCTCCTCTATTTCTCCTTTGTAGACTTGGCGCGGGCCTCACGGCACCGCGCATTTTTTTTGCCCAATGCAGCCAAAGCACGACAAATCAAGCCTATAACACAATGTTATTAAAGATTTTTTACAGAAATACGTAAAGAATCCAGCCCGGCAGATCACAGCTTCCCACGATTACAAACACCTCTCCGGCACGGATTTCCTGCCTTGCCGAGCCGAGTGCGACCCGGCAAGGTAATGACAAGCGCAAATGTTCGGTTGTGAGCAATGTGACACAAAATATTAAACATATATTGTATACAAGTTCTAATTATTACAAAAAAGAAAAACCGAACATGCGGAAATGTTCGGTCTTGCCAGGAAGAGCAAGAGGATGCAGCGCCAGAACACGCTGCCAATCAGGGAATCCGGCTTGCTTGTATAACCGGAAATGATCTGACTACAGGTGGAAATTTAAGTTCACCGCCAAAGAAAAGTCTTATCCACGGTCAAGACCACCTGTGGCAAATACCCGACAGTTTTACTCGGTCTTATCTGCCTAACCCTTATTTCAGCGCTGGGCGCGGCAAATCCAGCCAGCGTTGTACCGATGTCCGCTGCCATTGCAAAGCCGCATAATCGGCTAGCCGCTGTGGCATGGGGTCGCCATTCAACCGTAAGCGGTTGAGCATCAACGCCAGATCGACATCCACAATACTCCACTGCCCAAACAGGTAGTCCGCACCGGCAGGCAATGCCTGCTCGGCCACCCGTAGCAGTTTGTGGGCGGCACGCCGGGCCGCATCAGACAGCGGGCACCTTATTGGCCGGTAGAACACCACCAGGGTGTCACGCTCCTGTCGCAAAGGCAGCAGATCACTGCGCAGCCAGGCCTGGATTTGCCGCGCCCGCGCCCTGTCCTGGGGGGATGGCGGATACAAAGCCGGGTCGGGAAACAGCTCGTCCAGATATTCGGTAATGGCCGAGGACTCACTGAGCACGAAGTCACCATGCTGCAAGGCCGGCACACGCGCTGTCAGCGAACTGGCAGCATAAGCCGGTGCATGATTGGCCCCGGCATCCAGATCCAGTGTCGACAGGGTAAAGGGCAGTTGCTTTTCCAGCAGCGCCACATACACCGACATGGCATAGGGGCTGCAATACTGGGCATCGACGGTCAGCTGCAGTGATGAAGTTGATGGCATGGTCGGCTCGCAATGGGTTGATCGATCAAGCAACTGAGACAGCTTGCCGCGCAAGGCGCAAGCACAGTTGCCGCTGTTCCAGTTAAAGCATGGAAGAAGTCGCGGACAACCACATAAAAAACGGCAGCCGCAGCTGCCGTTGTTACCGATTTAGCGGGCAGCCCGCTTATTTTTCCACCTGGGTCACATCACGCACCGCACCAGTGTCGGCGCTGGTGGTCATGGCCGCGTAGGCGCGCAGGGCGGCGCTGACCGGGCGCTGGCGATCCACCGGTTTCCAGGCGTCACGGCCACGTGCTTCCATGGCGGCGCGACGGGCAGCCAGTGCCTCGTCGCTGACGGCCAGGCGGATGCCGCGGTTGGGGATGTCGATCTCGATGGTGTCACCCTCTTCCACCAGACCAATTGCACCGCCTTCGGCTGCTTCCGGCGATACGTGGCCGATGGACAGGCCGGAAGTACCACCGGAGAAACGGCCATCGGTCAGCAGCGCGCAGGCCTTGCCCAAGCCCTTGGACTTGAGATAGCTGGTGGGGTAAAGCATTTCCTGCATGCCAGGGCCGCCCTTGGGGCCTTCGTAGCGGATGACCACCACGTCGCCAGCCACAATCTTGTCGTCCAGGATGGCAGCAACGGCGTCATCCTGACTTTCGAAGATGCGGGCACGGCCGGTGAACTTGAGGATGGAGTCATCCACACCAGCGGTTTTCACGATGCAGCCACGCTCGGCGATATTGCCGTACAGCACGGCCAGGCCACCATCCTGCGAGTAGGCATTGGCCTTGTCGCGGATGCAGCCACCGGCACGGTCATCATCCACGCCCGGGTAGCGCATGGACTGGGAGAAGGCGATGGTGGTGGGCACGCCGCCCGGTGCTGCACGGTAGAAGCGGCGGGCTTCGCTGTCTTCGCCATGACGCATGATGTCCCAGGCTTCCAGCCCCTCGGCCAGCGTCTTGCTATGGATGGTGGGCACATCGCGGTGGATCAGGCCGGCACGGTCCAGTTCGGACAGAATGGCCACCACGCCACCAGCGCGGTGCACGTCTTCCATATGATATTTCTGCGTGGCCGGGGCTACCTTGGACAGGCAGGGCACCGAACGCGAGATGCGGTCGATGTCGGCCATCTTGAAGTCGACACCGGCTTCGCTGGCGGCAGCCAGCAGGTGCAGCACGGTATTGGTGGAGCCGCCCATGGCCACGTCCAGGCTCATGGCGTTTTCAAAAGCCTGCTTGCTGCCGATGGCGCGCGGCAGCACGCTGGCGTCGTCCTGTTCGTAATAACGCTTGGTGATGTCAACGATCAGGCGACCGGCGCGCAGGAACAGTTCCTTGCGGTCGGCATGGGTGGCCACCAGGCTGCCGTTGCCGGGCAGCGACAGACCCAGGGCTTCGGTCAGACAGTTCATCGAGTTGGCGGTGAACATGCCGGAGCAGGAGCCGCAAGTCGGACAGGCCGAACGCTCAACCCGCTCCACATCTTCATTGGAAATGGCGCTGTTGGCCGCTTCCACCATGGCGTCCACCAGGTCGAGCTTGCGGATGTCGTTGCCCCACTGCACCTTGCCCGCTTCCATCGGGCCACCGGAAACAAAAATCACCGGAATGTTCAGGCGCATGGCAGCCATCAGCATGCCGGGGGTGATCTTGTCGCAGTTGGAGATGCACACCAGCGCGTCGGCACAGTGGGCATTCACCATGTATTCCACGCTGTCGGCAATCAGGTCGCGGCTGGGCAGGCTGTACAGCATGCCGCCGTGGCCCATGGCGATGCCGTCGTCGATGGCGATGGTGTTGAATTCCTTGGCCACACCGCCGGCGCGTTCGATTTCACGCGCTACCAGCTGTCCCATATTGTGCAGGTGGACATGGCCGGGCACGAATTGGGTGAAGCTGTTGGCAATGGCGATGATGGGCTTGCCAAAATCCTCGTCTTTCATGCCGGTAGCACGCCACAGAGCGCGGGCACCCGCCATGTTGCGGCCGGCGGTGGAGGTTTTGGAACGGTATTGGGGCATGTCTTGTTTCCTTGATGATCAGATGCTTGCAGAGCGCATTGCCACTGACCGCGCCTGTGTTGCAGGCAGGTCTGCCCTCTCCCGGGTGCCGCTGGATCGGGCTGGCCGCAATCTGTCATGGTAATGACAGGACGCGGCGGAACGCATTCCGTATAATTTCGTCCATATTCTTTTACCGCAAACGCACCGACCTGACAAATGATCGTTCATCCGCAGTTCGACCCCGTCGCCATTCACCTGGGCCCGCTGGCCATTCACTGGTATGGCTTGATGTACCTGCTGGGCTTTGGCCTGTTCCTGTTGCTGGGCAATTACCGCATCCGCCAAGGCCATGCTTTTCTCACCTCAAAACTGCTGGACGACCTGCTGATGTATGGCGTGCTGGGCGTGGTGATTGGCGGACGCCTGGGTGAAGTGCTGTTTTACGAACCCGGCTACTACTTCAGCCACCCGGCGGAAATCTTCATGGTATGGAAGGGTGGCATGTCCTTCCACGGTGGTTTCCTCGGTGTGCTGGTGGGCATGGCCTTGTTTGCCCGCAAGCAGCAACGCAGTTTCTGGGAGCTGACCGACTTCATCGCCCCGCTGGTGCCGCTGGGTCTGGCCGCCGGGCGTATCGGCAACTTCATCAATGGCGAGCTGTGGGGCCGGGTAGCCAGCCCTGACCTGCCCTGGGCGATGCTGTTTCCTTCCGCCAGGGCCAATGATCTGGCCGAGGGCCAGACATCATCCGATCTGTTGAACATGCTGATGCAGTACGGCGCGCTGCCGCGTCACCCCTCGCAGCTGTATGAGTTTTTGCTGGAAGGCATCGCCCTGTTTGCCGTGCTGTGGATCTACAGCAGCAAGCCGCGTGCGCGGGGGCAGGTGTCAGCGGTGTTCCTGATCGGTTACGGTCTGGCACGCTTTGTCAGCGAGTTTTTCCGCAATCCGGATGCCGGCATCTTCGGCCAGTCCTACACCATCAGCATGGGCCAGTGGCTGAGCCTGCCGATGATTGTTATCGGCGTGGTGTTGCTGGTCTGGTTCGGCAAACGCCAGCAGCGCTAGGCTATAATTGCCGCTGGCAGTCTTTTGCCTGCCACTGTGGTTTATCAATAAAGCCAGTCATCGACTGGCTTTTATTTGTCCTGCGGCCTTTTGCCCGCACAGATAAGGAATACCAGGCATGAAAACCCTCAAACTCACGCTGGCCACGGCATTGCTGGCCGTCTCCGCCCTGGCCTCGGCCGAAGAAGCCGTGCTGAAAGTCTCCGCCATTCCGGATGAAGCCCCGACCGAGTTGCAGCGCAAGTTTGCCCCGCTAGGCCAGTATCTGGAAAAAGAGTTGGGCATGAAGGTGCAGTTTGTGCCGGTGACCGACTACGCCGCGGTGGTGACCGCACTCAATAGCGACAAGATCGACATGGCCTGGCTGGGTGGCTTTACCTTTGTGCAGGCCAGCCTGCATGGCAAGGTGGTGCCGCTGGTACAGCGCGAGGAAGACAGCAAGTTCACCTCCAAATTCATCGTCAATGCCGCCGTGGGCGCCAAGTCGCTGAAGGATCTCAAGGGCAAGAGCTTTGCCTTTGGCTCGGCCTCCTCCACTTCGGGCCACCTGATGCCGCGTTACTTCCTGCAAAAGGAAGGCATCAAACCGGAAACCTTCTTCAAGAATGTAGCTTACTCCGGCGCGCATGACGCCACCGTGGCCTGGGTGGCCTCCGGCAAGGTGGATGCCGGTGCGCTCAATGCCTCGGTATGGGACAAGCTGGTAGCAAGTGGCAAGGTAGACAGCAGCAAGGTGAAACTGCTGGCCACCAGCCCAACCTTCTACGACTACAACTGGACAGTGCGCGGCAATCTGGACAAGAAGCTGCAGGCACGCATTACCGCCGCCTTCCTCAAGCTGGATGCCAAGAACCCGGAACAGAAAGCCATCCTGGAGCTGCAACGCGCCAGCCGCTTCATTCCCACCAAGGCTGACAACTACAAGGGCATCGAGGCAGCAGCTGAAGCGGCAGGCCTGCTCAAGTGAGCCTGCTGTTTGACGGTGTCAGCCTGCAGCTAGGCGGCGTGGATGTGCTGCGCGACATCAGGCTGGAGCTGGCCGGCGGCGAACAGGCAGCGCTGATCGGCCCTTCCGGGGCCGGCAAAACCTCCCTGCTGCTGCTGGCCGCCACGCGCTACCGCCCAAGCCAGGGCAGCCTGAGCGTGCTGGGTGACAACCCATGGCATTTGTCGGCACGCTGGCTGCGGCGGCTGCGCAGCCGCATCGGCATGGTCTACCAGGCAGCCCCGCTGCCAGCCCGCCAGCGGGTGATCCACAGCGTGGCAGCCGGCAAGCTGGGCCAATATGGCGGCCTGGCCGCCCTGACCCGCCTGCTGTGGCCGAATGACGGCGCGGCAGTGCAGGATTGCCTGCAGCGGCTAGCGCTGGCCGACAAGCTATGGCAACGCTGTGATCAGTTGTCCGGTGGCCAACGCCAGCGGGTCGGCATTGCCCGCGTGCTGTATCAGCAGGCCGATCTGCTGCTTGCGGATGAGCCGGTGGCCGCGCTGGACCCCAGGCTGGCGGAAGACACCATCAGCCTGCTGGTGGCAGAAGCCCACGCACGCCAGGCCAGCCTGCTGGTCAGCCTGCATTCGGTGGAACTGGCGCTGGCCCATTTCCCGCGCATCATCGGGGTGCGTGATGGCCAGATCATGTTTGATCTGCCACGCGAGCAGGTTCATCCCGGTGTGGTAAGCGCGCTCTATGCCGGCGAAAGGCTGGCCGAGCCGGCAGCTACGCCACCGGCAGCCAGCGTCAGCCAGGGCTTGCGATGCTGACCCCCCATCCACGCGATCCGGCCCGCTGGCCGCGCTTGTTCACCCTGCTGCTGTGCCTGGCCTTGCTGGCACCCAGCTTCAGCCTGACCCAGTTCAATCCCGCCACGCTGGCCAATCCCGATAGCTGGCGCACCATGGCCGGTTTTGTCGCCGGCTTTTTCCCGCTATCCACCCAAGGCAGTTTTCTGCTGGATGTGGCACGCGAAACCATCACCACGCTGGCCAGTGCCACCGCCGGTATTGCGCTGGCCATGCTGCTGGGCGCACCGCTGGCCTTTGTCACCAGCCGTGCGCTGGATCGCCAGGCGCTGGCGGTCGAATCGGCGCTGGCGGGTATCGAACTGCTCAAATCACTGCTGCGCGGACTGATGGTGATCTTGCGCGGCATTCCGGAAATCGTCTGGGCACTGCTGTTTGTGCGGGCTGCGGGCCTGGGCAGCCTGCCGGCGGTGCTGGCCATCGGTCTGGCCTATGGCGGCATGCTGGGCAAGGTGTATGCCGAGATTCTGGAATCCCAGCCGCGCGAACTGGCTGGCGCACTGCATCTGCAAGGTGCCAGCCGCTGGCAGTGCCTGCTGTATGGCCTGTGGCCGCAAGCCCTCCCCGAACTGGTCAGCTACAGCGTTTACCGCTGGGAATGCGCCATCCGCGCCTCGGCGGTGATGGGTTTTGTTGG
This sequence comes from Aquitalea denitrificans, assembly GCF_009856625.1. Classification (GTDB taxonomy): domain Bacteria; phylum Pseudomonadota; class Gammaproteobacteria; order Burkholderiales; family Chromobacteriaceae; genus Aquitalea; species Aquitalea denitrificans. The sequence continues at coordinate 3,384,495 of NZ_CP047241.1, forward strand.
TGCTGGAGGCGTGGGCCAGTTACTGGACACCAGCCTGAAAATGCTCAATGGCGGCGAAGTCAGCACCCTGCTCTTGGTTTTCCTGTTGCTGGTGAGCCTGAGCGAAGGCATCAGCCTGCTGTCGCGCCATGCGCTGGAGCGTCCGCATGGTGGCCTGTACCTGCTGGGCAGCGGCCTGCTGGCGGTGGTGGCCAGCGTGCTGTGGCTGCTGCCGGGCTGGCGCGACAGCGGCTTTGATCTGTCCGCCATTGCACGCTTCAGCCATGACTTTTTCCCGCCGGATGGCAACATGCTGGCCGAGCTGGCCCATGGCACGCTGGAAACGCTGGCCATGTCGGCACTGGGTACGGTACTGGCTTTTGCTGTGGCGGCGGTACTGGCGATGCCGGCTGCCGGGCGCTTTGGCAGTGCCGCCAAATGGGCTAGCCGTCTGCTGCTTAACCTGCTGCGCGGGGTGCCGGATCTGCTATGGGCCTCGATAGCGGTGCTGGCTGTCGGGCTGGGCCCGGCTGCCGGGGTGCTGGCGCTGGCCTTGCACACTGCCGGCGTGCTGGGGCGGCTGTTTGCCGAGACGCTGGAAAATGCCGATCACGCGCCAGAACTGGCCCTGCGCCAGGCCGGGGCCAGCCGGGTGCTGGCTTTTGCCTACGGCCTGCTGCCGACGGTATTTAGCCAATGGGTGGCCTATACCCTGTACCGCTGGGAAAACAATATCCGCATTGCTACAGTGCTGGGCATTGTCGGGGCCGGCGGGCTGGGGCAGCAGCTTTATCTGGCCTTGTCTCTCTTCCAGCAGCACCGGGCTGCCAGCCTGATCATCGCCATGCTGCTACTGTCGTGGGCAGTGGAACAACTCAGCCGTGCCTGGCGACGGCAGATGGACTGAGCGCTGCGCCCGGCCCCACCTGCCTGTGCAAGGGCAGCCACTGTGCTGCCCTTGCTTATTCCATATCCTGATAAAAAATGCATTTTTAATCGTTTTACCTGCTGAGCCACTACACCTAGCATGGAGGCCATTCACAGCAGCACCTACCGGTACTGACTGTCATTGTCATCTCACTCCACAAGAGGCTTAGCCATGAAAACCCCTTCCCTGCTACTGGCGCTCACCCTGCTGGGCACTGCCGGCCATGCCCTGGCCGATCGCCTGGACGATATCAAGAAAACTGGCGTACTGCGCGTGGCAGCCTTCGACAGCAACCCGCCGTTTGGCTTTCTGGATGCCAAGACCCACCAGATCAGCGGTCTGGATGTAGAAGTCGCCCAGGCCATTGCCAAGAAACTCCAGGTCAAGCTGGAGCTGGTGCCCACCAATCCGGCCAATCGCATTCCGCTGCTGGTGGCGGGCAAGGCCGACCTGGTGGCCGCCAACTTCACCGTCACCGATGAGCGCAAGAAGCAGGTGGACTTCAGCCTGCCCTACTTTGCTTCCGGTCAGCAGTTCATCGCTCGCAAAGGCAGCCTGAGCAAGCCGGAACAACTGGCAGGCCTGCGCGTGGGCGTGGACAAGGGCACCACCCAGGAAATCTATCTGCGCGAGAAATACAGCAAGACCACGGTAGTGGCCTACGACGACACCCCGCTGGCCTTCACCGCACTGCGCAATGGCAATGTGCAGGCCATCTCGCAGGACGGCTCCAAGCTGGCAGCACTGCTGGCCAATGCGCCGGATAAGGCCAAGTACGAGCTGGCACCGTTTACCCTCACCCGCGAATACCAGGCCATCGGTCTGCCCAAGGGCGAAGCCCGTCTGACCAAGGTGGTGAACGACACGCTGCTGGAGCTGGAAAAATCCGGCCAAGCACGCAAGATCTATGACCGCTGGTTTGGCCCCAGTACCAAGGCACCGCTGCCGCGTGATTTCAAGATCGGCGACGCCGTCTGATTTCACCCGGACACGCCAACCGGCCTGCGCACCTGTCGCACAGGCCGGCTTTCTGCATTTTCATCCCCCTTACTAAAAAGACGGACTAATGACTCCACCCTCCTGGCTGGGACAAGGCTGGCTGGCTCCGCATTATCTGGGCTGGCTGCTGCATGGTGCCGCCATGACTGCCGCACTGGCACTGTGTGTCAGTCTGGCAGCCACTCTGCTGGGCATCCTGCTGTGCGCAGCACAGGATAGCCGGCAACGCTGGCTGCGATGGCCTGCCCGTCTGTTTTGCAGCCTGCATCGCAACACGCCGCTGCTGGTGCAGGTCTTGCTATGGTATTTCGGGGCTGGCGGCTTGCTGCCGGATGCCGCCATGCAATGGCTGAACACCCCGCATCAATGGGCACTGCCACTGGGCTTCAGCCTGGGCTGGCCCCCTTTCGAATGGCTGGCCGCCTGGCTGGCGCTGTCGCTGTATTCGGCCTGTTTCATCAGCGCCGAACTGGCCGCCGGGCTAAATACCGTGGCCCGCGGGCAAAGGCTGGCGGCGCGCGCCCTGGGCATGACGGAGTGGCAGATCTTCCGCTACATCGTGCTGCCACAAGCGCTGCGGGTGATTCGCCAGCCGCTGCTGGGCCAGTACACCGCGGTGATCAAGAACACCTCGCTGACCATGGCCATTGGCGTGGCGGAGCTGTCCTATACCTCGCGTCAGGTGGAAAGCGAAACCCTGCTGGCCTTTCAAGCCTTTGCCGTGGCCACTGCGCTCTACCTGTTGCTGGTGATCGCCACCCAGCTGGCCGGTAGCCGGCACGCCGCCGAGGGCCGTATCCGATGATGCTGACCTTGCTGCAAGACAATCTGGACTATCTGCTATGGGGTAATCTGGTGCATGGCCAGCCGGGTGGACTGCTGCTCACCGTTGGCATCAGCCTGGCTGCCGGCGTGCTGGCCACGCTGGGCGGCCTGGCCGGTGGTATTGCCCTCACCATGGGCGGCCCGCGCCTGAAGCGCAGCCTGACCCTGCTGGTGCAGCTACTGCGTGCCATCCCGGTGCTGATGCTGATTTTCTGGTGCTACTTTTTGCTGCCCATCCTGTTTGGCATCGACATCCCCGGCGTACTGACGGTGATTGCCGCTCTGGCGCTGATCAATGCCGCCTATCTGAGCCAGTCGGTGCTGGCCGGAATTGAGGGCATAGGCAAGGGTCAATGGCTGGCTGGTGCGGCACTGGGCATGACGCGCTGGCAGACGCTGCGTTACGTCATCCTGCCGCCGGCCTTGCGCCATATGCTGCCCTCCTTCGTCAACCAGTGGATCACCCTGCTGAAAGACAGCTCGCTGGCGTATGTGGTTGGTGTAGCCGAATTCACCTTTGTTGCCACCCAGATCAACAACCGCGAGCAGGTTTACCCCTTGCAGATATTCGGCATTGTCGCCCTTGCCTACCTGCTGCTGTGCGCCACGCTGGAATGGACCGGACGCCGGCTGATGGCAGCTGAGCCCTGATTTGCATGGTTTTACCTGCTGTCTGGCATTTCCCCCATAGCCCCGGTCATACAATCGGTACAGACACACCGGCTACGTAAAACAGAAACCCCTGCACATTTTCCCGACTTGCATGCGCCGCGGTACCGGCTGCGGCGCGATGCCACGCCATCGGCTACACTGCAAAGGGCTTCATGCCGCACCTTTGCAAGGGGACACACATGCACGTCAAGGTTCTGGGATCATCATCCGGCTATGGCCAGGCGATGCGCACCACCTGTTTTCTGGTGGACGCCAACTGCCTGCTCGATTGTGGCAGCGGCATTGTCGATCTCGACACGCAAGCCCTATTGCAAATCGAAACGGTCTTGCTCACGCACAGTCATCTGGATCACTGCAGCGGCCTGCCGCTGCTGGCCGATACCCATATCAGCCACGGCGGACGCGGCGTGGATGTGTATACCCAGCAGGAAACCATCGATGCGTTGAAACAGCAGATGTTTGGCAGCCAGCAATGGCCGGACTACACCAAGGCAGCGCCGGGCAATGTGCCTTGGCTACGACTGCATGCAGTGGAAGTGGGAGATGCGGTTTCCTTGCCGGACGGTATTGCTACCGCCTTGCCAGCAGAACACAACGTGCCGGCTGTCGGCTGGCTGCTGGAAGGCCCGTGGCGGGCGCTGGCCTTTACCGGAGATTCCGGCCCCTGCCTGGCGTTCTGGCACTGGATCAGCCATGTGCCGTCGCTGACCGATGTCATCTGCGAACTGAGCTATCTCAATGAAAATTCCGCCAAGGCCATGGTGGATGGACACATGTCGCCGGCCCTGCTGATTCCCCTGCTGGAAATCCTGCCGCCCAATGTCCATGTCTGGATCACCCATACCGACAACAGGCAGCGTACACAGATACTGGAGCAGGTTCGCAAGGAGCTGCCATCGCTGCTGCACTTGCATCCGCTGGAACAAGGCATCAGCATCGAGCTGTAAAACAGTCAGCCTTACTCGCCACGACCGTAAATGCGGTTCAGCGGAGCCATGATACGGGCCAGACTACCGTTACGCCGGGTTTGCTCAAAACCCTCGCGCACTTTCTGCACCAGTGCATCGCTGGTATCGCGGTTGAAGACCATGTACAGCGCAGACTCCAGCTCACCCAGCACATACACCGGCTCGATGCCGCTACAGTCCAGACCATGCGGTGCACATTTCGCCAGGCCCAGCGGTACCAGGTCGATGCGCCCGGCCTGCAGCATGGGCAGCAACAGGTCGCTGGAGCTCACCACCATCAGCGGCTTGCCGCCAACATCACTGAAACCCTTGCGCCGCAGATATTCCTCGCGGAAGTCCATATTCACTACGCCAATACGATAGCGGCGGGCATCATCCAGGCTGTGTACCACCACATCGCTGCGACCCTTCTTGCGGAACAGCGCAATGCGGTTGGCCACCAGCGGGCCTATCCATTTGAACTTGTCTTCCCGCTCCGCGGTCCTGGCAATGGGAAACATCAGGGTTCCCGGTTTGCTCAGTGTGGTGGTGTAGATACGCGCCCAGGGTTGGATATCAATCTGGTGCGGCACACGGGCAGCATCCAGAGCAGCCCGCACGGCCTCGGAGCAATAGCCCTGAATGTTGCCATCCTGCCGATAGGAGAAAGGCACGTTTTCTTCAGCCAGCACCGGTAACACCGCGGCCAAAGCGGCATGGCATGCCATCGCCAGACCGCAGCCTGCGGCCAGCCTCCGAATCCTGATACCCATCATCGCTTCATGTCACGGCTCTGCACCGTTGCTGTGTAAATGAAGATGCCGGCCTGAGGACCGGCAGCTGTAATGACGTGAGTATAAGTGTTTCTACCAAAGGCGGATACTCATTCCGTCAGTCGGTGCCCACCACATCAAAACCTGCATCTTCCACCGCTGCCGCCAGTTCCTCCGGAGACACGGTTGCGGCATCGTAAACAATGCTGGCGGCCTTGTCCTGCAGGCTGACTTCGGCACTGCTGACACCGGCCATGGTGGAGAGCACCTTGGTAATGCTGTTGGCGCAGCCACCGCAGGTCATGCCTTCGATTTTCAGTTTCAGTTCACTCATGATGTTTCCTTTGCGTTTATTTCCAACGGCGCAGCAATAATGAGTTGCTGACTACCGACACCGAACTCATGGCCATGGCAGCCCCGGCCAGCACCGGATTCAGCATGCCAAGCGCCGCCAGCGGAATACCCAGCACGTTATAGATAAAGGCAAAAAACAGGTTTTGCCGGATTTTCCCCAACGTGGCGCGTGACAGGCGGATGGCATCGGCTACATGCAGAATATCGCCCTGCATCAGGGTGATGTCCGCCGTTTCAATCGCCACATCCGAACCAGCACCCATGGCAAAGCTGACATCGGCCGCCGCCAGCGCCGGTGCATCATTGACGCCATCGCCCAGCATGGCCACCTTGCGGCCAGCCGCCTGCAACTGCACCACAGCCTCGGCCTTATCCTGCGGCCGCAGTCCGGCCCGATAATCGGTAATGCCGGCCTCGCTGGCAATGGCTGCCGCGGTAGAGGGATTGTCGCCGGTCAGCATGATGACTTGCACCCCCATCTGCTGCAAGGTCTTTACTGCACTCACAGCTCCTGGCCGCAAGGTATCGGCAATCGCCAACAGGCCCAGCAGCCGGGTATCGTCAGCCAGTGCAATCATGCTTTGCCCTGGCAGTGGCCATCCCGCCGGCAAGGCGGCGTTACTGGCCCAGTCAGGCCGCCCCACACGCAGGCTGCCGTAAGCATCGATACTGGCAGTAACGCCCTGACCAACCTCGGCCTGAAAAGCTTGCAAGGGTAGCAAGGCAAGGCCACGCTCTGCGGCCTGCTGCAAGATGGCATGTGCCAGCGGATGCTCGGATCCGCTTTCCACGCTGGCCGCCAGTTGCAGCACGCGGTTTTCATCCCCGTCTGCCGCCCAGATGGCGGTAACCACCGGCCTGCCCTCGGTCAGCGTACCGGTTTTATCCACCACCAGGGTATTGATACGCCCGGCAGTTTCCAGTGCCGCCGCATTGCGGAACAGCACGCCGCGTCCGGCCCCCTTGCCTACGCCCATCATGATGGCTGTAGGTGTGGCCAGGCCCAGTGCACACGGGCAGGCAATCACCAGCACGGCCACTGCACGGATCAAGGCCTGGCTCCAGTCGCCCAGCCACCAGCCATTGAACAACAGGGTAAGCAGGGCGATTGTAGCCACCACCGGGACGAACACACCGGCAATCTGGTCGGCCAGCCGCTGGATCGGCGCTTTCGAACCCTGTGCCAGCCCCACCAGCCGGATGATCTCGGCCAGCTGGGTCTGGCTGCCCACGCTACCGGCACGCACCTTGAGCATGCCCTGCTGGTTGCGTGTGGCGGCATACACTTTGTCGCCGATGGTTTTGCTGATCGGCAGGCTTTCACCGGTGAGCATGCTTTCGTCGATGGCTGCTTGTCCTTCCACCACGACGCCATCCACCGGCAGGCTTTCTCCATGACGTACCACCACCACATCGCCTACCTGCAATTGCTCGACGGCAATATCCTGCAGCTGGCCATCACGCTCGATACGGGCATGGCGTGGTGCCAGCCGGATCAGGCTGGCAATGGCACCTGATGTCTTGCCGCGCGCGCGCGCCTCCAGAAGCTTGCCCAGCAACACCAGCGTAATGACTGCCGCACTGGCTTCAAAATACACATGCTGTTGCTGCCAACCGCTCAGGGTAACCACGGTGGAAAGCAACCAGGCCATGCTGGTACCCAGTGCCACCAGTACATCCATATTGGCACCGCCACTTCTGAGTGCATGCCATGCACCGCGATAAAAGCGCCAGCCGATGATGAACTGCACCGGGGTGGCCAGCGCCAGTTGCAGGCTGCGCGGCAGCATCAGTTGATGCCAACCAAACAACATGGCCAGCATTTCCAGCAGGAAAGGCAGGGTAAGCAGCAGCGCCAAGCCAAACCAGCCCAGTTCGCGGCGATACTGCCGGGCATGCAATTGTTGCAGGTCTTCGCTCCCGGCGTCCTCATGCAGCGTGGCGCTAAAACCGGCCTTGCGCACAGCATGCAGCGCATCGGCAATGGGCAATATGCCGGCGGCAAACTGCAGCTGAGCCGCGCTGGTGGCAAAGTTTACCTGCGCGTTGACCCCCGGCAGCTTGTTAAGCACCTTCTCCAACCGTACCGCACAAGCAGCGCAAGTCATGCCACTGATATCCAGCTGCAACTGTTGCTGTGGCACGCTGAAACCAGCCTTGACGATGGCATCCTGTACTTGCTGCAGGCTGCTGCGTCCAGGCTGATAGTGAATCTGGGCCTGCTCACTGGCAAAACTGACGCTGGCACTGACGCCATCGAGCTTGCCCAATACCTTTTCCAGCCTGGCAGCACAAGCCGCGCAATGCATGCCGGCAATCGGCAGGGTGATCACGGTTTCGGTCATGATGGACTCCTTGATCGCAAGTATATACCCCCAAGGGGTATGTGAAAACCACCATGACACAGCTTTGGCGCATACAAAAAAACCGCAGGGCCTGCGCCTCTGCGGTTGATCGGCAAGACCGGAAGAATCAGATCCAGTTACGGCGGGAAAACAGCCAGATCAAGCCAACGGCAATCGCCGCCATCAGTCCCAGCACAGCAAAATAGCCGTAGTGCCAGTGCAGTTCCGGCATGTTTTCAAAGTTCATGCCGTAAATACCGGCTATCAGCGTGAGTGGCATGAAGATCATGCTGAACACGGTCAGCACTCTCATCTGCAGATTAAGCCGGTGCGACTGGGTGGAAAGGTAGAGATCCAGCATGTCCGCTACCATTTCGCGCGACATTTCCAGTGATTCGATGACATGCATGGTGTGGTCATAAGCATCACGCAGATAGACCTGGGTATCAGGCTGGATCAGCCGGTACTCGCCGCGCATCAGGGTGAGCAGGATTTCACGCAGCGGCAAAATCGAACGCCGCAGTTTCAGGCAGTCGTGCTTCAGGCGCTGCACCTTGTGCAATACGCCCTGCTCGCGCCCATGCAGCAACATCTGGTCGGTGCGCTCCACATGCTCGGTAAACTGGCTGAGCACACCGAAGTAGTCATCGATGATGGCATCGATCAGGCCATAGGCCAGGTAATCCGCACCTTTACTGCGCAAAGAACCGCGACTGCTGCGCAGACGCTCGCGCACGGCTTCAAACACTCCTGTGGGCTTCTCCTGGAAGGAAAGCACGAAATCCTTGCCGATCACCAGATACATCTGGCTGTAGCGCAGGTGCCCACCGTTGGGAGGAAAGTCGAACACCCGCGTGGCAATGAACAGATAGTCGCCGTAGTCTTCCAGCTTGGGCCGTTGCCGGTTATTGAGAATGTCCTCCTGTACCAGCGGGTGCAGGCCGAAACGCTCGCCAATGGCCTGCATCACGCCAGCATCGTGCAGGCCATATACATTCAGCCAGCGCACTGGCTGACTAGACTGGTGGGCCAGCCCTGCGGCCACCGTCTCAAACCGGGTTTCGCACAGCTCCTGTGGGCCGAATTCCAGCAGGGTGATGCTGCTGGCCTCCACTTTGGCGTCCCCGACAGGCAGTAGGGTTCCTGGTGGTTCGCCCAGCGTGGGCACCCGCTGCTTTACCTTGGCATGGCGCATGGTCAGATCTGGCTGATATCAAGCTCGAAACCGACATTCTTCCACTGCAGCACTTCCTGACGGAAGGCGCTGGCTGTCAAGGGATTGTCATTCAGCCAATTCTTACTCACGGTGAGTACAAAACCCTTGGCTGCCGACTTGAGATCCAGCAAGTCAGATAGCGGAATCGCATGGCGGCTGCGATAAAACAGCACCGCCAGCCGCAATGCCACAACCGCCTGCCACAGCACCGGGTCGTGCACCACTTGCTGCATCTTGCCCATGTCACCACGATGACCCAGCACGATGGTGGCCAGCATGGCCTGTTCGCGCTTGGAAAAACCCGGCATGTCTGCATTCTGCAGAATATAGGCCGAGTGCTTGTGATACGCAGTATGAGCAATGGTCAGACCAATTTCATGCAGGCGTGCCGCCCACACCAGGCGCTTGAGCATGTCCTGATCAATATCTTCACCCGCTACCATGCGGTACAGGCGTTCGGCCAGTTGCTGCACGCGCTCGCTCTGTTGCACGTCCACGTGGTAGCGACGCTTGAACAATTGCACCGTGCTTTCGCGCATGTCCTTTTCACGCTGGCGGCCCAGCAGGTCGTACAGCACGCCATCGCGCAGCGCACCTTCGGCCACCGTCATCTTGCTGACGCCAAGTTCTTCGAAGATGGCAATCATGATGGCCAGGCCACCCGGCAGCACAGGCAGCCGGTCCACCTTCAGACCATTGAGGCTGACATTTTTCAGGTTTTCCCGTCTGATCAGCTCCGCGCGCAACTGCAGCATGCCTTCCAGTGTGATATCGGATGCCGACCAGTCGTTGATTTCCAGAATATCGCGCAGGGAACGTGCCGTACCGGAGGTTCCGACTGCCAGTTGCCATTCTTCCGGGCGGTACTCGCTGGAAATACGCTGGATTTCATTGCGGGCGGCCAGTGTGGCATCAGCAAAATTGCTGCGGCTGAGTTTGCCGTCAGCAAAGTAGCGCAGGCTGAAGCTGACGCAGCCAAGCGGCAGGCTTTCCGTTACATGCGCCTTGAACTGGCTGCCGATGACAAACTCGGTGGAGCCGCCGCCGATATCCACCACCAGACGTCTTTCCTTGGTGGCCGGCAGCGAATGCGCGGCACCGATATATACCAGCCGCGCTTCTTCGCGGCCAGCAATGATTTCGATAGGAAACCCCAGCAGAGCCTCGGCCCGCTGGATGAATTCAGCCGAGTTTTTTGCCACCCTCAAGGTATTGGTGCCAACGATCCGAACCTGGGCTTGGCTGAAGCCACGCAGACGCTCACCAAAGCGCGCCATGCAAGCCAGGGCTTTTTCCTGGGTAAGTTCGTCCAGATATTTGTCGGCAGTCAGGCCGGCACCCAGGCGGACTGTTTCTTTCATTGCATCCAGCGGGTATAGCTGGTCTTCGACAACGCGGGAGACTTGCAGACGGAATGTATTGGATCCCAGGTCAACGGTGGCCAGGACATCCGGGGTAGGCAGGGTGGAGGTCAAAGGCAAGCCTTTTCCAATATGGTTTGCTGCGGAGTCAGGGCGGACGGCTGGGTCAGGGCGCTGCTCCGCCATGGATTGTTCAATAAAAAATGGCAGTAACACCCGGGATGTTACCGCCATTTATGCCATTTCGTCATTGCGCTTGATCAGCCGCCCAGCGTTTCCCGCTTGATGGTTTCCAGCGAGGTATGGCGGATATCTTTACCCTTGACCAGATACACCACGTATTCAGAGATGTTTTTGGCATGGTCACCGATACGCTCGATAGCCTTGGAAATGAACAGGGTATCGATAGACATGCTGATGGTGCGCGGATCTTCCATCATGAAGGTGATCAACTGGCGCAGTTCGGCGGCGAAGTCATCATCCAGCCGCATGTCTTCTTCCGCCAGTTCCAGCGCTGCAGTGGCATCCAGCCGGGCAAACGCATCCAGTGCACGGCGCAGCATGGCCAGCGCCACTTCCGCCATCTTGCGGATTTCACGGAAGCGCGGCATCTGGTAACGCTCGGACTGATAAATGGTTTTACCCATGCGGGCGATCTTCTGCGCTTCGTCGCCGATGCGCTCCAGATCGGTAATGGTCTTGATCACGGTAATGATGATGCGCAGGTCGCTGGCGGCCGGCTGGCGGCGGGCGATAATGTGCTGGCAATCGTCATCGATGGTCACTTCCATGGAGTTGACCAGCGCGTCTTCGGCAATCACCTTGTCAAACTTGACGATGTCACCGGACATGAGGGCATCGATAGCAGACAGGATCTGTTGTTCTACCAGGCCACCCATTTGCAGTACGCGGGTGCGGATGGTTTCCAGTTCCATGTCGAACTGCTTGGAGATGTGTTCTGCCATGTCTGCCTCTTGAACGAATCCGGAATTCAGGTAAAGGGGAATGATAAGCCGGCCAGATGACAGGCTGATGACATTTAATCAAAACGGGCCTGTCGTGACAGGCCCGCTTGCTGCTGGAAAACGGCTTAGCGGATGACTTCCACGCCGCTCTGGCGACCCAGTACCAGAATGTCGGCACGACGGCGGGCAAACAGGCCGCAGGTTACGACACCCGCGATGTGGTTGATGGTTTCTTCCAACTCCACTGGCGTGTTGATGGTCAGGCCATGCACATCCAGGATGACGTTGCCATTATCGGTTACCACGCCCTGACGCAGCTCCGGATGGCCACCCAGTGCCACCAGCTGACGTGCTACCGAACTACGCGCCATCGGGATCACCTCGATCGGCAGCGGGAATGCGCCCAGCTTCAGCACATACTTGCTCTCGTCGGCAATGCAGACAAACTGTTCGGCCACGCTGGCAACAATCTTTTCGCGCGTCAGCGCAGCGCCACCGCCCTTGATCATGTGCAGGTGATGGTTGATTTCATCCGCGCCATCGATATACACCTCCAGCTTTTCCACTTCATTCAGCTCAAACACCGGAATATGGTGGGCTTTCAGACGAGCAGTGGAGGCTTCGGAACTGGATACGGCGCCCTTGATGCGGCCCTTGATGGCGGCCAGCTCTTCAATGAAGAGATTGACCGTGCTGCCAGTGCCCACACCGATGATGCAGTCGTCCGGCACGAATTCCAGCGCCTGTTTGGCGACAGCCAGCTTGAGTTGGTCTTGGGTCAGCATGTTGATACCTCCAGCAGTGAGTTCGATTGCACATCCAGCTGCCGATTATCCCACATCGGCTGGCATCTGTCGGGCGAAACGGTATCAGGACAAGGGCATCAGCAGACAGATGGCCTGCGCCTCGATCGCCTCACAGCGCCCCAGATAACCCAGCGTTTCATTGGTTTTGCCCTTCACATTGACCGCACTTTGCGCAACCTCCAGATCGGCGGCAATACAGGCGCACATCGCAGCAATATACGGTGCCAGTTTGGGACGCTGTGCAATCAGCGTAGCATCCACATTTACCACCTGCCAGCCTGCAGCACGAACACGGGCGACTGCCTCACGCAACAGAACGCGGCTATCCGCCCCCTTGAAACCTGCGTCAGTATCCGGGAAATGCCGACCGATATCCCCCAGCGCCGCCGCGCCAAGTACTGCATCGGTGATGGCATGCAGCAGGGCATCGGCGTCGGAGTGGCCCAGCAGGCCATGGCTGTGCGGAATCGTCACCCCGCCCAGAATCAGCGGGCGGCCTTCCACCAGTTGGTGCACATCGTAACCTTGTCCAACTCGAAACATGGAATTCAATCCTTTCGTGAAGCCAGAATCGCCCGGGCCAGTGCCAGGTCGCGCGGGTAGGTCACTTTGAAGTTCTGCGCATCGCCTTCCACCAACCGTGGCTTGTGACCATGCTGCTCGATGGCTGCGGCCTCATCAGTCACCTCCTCCGCCATGCTGCTGGCCAAGGCCTGGCCGAGCAGACCTGCACGGAACATCTGCGGCGTCTGCGCCAGCCACAGGCCCTGACGCGGCACGGTGGAACTGATGCGCCCTTCGGCATCCGCACGCTTGACCGTATCCGGTACCGGCAAGGCCAGCAGGCCGCCCACCGGGTCATCGGCCAGCGTTGCAATCAGGCGCTCTACCGCCGCGACCGACAGGCAGCAGCGCGCGGCATCGTGTACCAGCACCCAGTCTTCGGCACGGGCAGCCATGACTTCCAACCCGTTGCGCACGCTTTCGGCGCGACTGGCACCACCCACCCGATGCACACACAGCTTGGGCAGATCCCAGTCAAAGTCATCAAACCATTCATCACCCGGCGACAGCACCAGCACGACTTCGCTGATGGCCTCCACCTGGCTGAGTGCCTGCAAGGTGTGCCACATCAAGGGACGGCCATTCAGTTGCAGGTACTGCTTGGGGCTGGGGCCGCCAAAGCGGCTGCCGGAGCCCGCTGCCGGCACCAGGGCCAGATAGCGGTTCATGTGGCATCTCCTGCAACCGGGGTTTCCAGCGTATGCCACAGACAGCTGCCCTTCACCGCCTTGTCCAGCTCACCGAGATAGCCCTGATGTGCAGTCAGTTCTTCCGCGCTGGCACGCTTGACCAATAGCGGCTTGCGCTCGAACTGGATGTCACCACCCTGGTTGTTGCCGGCATCCACGTCAATATCCATCACCAGGCTTTCCTGGCCACGGGTCATCCACAGATACACTTCGGACAGCAGCTCGCAGTCGATCAGCGCACCGTGCAGGGTACGGTTGGAGCGGTCGATGTCAAAGCGGTCACACAGGGCATCCAGGCTGTTGCGCTTGCCGGGAAACTGGTCACGGGCCATGGCCAGGGTATCGGTAACCTGGCCAGCCAGTTGTTTGATCTTCGGCAGCCCCAACCGGTCGAACTCGGCATTGAGGAATTTGACGTCAAATGGTGCGTTGTGAATGATCAGTTCGGCATCGCGCATGAAGTCGGCCATCTGCGCGGCCACCTGGGCAAAGCGCGGCTTGCCTTCCAGCGATGCCAGCGAGATACCGTGCACCCGCTCGGCATCCGGGTCGATATCACGTTCCGGATGGATGTAAAGGTGCAGATGCTTGCCGGTCAGCTTGCGGTTGATCATTTCCAGACCGGCAAATTCGATGATGCGATGGCCCTGATCCGGATCGAGGCCGGTGGTTTCAGTATCGAGAATAATCTGTCTCATGCTGCTGCTTTCTGGCTGGCCGGCGTGAACCGGCCACAATCAATAAGGAGGCAAAACTTTTACAGGGTCTCAACGCCACGGTTGGCCAATTGGTCGGCCCGCTCGTTGAATTCATGGCCGGCATGGCCCTTTACCCAACGCCAGTCCACATGGGTATGGCGGTTACGCTCGGCATCCAGCATCTGCCACAGGTCGGCATTTTTTACCGGTTCCTTGGCCGCGGTCTTCCAGCCACGGGCTTTCCAGCCGTGAATCCACTCGGAAATGCCCTTCTGAACATATTGCGAGTCGGTGTAGACCACCACATGGCAGGGTCGGTTCAGTGCCGCCAGGCCACGAATCACCGCCAACAGCTCCATGCGATTGTTGGTGGTGCCGCGCTCGCCGCCAAACAGCTCTTTTTCCTTGCCCTTGAAGCGCAGCAACGCGCCCCAGCCGCCGGGGCCGGGATTGCCCTTGCAGGCACCATCGGTATAAATCTCGACACAATCTTCTGTTGTCATGTTTCTCTTGTTCTGTTGTCCCGGCCCGACACGGGCCGGGCTGATTCAATCTTGCCGGCCTGGCACCTGACGGTGGCTGGACGGCGTTTGTCTATGGCTGGGGTGACGTTCGTTCCCTCCGGCCACAACCAGTCCCTTGGACGGCTTGGCCGTTTTCCAGGTCGGGGTGATCAGGCGCATGCCACGCTGACGCTTGACCGCTTCGATACCGTAGACACCCGCCGCCAGCGGCCACCATCTATCGCCGGCACGCTCCAGAAAGCCAAAACGCTCCAGCCACCCCTGCTGCGACAGTGGCGGCGCATAGGCCATGAAACAGCAGGCCACCGGTTCCAGATCCAACAATTTCAGCCAGTCGCGAATACGGATCAAGGGGAAAAAATTGCCACGCCACGGGGTATCCGCCCGACCCTGGATCAGGCGTCGCACTCCCCATAGCGATACCGGATTAAAGCCGGTTATCAGCAAGCGGCCTTCCGGCACCAGCACCCGTTCCACCTCACGCAGAACCTGATGCGGCTCGGTGGTAAAATCCAGCAGATGAGGCATGACCAGCAAATCCAGACTGCGTGATTCAAACGGCATTTGTGCCGGGTGGCAGATGATTTGCGCCTTGCCGCCTTCAGCTGCCCGGCACTGCCAGGGAATGCGGTTGGCAGTCAGGAAGTCCACTTCGGGCAGGCCCATCTGTACAGCATGAAAACCGAAAATATCGGCGACCGCCCGATCGAAAAATGCCTGTTCACACTGCAGCAGGTAATGTCCCAGCTCGGTCGTGGTCAGCCACGTGGAAAACGCTTGCATCATTGAAGGAGTCCGATCCGACCATGTTTACCGTTACCCCCGTTCGGGCATTTGCCGACAATTATATCTGGGTTTTGCAACAGGGCACCGGTGCACTTGCAGTTGACCCTGGCGAGGCGGCACCGCTGATTGCGTTTCTGGATCAACGCGGGCTGGCATTGCAAACCATACTCATCACCCACCATCATGCTGACCATTGCGGTGGTCTGGCCGAACTGTTGCAACGCTGGCCACAGGCGCAGGTTTACGGACCGCCAGGCATTGCCGGCGTCAATCAGCCGGTCATGGAAGGGGCAAGCGTGCACTGGCACGACTATGCATTTGATGTCCTGGCGCTACCCGGTCACACCCTGGATCATCTGGGCTACTACGGACACGGCCAGCTGTTTTGCGGCGACACCTTGTTTGGTGCAGGCTGTGGCAGGCTGTTTGAAGGCAGCCCGGCCCAGATGCTGGCCTCACTGGACAAGCTGGCAGCACTGCCGGATACCACCCGTTTCTATCCGGCACATGAATACACCTTGTCCAACCTCAAATTTGCCTTGGCCGTAGAGCCGGACAATGACGAAATCCAGCTGCGGCAGTTGCTGGATCAAAAGCAGATTGCCATGGGGCTGCCTACCCTGCCGACCGAGCTGGGACTGGAGAAAACCACCAATCCCTTCATGCGTAGCGACATTGCCAGCGTGCAGTACACAGCCAGCCGCCATGCCGGGCAACACTTGTCCCAGCGCGTGGAGGTGTTTACCGTGTTGCGCGAATGGAAAAACAATTTTCGCTGACATGCATTACGGGTA
The DNA here is from genome assembly GCF_009856625.1 of Aquitalea denitrificans. Classification (GTDB taxonomy): domain Bacteria; phylum Pseudomonadota; class Gammaproteobacteria; order Burkholderiales; family Chromobacteriaceae; genus Aquitalea; species Aquitalea denitrificans. The sequence continues at coordinate 3,400,720 of NZ_CP047241.1, forward strand.
GATCATTCTTGCCAAAAGGCTGACTGGTGCAATCAATTATCCGGAACGACGTATTCACGCAAAGCTCATGAAATGATTTGTCTTTTTTCATTGACACACCATGGGGTGGTGTTTAGCATCGGCCCAGATCAGAAATCCGGGCTGGCCAAATGAAAAGAATCACCCCATTGGCACTTTCGTTGTCATTTGCATTTTCCTTGCCGTTGCTGGCACATGCCGATTCCGGCGCTTTTCGACAGTCGGTAGGGGTGGATGAAGCCCAGGCGGCTGGCCTGGACATGATGCTGCTCAACTCCAGTCTGCTGCGTAATGGCGACAACGTCTGGGAACGCGCACGTGAAGGTTTCCAGTTGCCGGAAGTCAATGCCGACATCGTACGCAAGCAGGAACGCTTGTACAGCAGCAAGCCCGAATACTTCAAACGCATTCTTGACCGCAGCCATAAATACCTGTTCCACATCATGAATGAAGTGGAACGTCGCGGCATGCCAACTGAAATTGCCTTCCTGCCCATCGTGGAAAGTGCATTTGTTCCTACTGCCAACTCGCCGGTAGGCGCTGCCGGCCTGTGGCAGTTCATGCCCGCCACCGGTCGCCATTACGGCTTGGAACAAACCTGGTGGTATGACGGTCGTCGCGACATCATGGAAGCCACCCGCGCCGCCCTGGACTATCTGCAGAATCTGTACGCCCAGTTTGGCGATTGGAATCTGGCCCTTGCCGCGTATAACTGGGGCGAAGGCAATCTGGCACGCGCCATTTCCCGCGCCCAGGCTGCCGGGCTGGAACCCACCTACGAAAACATCCGGATGCCGAATGAAACCCGCAATTACGCGCCCAAGCTGATTGCCGTTCGCAACATCCTCAGCCAGCCGGAAAAGTATGGTATCCGGCTGGACAAATTCCCGAACAAGCCTTACTTCATTGCTGTCTCTACTGGCCGCCACATGGATATCGACGTGGCCGCCAAGATGGCTGGTATGTCGGTTGCCGAATTCAAGGAACTCAACCCGGCCTTCAACCTGCCGGTCTATGCCCACAAGCCGGGCCGCCAGATGCTGATTCCGCTGGCCAAGGCCGACAAGTTTGATTACAACCTGTCGCACTGGGACAAGCCGCTGCTAAGCTGGCAGGTCTACACCCCGTCGGCGGATGAAAACATCGCCAGCGTGGCCGAACGCTATGGCATGAGCTCGGCAGAACTGCAAAACGTCAACAAGCTGGGCTCCCGCAGCCTGACAGCAGGTCGTCCGGTACTGGTAGCACTGCGCGGCAAGGGCGATGGTGCCACTCCGCTTGATGGCACAGACAGCAACCTCACCGCCAGTGACAGCCTGATTGCCAGCGCCAAGCCACAGACTGCAGCAACGATGACGGCACAGCTCAAGGCTCCGGCAGCTCCGGTCGTGACCACAGCTTTGCCAGTCAACAGCCAGGCTCTGGTCGCAACAATTCGGCCAGCAACAACCAGCGCAGCAATGACACCGCCGCCGACTGAGCAAGTCGTAGCACTAGCGACAACAGCTGCTGCTACCAGCACGACCACCATCAGCCCGGCAGCCACTTCGCTCAGCACGCCACAGACCATCCTGGCCGATAGCGAGGCCACCCCGTCTGGAAAACCAGTCAGCAAGCCGGTAGTACTGGCCAAGGCTGAAGCACCCAGCCTGCCATCCAGCACCACCCCGCCACCCAAACCGCTGGAAGCCCGTCTTGCCAGTGTCAATCCGGCGGCCACCCAGCATACCGTGGTCAGTGGCGATACCCTGTTCAATATCTCGCGTCGTTACAACGTGAGCGTGGCTGATCTCAAGTCCTACAACAACCTGAGTGACAGCACGGTAAAACTGGGCCAGACCATCCGCGTCAAACCCAATCCGCTGGCCAGCAACACCATGCTGGCTGAGGCTGTGCCGGCCCCATCCGCGCAGGATGAGGCCCTGGTCAAGGTCAGCAGTGGCCCGACTGCCGCCACCGGAGCCGTTCCGGCTGAATACGTGGTGCAGCGTGGCGATACCGTCTACAGCATTGCCCGCCGCTTTGGTGTTAACCATGCTGACATCCAGCGCTGGAACGATGCCAATCAGCTGACCCGCCTGCAGCCAGGCCAGCGCGTACGCATTGAGACACAGGGCCTGTAATTTCCCTTGTCCTGCAAATGAAAAAACCCGCTGGTGCGGGTTTTTTCTTGTCTGCGGGCAAACTTCCTGGCGCTCACTCGGGTGCACGACTATCCAGCAAAATGGTCACAGGCCCGTCATTGACCAGACTCACCTGCATGTCGGCACCAAACACCCCGGTTGGCACCGCCTTGCCCAGCACCAGTGCCATGCTGGCAACAAACTGCTCGAACAGCGGGCGGGAGATATCACCGCGCGCGGCGCGGCTATACGAAGGACGATTACCCTTGCGGGTAGAGGCAAACAGGGTGAACTGGCTGACCGCCAGTACCTCGCCGCCACACTCCAGCAGTGAGCGGTTCATTATCCCGGCATCATCGTTGAAAATGCGCAGCTGGCTGATCTTGCGCACCAGCCAGTCGATATCCTGCTGCGTATCCACCTCCTCCACGCCCACCAGCAACAGCAAGCCGGCAGCAATCTGCCCACAGGTTTCACCTGCCACACTGACCTTCGCTTCGCTTACCCGTTGAACAACCACCCGCATGCCCGCATCTCCTAGAATCTGACATGCCATTCTACCCGGTAGGAGCCTGTGATGAATATTCTGAAGATTGCTGCATTTTCCAATGGCGACAGTGGCGGCAACCCGGCCGGTGTAGTGATCCAGCCCAGCCTGCCAAGTGATGGCGAGATGCAAAAAATTGCCGCTCAGCTAGGCTTCTCGGAAACCGTCTTCGCCATGCCGCAAGGCCAGGGCTGGCGGGTGCGCTATTTCTCACCAGAAGCAGAGGTTCCATTTTGCGGCCACGCCACCATTGCACTGGGAGCAGCTTTGGCGATGCAATACGGCAACAGGGATTTTCCCTTGCAACTGAATCAAGCCAATATCAGTGTCAGTGGCCAATACCAGGCAGGACAACTCAGTGCCGCCCTGCAATCGCCACCGACACGCAGTACTGCGGCACCGGCAGCCTTACTGCAAGAAGCACTCGACTTGTTCGGACTAAGCGCCGACCAGCTCTACCCAAAGCTACCTCCTGCCCTGATCCATGCTGGAGCAGACCACCTGCTGCTCGCCGTACAAGAGCGTACCACCCTATCCGCCATGCGTTACTCGCTGGAAGCAGGCCGCGACTTGATGCGCCGTGCCGGCCTGACCACCATCCTGCTGCTGTGGGCAGAGAACCAGCAACGCTTTCACAGCCGTAATGCCTTCGCTGCGGGTGGCGTCTATGAAGACCCGGCCACCGGAGCGGCCACTGCCGCCCTTGCCGGTTACCTGCGAGATATTGGCTGGGAGCATGGCGGCCATATCGAGGTGGTACAAGGTGAGGATATGGGCCAGCGCTCTTGCTTGCAGGCCACGATCCCGACTGAAAAAGGCAGTTCAATTCGCGTTTCCGGCAACGCCAGGCTCATGGCCCCCGCACGCTAAACGATCGGCTCCGCTACAATTCACCCCATTCTGCTGCAAGGACACGCCCCATGTTGATGGTACTTTCCCCAGCCAAAACGCTGGATTACACCACACCGCCGCACACCAAGCGCTACACCGAACCCGACTTCCTGGCCGAAAGCCAGCAGCTCATCAGCGTGCTGCGCGAGAAAAGCCCGGCGGACATTGCCAAGCTCATGGACATCAGCGATGCGCTGGCCACGCTGAATGTGGGCCGCTATCACGACTGGAACCCGGACTTCAGTCTGGCCAACGCCAAACAGGCGGTACTGGCCTTCCTGGGGGACGTATATGAAGGACTGGACGCGGCCAGCCTGAATGAGGATCAACTGGACTACCTGCAACAACATCTGCGCATTCTGTCCGGCCTGTACGGCCTGTTGCGGCCACTCGACCTGATGCAGCCCTACCGCCTGGAGATGGGAACCAAACTGGCCAATCCACGTGGAGCCAACCTGTATGCATTCTGGGGAGAGCGCATCACCGATGCACTGAACACACTGCTGGATGCCACCGATAATCCGGTACTCATCAATCTGGCATCAGACGAATACTTCAAATCGGTGAAACCGGCCAAGCTGCATGGCCGGCTGATTACCCCTGTGTTCCAGGACTACAAGAACGGACAGTACAAGATCATCAGCTTCTATGCCAAACAGGCACGTGGCCTGATGGCACGCTGGGCAGCACTGCACAAGGTGGACATCCCGGAAGCGCTGCAGGACTTCAACCTGGCCGGTTACCGTTTTGATAGCAGCGCATCAGACACTCAGCGCTGGGTGTTCCGCCGCCAGCAAGGCTGAGGCAGGCCGCTTCACACCTTGTTGTCCAGCAGCCTGCCCTGCTCGAATGCCGTGGCATTGGCCAGTGTGGTTTCGGCGATATTGTCCAGCGCCTCGCGCGTCAGGAAGCCTTGATGCGCGGTTACCAGTACATTGGGAAAGGTGAGTAGGCGGGCTAGTTGGTCATCCTGCAAGCCAACCTCGGAGTGGTTCTCAAAGAACACACCCTCTTCCATCTCGTATACATCCAGCCCGACACCAGCCAGCCGCCCATCCTTCAGGGCCGCAATCAGCGCGCCAGTCTCCACCAAGCCACCACGGCTGGTATTGATCAGGACCGCGCCGGCCTTCATGCCGGCCAGCGACTCAGCGTTGATCATGTGCTGGGTTTCCGCTGTCAGCGGCAAATGCAGGCTGACCACATCACATTCCGCCAGTAACTGCGGCAGCGTGACATATTCAAAACCCAGCTTTTCATCCAGCCCGGCCTGCGGGAATACATCAAATGCCAGAACCCGCATGCCAAAGCCTTTGGCAATGGAAATGGTGGCCTGGCCAATACGCCCGGTACCAACCACGCCGATGGTTTTGCGGTAGAGGTCAAAACCCACCAGCCCATCCAGTGAGAAATCCATCTCACGTACCCGGACATAAGACTTGTGAATGCGCCGTACCACGGCCAGCAGCAAGGCAAAGGCGTGCTCGGCCACCGCATGGGGTGAATAGGCCGGGACACGGGTCACCGTGATGCCATGCTGGCGGCAAGCCGCCAGGTCCACACCATTGAAGCCCGCACAACGCAGGGTGATCAGGCGGACACCACGTGCAGCCAGGCTGGCAATCACCTCGGCGTCCAGCCTGTCGTTGACAAAGGGACAGACCGCATCCACATCGTGCACCAGCTCCAGCGTGTCACGGTTGAGTCGTGGCTCAAAATAGCTCAGTTGATGACCAAACTGCTGATTGGCACCGTCCAGACTCAAGCGGTCGTAATTCTTGGTATCGAAAACAGCAATGCGCATGGCAGCTCTCTGCGGGATATGGGTGGTCTTGCAGTATAAGCTGTCGGCAAGCGCCCGGTCCGCTAGTGCATGGCCATACCCCATGCCTGCTTTATGCAAGGACCGGCAAGGACAAGATGGCGCAATAAAAACGGAAAACCCCGTAGAACCAGGTTCTATCGGGGTTTTCTGTATGATGCGATTTTTGTCGTCATCATTATTGGTTGCGGGAGCAGGATTCGAACCTACGACCTTCGGGTTATGAGCCCGACGAGCTACCAGACTGCTCCATCCCGCGTCAGTGTTCTGTCGCTGTCTTCTGCTGTGTTTCTTCAGAAGAGGAGTGCATAGTACAAGTAGCACGACAGGCTGTCAACAATTTCTTAAAATTTTTTTAATATGACAGCCGGTTCATTTGTAAAACTTATTAACATTTGCCCGCGCGACTGACACATCTCCTCAATATCACTGGCCTAAAGTACGTACTGTGTTACCGCCAGTCACTTCTGCCCCATGAGTGGCTGGCCGCCTGCCACACATCCCGTCGTCTTCCCCGAGAGGCGAACGTGCAGCAGACAGGTAGCCAGTGCAGTTTGAATCGTTCTGTGCCCACCCTGGTGACGTGCAGCGCGTATTCTCCTAAGTGTTCATCACGGAAATTCAAGGCCGCCTCTACAGGCGGCCTCTTTTTTTGTGCTTACCCCACCATTGCGATGGTGCGAGGGCGCAGTAGCAGGCGTCCGCGCCAGGTCAGCAGCAACATGATGGCCATCAGGCCATAGCTGACAAATGGCGACAGCAACAAGAAACGCTCGACTGACATAGTGCAGACCATCGCGGCACGCAATATTGTTTCCAGCGTAAGACCCATCCCCCACAACAACGTCAGCAATCGGATGCCCCGACGAAAACCAGCCTCCTGCCAGCGCTGCTCAAAACGTTGCCCCCCTGCAGCAGACTCCCGCGCCACGGTGGCACGCGCCAGATAGAACAGCAGTGGCTTGCCCAGCAGCAGTGACAGCAGGAATGCCACTCCGATCAAACCTGACAACAAGGATTCGCGCATCAGCAACACCCGCGGACTGCCACCGAGCAACATGGCCAGCAAGGACAGGGCAATTCCCCCAAGTACCAGCAGGCTGAGCGCATCAATACGGCGAAAACGCAGCAGCTCGACCACGCTCCAGGCGATAGGCGGCAAGGAAGACACGATCAGCCCGGCACTTTCACCCCATTGCGGCTGTGCCCAGCGATAGCACAGCCAGGGCAGCAGAAAGTTGGCAACAAGTTCGGGAGTCAGTTTGTGCAGGCGGGTCATGGGCAATGGGACTTGGCAAACACGTAGGCGGTCATGATACGGCAGAATCCATCAGTCATGAGCACCATAAAACAAAACCCCGCCGACGGCGGGGTAGTTTGCTTGATATCGACCCGGGTTCGTCAGGTCGCAGTGTGGTCAGGCAGCAGCGTGAATAAAGCCGTTTGGCGGATAAAAGGCACTGGCAAGACCAAGCACGGATTGGAAGGTGACTTCAAACATCTTGCCAACCTGGCGGATGCTGACAACGGTGTAGTGGACGATATCGCCACTGTCTTTATGCTCAAGTACGGTGTAACCGGGTTTCAGTTGAGAGATTTGCATTTTTATATTTCCTTGTTTTTTTTATCATTGCGACAAAATTTTAGTTTGATTTAAAGGTTTAACACGTTATTGACAAATTAGCCAACACTATAGTTCCACATCTTTATCTGCTGGCACTCTAACAGTGCAAAATGACACATTCGTGACGGCATCGCAGAAAGCAAAAAGCCCTGCCGCAATCCGCGACAGGGCTTGTGACGCAGGCGGATCCGCGCTTAACCGATACGCATGCCGGGTGCCGCGCCCTGATCCACATCCAGCAGGAACAGGCCGGAATTATCGTCGGTACCAGAGGCGCAGACGATCATGCCTTGCGACACGCCAAAGCGCATCTTGCGCTCGGCCAGATTGGCCACCACCACCACATTGCGGCCCACCAGCTTTTCCGGTTCCTGATAGGCAGAGCGGATGCCGGAGAAGATGTTGCGCTGTTCAAAGCCCAGGTCCACGGTGAACTGCAGCAGCTTGTCCGAACCTTCAACAAAGTTGCAGGCCAGTACCTTGCCGATGCGCAGGTCTACCTTGGCAAAGTCGTCAATCTTGATGGTGTCGGCCAGCGGCTCGTAAGCGGCGGCAGCCGGGGCGTTGCTGGTGGCTTGCATATTCTGTTTGTTTGCTTCGATCAGTTTGTCGATCAGCGCCGGGTCGATGCGCTGCATCAGGTGCTGATAAGTGTTGATGGTATTGCCCAACAGCAGGCTGTCGGCATCGGACCAGGCCAGCGGGGCCACGCCGAGGAAGGCTTCCACGCTTTCGGCCAGCTTGGGCAGTACCGGCTTCAGATAGATGGTGAGCAGGCGGAAGGCATTGATCAGCACGGTGCAGACTTCCTGCAGGCGTGCATCCTGCCCTTCCTGCTTGGCCAGTTCCCACGGCTTGTTGGCGTCGACATAGGCATTCACCTCGTCGGCCAGTGCCATCACGTCGCGCAGTGCCTTGGCGTATTCGCGCGCTTCAAACGCGGCAGCCAGTTCCGATGCAGCCGCTTGCAGCTTGTGCAGGATGGCGGTATCCGCCACGCTGTCGGCCAGCTTGCCGCCAAAGCGCTTGCTGATGAAACCGGCGGAGCGGCTGGCGATGTTGACATATTTGCCCACCAGGTCGGAATTCACCCGTGCCACGAAGTCATTGAGGTTGAGGTCGATGTCTTCGATGCGGCCGTTGAGCTTGGCGGCCATGTAGTAGCGCATCCACTCCGGGTTCAGGCCGCAGTCCAGATAGCTCTTGGCCTGGATGAAGGTACCGCGCGACTTGGACATTTTCTGCCCGTCCACGGTGAGGAAGCCGTGGGCAAACACGCCGGTGGGCACGCGCAGACCGGAGTAATGCAGCATGGCCGGCCAGAACAGGGCGTGGAAGTACAGGATGTCCTTGCCGATGAAGTGATACATCTCGGCGTCCGAATCCGGCTTGAACCAGGCGTCAAAATCGATGCCCTTGCTGTCGCACAGGTGCTTGAAGCTGGCCATGTAACCAATCGGTGCATCCAGCCACACATAGAAGTACTTGCCCGGCGCATCCGGAATTTCAAAGCCGAAATACGGTGCATCGCGGCTGATATCCCAATCCTGCAGGCCGCCTTCGATCCACTCGTTCATCTTGTTGAGCGATTCCGGCTGCAGGTGCGGCTGGCTGACGCCATCGGCACGCACGCTGCTGCCGCTAGTCCAGCCTTTGAGGAAGTCGGCACACTCGCCCAGGCGGAAGAAGTAGTGCTCGGAAGTTTTCAGCACCGGTTTGGCACCGGACACCGCCGAGTAGGGGTTCTTCAGTTCGGTCGGGTTGTAAGTGGCACCGCAGACTTCACAGTTGTCACCGTACTGGTCCTTGGCCGCGCACTTGGGGCATTCGCCCTTGACGAAGCGGTCCGGCAGGAACATCTGTTTTTCCGGGTCGAACAGTTGCTCGATGGTGCGGCTGGAAATCTTGTCATCGGCGCGCAGGGCCTTGTACACCTGCTCGGCAAATGCCTTGTTTTCCGGGCTGTTGGTGCTGTAGTAGTTGTCGTGGCCAATCAGGAAGCCCTGGGAATCGGCCAGGTGCAGTTCGCGTACCGCATCCACCAGCTGGGTGGGGGTGATGCCCTGCTTTTCGGCGGCCAGCATGATGGGGGCGCCGTGGGTGTCGTCCGCGCACACGTAATAGCATTCGTGCCCGCGCATTTTCTGGAAACGCACCCAGACGTCGGTCTGGATCTGTTCCAGCATGTGGCCCAGATGCAGCCCCGCGTTGGCGTAAGGCAGTGCACTGGTTACCAGAATCTTGCGTTTGCTCATTGTGGGTGTTCCTGATGGTAAGCGATCTCAAGCCGTCGATTATAGAGCCGGATAGCCTTACGGGTCACGGCGGTGTTCGGCAAAAACCCGGCTGATTGCCGACAAAAGCCATCAGACCGGGTTGCTGTAGACGGAAATGCAGTGATTTAGCTGTTCTGACCCTGCAGCTCCAGCGGCAGGTAATCGGCCGGTGCGGCACGCTCGGCCATGGCCTGCGGCACGGTGCGACGTGCCAGCAGCACAAACAGCACGGCGGTGAATACCGAGCAGCTAGCAAAGCCAGCGATACCACCTGCCATGTAAGCCAGGCGGAACAGCTCGATACCCAGTGCATAACCCGCCATCGACAGCATGCTCATGGCGGCGGATACCGTGCCCTTAGCCTCTGGCGACGACATCAGGGCAAAGCGGTACAGCACGCCAAAGCTCAGGCCTTCGCCAAAGCTCATCAGGCTCATGCCCGCCACCATCAGCCATACTGGCTCGGTGGTAAACAGCACGCCGCCCAGCATCAGCAACAGGCCGCCGACGATGGGTCCCATGCCGACAAAGACCGAACGTCCCAGCGGCCAACGCTCCGCCAGCAGCACCAGCGCAAAGTTACCGCCGATCAATCCGCCAAACACCGGCAGCTGCATCAGGCCATATTGCAAGGTGCTCATGCCCAGGTCCCGTACCAGCAGCACCGGCGACAGGGCAATCCAGCCCATCAGCGGTAAGGCCAGCAGCGGTATGCACAGCGCCGACAACACAAAGCGCGGCTGCTGCAGCAAGCGCAGATAATCTGCGCCCATGCGCCACAAGGGCTGGCGCAACTGCCCCGGCACGATGGTTTCCGGCATTTTCCAGATCAGGCCCAGCAAGGCGATGCCCGCCATGACCGCAATCGCCAGGAAGCAACTACGCCAAGGGGCGATCTCCACCAGCGCGGCACCGGCCAACGGCCCCACCAACGGCGCAATCAGCGCCACATTGGCCATCAGTGCGGTCACCTTGACTGCGGCGGTTTCTTCAAACGCTTCTTGTACGGCGGCATAGCCCACAGCATTGATGAAGCACAGCCCCATGCCCTGCACCACACGCAGCGCAATGAAACCCTCAATGGAATGAACCAGATAGGTGGCAAGGCAGGCCAGCATGAAAAAGGCCACGCCAAACAACAGTACCGGGCGACGGCCGATACGGTCGGACAGTGGGCCTGTCAGCCACGGCAGCACGGCACCGCCAACCAGGAAGGCGGTCATCGAGGTGGGCACCCAGTTGCTGCCTACCATGAACTCACGCGTCACCTGCAGCATGGCGGGCTGCACCATGTCGTTGGCAATGTAAACAGCGAATTCGAACAGGACCAGTGCCAGCGGAAACAGCAGATTCGCCGGACTGAGAGAAATATGTTTGGACTGCAAGACCACAACCTTTCTTGACGACAAAGAACGCAGCCACGGCCTGACGGGGCCGAGCCCGGGCTTGCAGCAGCAGAAAACAGCTGCGCCAGCACGAAAAAAAGCCGGGAATTCTACACAGATCAAGTGCTTGCGGCAAATTAATTCAAGATGAAGCAATAATTGCAGACACAACTTGCCCAAGGCCAAACCCATAGCCAGCACAGGCGCGCGGGAGTAACATGCCCACTTACAGAAGGGACAACACCGCTGTCCCAAAAACATAGTAAAATTGTCGGGTATTCACCCACTTCCATCGCCCCCATGCTCTCCAAACTGACCAAGCTGTTCGGCGGCAAGCCGGACACAGATAGCGCAGCCGATACCATGACACTGACCGACGCCCAAGTACTGGAGGCCGTTGCCGGCCTGCTCGACGCCAATACCGGTAAAACCTATCTCGCCGCCAAGGCGGTCAAAAACATCCGCATCAGTGCCGACCAACTGGCACTGGATGTGGTGCTGGCCTACCCGGCTGCCAGCCAGTTTGCCCTGGTGCGCCAGCAGTTTGAAACCGCCCTGCAAGCCATTGCAGCAGAACGGATGCTACATATCAATGTAAGCAGCCAGATCACCAGCCACGCGGCTCAGCGCGGCGTGCCTTTGCTGCCGGGCGTCAAGAACGTCATCGCGGTGGCATCCGGCAAAGGCGGCGTGGGCAAATCAACTACTGCCGTCAACCTTGCCCTGGCCTTGCAGGCTGAAGGTGCCCGCGTGGGCATTCTGGATGCCGACATCTATGGCCCGTCGCAACCGCTGATGCTGGGCCTGCAAGGCCAGCGTCCGGAAACACCGGATGGCAAAAGCCTGCAACCCATTGTCAACTACGGCATCCAGACCATGTCCATCGGCTATCTGGTGGATGCCGACCAGGCCATGGCGTGGCGCGGCCCGATGGTGAGCCAGGCCTTGCAGCAACTGCTCAACGACACCCGCTGGGACAATCTGGACTACCTGGTGATCGACATGCCGCCGGGCACCGGTGACATCCAGCTCACCCTGTCGCAAAAAGTACCGGTTACCGGAGCGCTGATTGTCACCACTCCGCAAGACATTGCCCTGCTGGATGCACGCAAGGGCGTCACCATGTTCCAGAAAGTAGGCGTGCCTATTCTGGGCATGGTGGAAAACATGGCCATTCACATCTGCAGCAACTGCGGTCATGCCGAACACATTTTTGGCGAGGGCGGTGCCGCACGCATGGCAGCTGACTTTGGCGTGGAAGTGCTGGGCTCGCTGCCGCTGGACATGAGCATCCGTCTGGCGGTGGATGAAGGCAAACCCACCGTTGCCGCCGATCCGGATGGTGCCGTGGCCGTTCTGTACAAGGACATTGCCCGCAAGCTGGCGGTAAAGGTGGGTGAAAAAGCCCAGGATTTCTCCGGCAAGTTCCCCAAGATCGTCATCCAGAACAACTAAGCACGTCACCATGATTGCGATGTTCGACTCCGGCCTGGGCGGGCTGTCCATCTGGCGAGCCGTGCAGGCCGCCCTGCCCGACTGGCCGATTACCTATCTGGCCGATCAGGCGTACTGCCCGTATGGCGGCCGCAGCAAAGCCGAGATCATCGAGCGCAGCCTGAAGATCGGCCGCTACCTGCACAGCCAGGGCGCCAGCCTGCTGGTGGTGGCCTGCAATACCGCCACCACCGCTGCGGTTGCCGCCTTGCGCCAGCACCTGCCCATTCCCGTCGTCGGAGTTGAGCCCGCCATCAAGCCGGCGGCAGCCGCCAGCCGCACCGGGCGCATTGCCGTGCTGGCCACCCAGGCCACGCTGGCCAGCGAACGGGTGCAGGCCCTGCTGGACAAGCATGCCGGAGAGGTGGATGTGCTACGCCGTCCCGGCCTGGGTTGGGTGGAGCAGGTGGAGGCCGGCGAGCTGGACAGCGCCCTCACTCGCGCCCGGGTAGCCGCGGTGGTGCAGCCGCTACTGCAGGAAAACATCGACCATATCGCGCTGGGCTGCACTCACTACCCCTTCCTGTCGCCGCTAATCCGCGAACTGACAGGCCCGCAGATTGCCCTGTACGACCCGGCGGAGGCCATTGCCCGGCGTGTCGACTCACTGCTGCTGCAGCATGGCAGCGACAGCATGGGCGACCACTGCTACCGCTTCATCACCACCGCACCGGACACCCAGCCCATGGCCAGCATGCTGCCATTGCTGATCGGTCACGGCCATGCTGTCGAATCCCTGAATCTGGAGTAAATCATGCGGCTACGTCACGTCTTGCAAGCACTGTTGCTCACCACCCTGCTCGCACCTTCTGCCTGGGCCCTGCCCCAGTGCAGCACGGTAGCCGCCACGGTCAACCAGCAAACCGGTAACCGCCTGAACACAAACGAACTGGTGGGCGTGTTGCAGGCACTGGAGAAAACCGGTCGCCTGCCCGAGCAGTTCATCCCCAAACGCCAGGCACAAGCCGCGGGCTGGCAGCCAGGCCGCAGTCTGTGGAGCGTTCCCACCCTGCAAGGCAAATCCATTGGTGGTGACCGCTTCGGCAATTACGAAAAGCAGTTGCCCAAGGGACAATGGCAAGAAGCAGACCTGAACTATAAAGGAGGCAAGCGTGGCGCTTATCGCCTGGTGTTCTCCCGGGCCGGCCAACGCTTTGTCTCTGTCGATCACTACCAGCGCTTTATCGAGGTGCCTGCATGCCAGTAAGCATTTGCCAGTTGCAACAGATCACATCACTGGAACAGTTTTACGATGAAATCACGCGTCAGCTCCACCTGCCGGCCCACTTCGGCCGCAACCTGGACGCACTGTACGACTCACTCAGTGCCGATGTACGCGGTCCCTATGAAATTGTCTGGCGCGATACCGAACAATCGCGCCACATGCTGGGGGTAGATCTATACGCTACTTTGCTGGAAATCCTGCAATCCGTTGCTGAAGAACGCGGAGATGTCACGCTGGACATCCATCACTGAGCCCAGTGATCCATCAAAAAAAGCTGCCCAGATGGCAGCTTTTTTTGCGTCATCCCTCACTAGGCCAGGCTGGCAATCCGCGCCACCGCCTCTGCCAGACGCTCAATGCCGGTGGTGTAGGCCACGCGCACATGGCGGGCCGCGCCAAACTGGCCAAAATCCGCTCCGGGCGTGATGGCCACGTTCACCTCCTCCAGCAAACGCGCACAGTAGGCAAAGCTGTCCTCAGTCACTGCGCTAACATCGGCATACAGATAAAACGCCCCCTCAGGCTGCACCGGCAGCTTCCATCCCAATTGCGGCAGCGCCTGCAGCAGATAGTCGCGGCGACGGCCAAACTCGGCGCGGCGCTGTTCCAGCTCGGCAATCACCTGCGGCTGGAAAGCCGCCAATGCTGCATATTGCGCCATGGCAGGCGGACACAGAAACAGGTTCTGCGCCAGGCGCAATGCCGGTTCGACATAGTCATCCGGCACCACCAGCCAACCCAGCCGCCAGCCTGTCATCTGGAAATACTTGGAGAAGCTGTTGATCACAAATACATCCGGGTCGACCGCCAGCGCAGTTGCCGCATCACAGCCATAAGTCAGCCCGTGATAAATTTCGTCCACAATCAGGCTGCCGCCATGTTGCTTGCAGCTGGCACTCAGCGCCGCCAGCTCCGCGACACTCAACAGCGTGCCAGTCGGGTTGGCCGGGCTGGCCACCATGGTCGCCACCGTTCGCTCGGACCAGGCCTCATCCACACCATCGGCCAGCAACTGGTAACGGGTCTCTGGCCCCACCGGCAGGCAAACCGGCTCACCACCCAACAGGCTGACAAAATGCCGGTTACAGGGATAGGTGGGGTCGGCCATCAACACCTGATCATCCTGATTGACCAGCAAGGACAAGGCGATCTGCAAGGCGCCCGAGGCCCCCGGCGTCACGATGATGCGGCGCGCATCCACCGTCACGCCATAGCGCTGCTGATAAAAACCGGCAATGGCTTCGCGCAATTGCGGCAGCCCCTGGGCCGCGGTATAGAAGGTGTGGCCATCGGCCAGGGCCTGCCGCCCGGCCTCGACAATGGCCTTTGGCGTGGCAAAATCCGGTTCGCCCACTTCCAGATGAATGACATCACGGCCCTCGGCCTGCAAGGCACGTGCCCTCTCGAGAATGGCCATCACCTGAAACGGTGCCACGCCATCCATTCTTGTTGATAGTTTCACCACGATCCTCGGTTCAAATACGGCGCAGGCTGCCAACAGCCAACCAAACCAGCAGTTTAGCAAGCCACACAGCCGGGCGACCATCCACATGCAGCCGCGGCAACAAACCCACCGGTACAGGCAGCCGAGACAAGAAAAATCCAGCTGCAAACCAACTGGCTATTGACAGGATACCCGCCCCCCCATAAACTGCGCATCTCTGAGTCGGAGAGGTGGCAGAGTGGTCGAATGTACCTGACTCGAAATCAGGCGTACGTGCGAGCGTACCGAGGGTTCGAATCCCTCCCTCTCCGCCAGACACCCCAAATACCCCAAGCTCTTGTTAAAAGACTTGGGGCTTTTTGTTTCTGGCTTTTCCAGCCCGCTACGGATGCACAATGCCGCTGCAGCCACACTCACATTCCCAGCACAATCTGTGCTGCCAGTCCTGACACAACAAGTACGTAGCCTCAAACCTATCGCCCCAGCCGATTTCTCCTGACTGACGCGTGCATCCATGTCGCGCAATTTTATTGCGCCGATTCCTTGCGACATCTCCCACCGCAATTCTCATGCTCTGCACCAACTACATGCAGGGTTCAACCGGCATCGTAACCGAGCTGGGAGATTACGCTCCAGATCAGGGCAAGGCTGGCCACACCGCCGTGCCAGCTAGCGATCTAGCATCCTCACTTTAAATAAAACCGTCACTTTAAAGCCAGTTTCTTTCAGAAAAGATAATTGATAATTTTCATACATTAATGTGCACATGCAGCATAAATTCAATAATAAGCGAAAATTCAGCAGAAAATGCCACATTGTTGCAACATACCAACATTAATAAATAAGTGCTTTTATATCTAATTTTCTGACATTTCCTAGTAACAAATAGCTCCTGCGCGCCACATTCCACCTTTAATTTATGTAGTTAAATTACTACATACATCAGTGCAAGTATGTAGCAAACACACTACATAAAATGAATTTGACCATAAATAACACAGAAATTAACAATGTCCCTGCTTTTGCGGTGGCTAAGTCCGGAACAAATACCGAACACCAACCAGCAATGAAGTAGCAAAACAACAAACGAGACAATTGGAGAAGACAAGATGCAAAACAAACTTATTGCTCTGGCGGTGATGGCTGCCTGCGCCGGTTACGCCCATGCTGATGATGGTGTCACCATTTCCGGTTTCGTCCGTGCCGGCGTACTGCAATACAGCGCAGCGGCAAATAGCGCCTGGGGCTACACCACCAATCCCGCAGCAGCATCCACTACCAATGTGGCAGGACGTGGTCAGATCAATTTCAATGGCGAAGAAAATCTGGGCAATGGTTTGAGCGCCATTTTCCAGGTAAATAACCGTTTCTCTCCTACAGGTAGTGGCTACGATGAAATGGGTAAGCAGGCCAACATCTTTGCCAGCGATGACAGCTTTGTCGGCCTGAAAGGCAGCTTCGGTATGATTCGCGCCGGTAAGGGTACCGGCAACGTCGAGGACGGCAAGTTCGATTACAGCGTATGGGCTGGCCCGGACAACCATCTGGGCTGGTATGGCGGGGTGACCGGCAATAATATGGTCCGCTACGACCTGCCGGGTAATCTGGGTGGCTTTTATGGTGGCGTACAGTTCTCCACCGATGAAAACAAAACAAGCAGCAACAGCGGCACCAACCGTTACTCGGTACTGGCAGGCTTCAGTGGCGGCAACTGGACGGTATCCGCCAACTATGGTGCCTCCAGCAACACCACCAACAGCAATGCCAATAACACCAGCCAGCTGGGCAGCAACCGCCAGCTACACCTGACTGCCAACTACAAGCCGATTGATACGCTGGAACTGGCCGTGGAATACCAGCGTAACAAGCTGGCCGATGACAGCGTGATCAACGCAACCTCGCTGTATGCCTACTACACCATCGGCAATACCCAGCTTGGCCTGCAAACTGGGGTTCGCAAGGACAATTCGCCCGCGCTGGTACAAGGCACGGAGAAATACGTCAACCTGCTGCTGCACTACAACCTGAGCAAGCACACCATGGCCTACATCGAGCTGTCACATGACAAGCCACAAGCAGGCGGCAGTGCTCGCAATGGCGAGCTCATCGGCCTCTCCAAGAGCTTCTGATCCGCTAGCATTCCCTCGAGTCAGTGAATCCCTTCAGGCCTGCATCATGCAGGCCTTTTTTATGCATGCAGCCAGGTTTTCCCACTGCTAGAATTTGAGCGCAATCCACATGGTGTCTGTACTGGTATTTGCTGCCATAGTCAGTCACCCCCAAGGAAAGCAGCTCACCATGCCACCATCCAGCACTCAGCAAAAAGCCTCTTCCATCGCACAAGACCCGCGCTGGCAACTGGTATTGCAACGCAGTACAGCCGCAGACGGACACTTTGTCTATGCAGTCCGCACGACCGGCATTTATTGCCGGGCCAGCTGCCCGTCACGCCTGCCCAAACCGGAAAACGTGGTGTTCTTTGCTGATGGTCACGCCGCCCGTGCCGCCGGCTTTCGCCCCTGCCTGCGTTGCACGCCCGATCAAGCATCTCCCCAGCAGCGGCAGGCCGACCTGATTACCCAAGCCTGCCAGCATATTTCCGTGCTGGATGGAGCCCCCAGCCTGCAGGTACTGGCAAGCGAGGCTGGCATGAGCCCTTATCACTTTCACCGCCTGTTCAAGAAAACAACCGGACTGACACCACGCGCATACGCCATGGCAATTCGCCATCAGAAGCTGCAGCAAAAGCTGGCAACGGCTAACAGTATTACCGATGCCATTTATGATGCTGGCTATCAATCCAGCAGCAGCTTCTATGCCGAATCCACCCAGCGACTGGGCATGACTCCACGCAACTTCCGTGCAGGTGGAAGCCAGGTCTCCATTCGCTTTGCCATCGCCCCGTGTAGCCTGGGTGCCATTCTGGTTGCCCAGAGCCAGCTTGGTATCTGTGCCATTTTGCTTGGCGATGATCCGGCAATACTGCTGCAACAATTGCAGGATCAATTCCCCAAGGCAGACTTGCAAGGAGATGAACAGGCATTCGAACAGCAGATGGCGGCAGTCATCGCACTGATAGACAACCCGCGGTTGGGGCTGGAACTACCTTTGGATATTCGCGGTACCGCCTTTCAGCAGCGCGTCTGGCAAGCACTGCGCGATATCCCCCCGGGCCAGACAATGAGTTATGCCGAACTAGCCGCCAAAATAGGTCAGCCAAGTGCCGTCCGTGCAGTGGCCCGCGCCTGTGCCGCCAATACACTTGCGGTAGCCATTCCCTGTCACCGTGTCATTCGCCAGAATGGCGAGCTATCCGGCTATCGCTGGGGTCTGGCCCGCAAACAGGCGTTACTGAAGCGTGAGGAAAACAATTGATAATGAGGATTTTCAAGCATGCAGGATGAGCTGTTTCCGGAAAGCTGGCAGCGTCCTGTGCAGCAGCTCTCTCCAGGTATTACCCTGCTTCCAGGCCTTGCTCTGGAAGAAGAAAAGCAGATATGGCAGGACGTGCAGGCAGTTTTGCAACAAGCTGCATTACGCCAGATGCAAACGCCGGGAGGCCGGACAATGTCTGTCTCAATGAGCAACTGCGGTGCCCTAGGCTGGGTCAGCGGTCATGGTGGTTATCGCTACTCCCCAACCGACCCTGACAGTGGCCTGGCATGGCCAGCCATGCCTCCACGGCTTGCCATGCTGGCGAGTCAATGGGCTGCTGCTGCCGGTTTCAACGGGTTTGACAGTAATGCTTGCCTGATCAACTGCTATGTGCCGGGCTGCCGGATGTCCTTGCATCAGGATCGGGATGAGCGCGATTTCTCACAACCCATTGTTACCCTGTCACTGGGGCTGCCTGCACGTTTCATGCTGGGCGGCATCCAGCGCAATGATGCTTGCCAGATAATCCCGCTGATTCACGGGGACGTACTGGTATTCGGTGGCCCCGCTCGCTTGTGCTTTCATGGCATCATGCCGCTAGCCGCAGGGGCTCACCCCCTACTGGGCAGTCGTCGTATCAGCCTGACCTTCCGCCGGGCTTGACCGGCCAGCAACAAAAAAGCCCGCCTAGGCGGGCTTTTGCGCAAGTACCGGATAATCAGCGCGGGTAGGCTTGCAATACCAGGCTGGCATTGCTGCCACCAAAGGCAAATGAATTGCTGATGGCGGCCTGCAGCTGCGGTGCCGCCACACCCTTGCCGAATACATGCTGCACCCGACAGTTTTCATCCGGCTGCTGACAGTTTGCCGTAGGTGGAATCTGTCGGCGATGCAAGGCCAGCGCCGTGATGGCCGTCTCCAGCCCCCCGGTTGCACCCAGCAGATGGCCATGCATGGACTTGGTTGCACTCACCTGCAGGCCGGGCGTCCCCTCCCCCCAGATAGTCTGCAATGCTTCACACTCAACCACATCACCCACCTGGGTGGCTGTACCATGGCTGTTGCAATAGGCTATCTGCGCCGCAGCAAGACCTGCATCTGCCATAGCGGCACGCATGGTACGCACCTGGCCGGCGACATCGGGCTTGGTGATATGCGCAGCATCACTGCGACATGCATAGCCATCCAGCGTGGCATAAATGCGGGCACCACGTGCCAGCGCATCGTCCAGGCGCTCTAGGATCAGAAAGGCAGCGCCCTCGGCCAGCACCAGTCCGTTGCGCGTCTTGTCATATGGCCGGCATGCCTGTTCGGGATGCTCTCCTTCGGGACTGGCCAGCACCTGCATCGATTGCCAAGCGTTGATGATGCCGGGCAGCAGCATGGCTTCCGCACCGCCAGCAATCGCCTGGCTGATTTCGCCGCTGCGAATCGCCCGCATTGCTTCACCCAATGCAATAGCGGAGGACGCACAGGCTACAGAGTAATTCACCGACGGACCAGTAATGCCAAAACGCATGCTGATATGCCCGGCCGGAGCATTGGCCATGCTGGCAATCACCGAAAGCGGCGACACCCTGGTACCAGTCTGGTAGAAATTCTGGAAACCCTTGTCCAGCGCCGTGCTGCCCCCCATGGCACAACCGACATAAACGCCAACCTGCTCACGGTCATCCGGCAAGGCAAGCGCAGCATCCTCCAAAGCCTGGGTAGCGGCAGCCACGGCCATCTGGCTGACACGATCCACCCCTGACATCTGCAAGCGGGTAAACCAGTTGGCCGGGTCAAAATCCACCGCGCCAACGACTGCAGGCTTGCAACCGGTTACATCGCTCTCCACTCGCCGGATTCCGGACTCGCCTTCCATCAGCTTGCCGAATACATCATCAAGCCGGTTGCCAAGCGGCGAAATCAGACCGATGCCGGTAATGGCAACAACCGTCTTCATTGCTTGACTGCCATGTGGCGGTCAACCAGGTTGGCCAGTTCTTGCAGATTGGCCACATGGGCTTCCTCTTCGGGAATGGAGACATCGAAGTGTTCTTCAATGGCGAACAGCAGCTCGATCTGGCCAAGGGAATCCAGGCCATACTCGCTCAATGCACGTTCAGCCTGGACTTCTTCGGCTTTTACGCCAAATTTTTCAACAATCAACTGCTGGATCTGCTCAATAGTGTTCATCACAATGCCTTGCCCGCACAGTCCGGCATCGGGATTGCGCATGGAGTAGTATTTTTCATGTGGTGCCATTGTATGCCGCTACCCCATGAAAATTTATGGTCTTTCTTGTCGAGTTTTATGCCAGTTGTTGACAGGCAACAGATGGCTTGGCCAACTCGAGGAAAAGCACAAAATATGGCGTAACCAGTCCACCACTATAATGTCATTACATGATTCTACGCGATCATGCAAAAAGCCAGCACCCCGTGCTGGCTTTTATTGGCCCACGGGTTTGGCTCAGACAGCTTCTACATCATTGTGCACATCGCTTTCACGTAGTACTTCCTGTGCCCATACCACCGAGTCGATGTAGTAGCGGCAGGTGTGTTCCACTTCAAAATTCAGCACCTTGCACAAGGCATTGATACGCTGGTCATCCCCCTGCTCGCAAGCCAACGCCAACGCAAGGTAAGGACTGAACATGCCCTTGTTCTCGACGACAGCATCACGCACGGTCGGCGGCAACTCCAGCGGGTCCAACACATCGGGAAAGGGCTGGTTTAGCAGGACATCCAGCAAAGAAAACATTCCAGTCAGAAACAGATGCTCGGCTTCCAGCTTGTTACCACGATAAGCACCCAGACGCTCCAGGAAGCGGGCGCGGATCAGGGATTTCTCCAGCAGTGCCAGTGCCGTTCCGTCTTCCTTCTTCGCCGTGAACAACAGCATGGACAGCCATTTGAACAGGGTTTCCCGCCCCAGCAGCAGCAGGGTTTCTTCAATGGTCTGCACTTTGCGCGACAAGCCATTAACCGGGGAATTGATAAACCGCAGCAGCTTGAACAACAGCACCGAATCCAGCTTGAACTGGGCTTCCAGTTCGCGCGGTTCCGCATTGGCACGCAGCATGCGCATGATCTGCAATACCCGGGTCTGGTTGCTGTCTACCTTGCCACTTTCCAGACTGCGCACCGTAGCAATAAAGGGGCCATGGAATAATGCAAAACGGTTGCTGCCCGGTGCACGCAGGCAGATATCCAGGTCTTCGGCCGTACCGACATTACGAGCCATCCAGCGTGCATTGGGATAACGACGCGGCAACTGATCCAGAATCGGTGCCAATACGCGGGTGGACGGCGCAGCAAAGTCCAGCAGCATGAAGTCCATGCGGTTGAACAGCTCTGGCTGCAAGCGCTCTGCCAGTACCTGGCCATCAAAAGCCGCCGGTTCCAATGCAAAACGCAAACCCTTGCTGCGCAGATCGTCCAGCAAAGGCATGATTTCCACGCTGATCGGCTGGCTCAGGTCGGGCTCGAGTACAAAAATCACACTCTTGGCCGGCATCTGCAACAGCAGCGGCTCGGCCAGCGAACTGATGGAGATATGTACCAGTGCACGGCGGTAAGCCAGCAGACGGAAAACTTCCATGTTTTGCAAAGTGGTCAGCATCAGGCGGTCAAAATCCTGTTGCTTGCCTCCTTTCATGGCTGCTCCGGACTTGACGAAAAACTCGTAGGCCACCACGCGGTGCTGACGATCCATTACTGGCTGGTGGGCGACAAAGCCCAGCGTCGGCGGTAACTGGTCAATGGGATCTGGCTCGGCACGGTGCTTGACCGGCGAGGCTTCCAGTTCTTTTTCGACAGCGGCGATCTCGTCTGCCGGACTCTCTTCGCTTTTTTTAAGACGACCGGCCAAACCGCCAATCAGATTTTTAAACATGATTTGCTCTCTCTTGATGCCCGGCTGTCATATAGCCTCCATCCAGTCTAGCTGATTCGCCCCGGAATTTGCGGAGTATCCACTACCACATCACCGCACTGGGCACGATAGCGCAGGGCATGATCCATCAGTACCAGTGCCAGCATGGCTTCGGCAATGGGGGTGGCACGAATGCCGACGCAGGGGTCATGACGACCATGCGTCTCCACCACAACTGGGTTGCCCTGCTTGTCGATGGAACGGCGCGGCTGGGCAATTGACGAGGTGGGTTTGATTGCCATCGAAACCTCGATGTCCTGCCCAGTGGAAATGCCTCCCAGAATGCCACCGGCATGATTACTGGCAAAGCCTTCTGGCGTAAGTTCGTCACCATGCTCGCTGCCACGCTGGGTCACCGCAGCAAAACCGGCCCCAATCTCTACGCCTTTTACCGCGTTGATATTCATCATGGCATAGGCGATGTCGGCGTCGAGACGATCAAATACCGGCTCTCCCCAACCCACCGGTACATTTTCTGCGACAACGCGCAAGCGCGCACCCACCGAATCCAGGCTCTTGCGGATGGAGTCCATATAGTCTTCCAACTGCGGAACCACGCTGTCATCGGCGGCAAAGAAGGGATTGGAATTCACCACATCCCAGCTCTTGAACGGAATTGCCACTTCGCCAATCTGGGTCATGTGGCCACGAATCACTACACCGTAGCGCTCATGAAGCCATTTCTTGGCAATGGCACCGGCAGCCACGCGTACCGCGGTCTCTCGTGCGCTGGAACGACCACCGCCACGCGGATCGCGCACGCCGTACTTGTGCCAGTACGTATAGTCTGCATGACCGGGACGGAAGGTTTCAGCAATATTGCCGTAGTCCTTGGAGCGCTGGTCGGTATTGCGGATCAGCAAGGCAATCGGCGTGCCGGTGGTCTTGCCTTCATAAACACCAGACAGGATTTCAACCGCATCAGGCTCGCGTCGCTGGGTGACATGCCGGCTGGTGCCGGGCTTGCGACGGTCCAGTTCCTGCTGGATTTCCTCTGCCGTAATGGCCAGTCCGGGCGGGCAGCCATCCACCACGCAGCCGATGGCCGGTCCGTGGCTTTCGCCGAAGGAAGTAACAGTAAACAGCAGCCCCATGGTGTTGCCTGACATCTTGATTCGTCCCTTGTCATTTCATCTGGTTTGGCCTGATTCTAGCACGGCAAAACCATCCTACGATGACCAAGCTAAACCGGCCTGGCGCCGACGGAACCAGCCGGTTACCGACAGGCGTTGCTGCGTGCCCGGCAATACTTCGTGCCAGAAGCGATCAGACAGGAACAACACCAGTGTCCCCGCACGCGGAGCCACATCCACCGACTGCGTGCAGTCTGCATCCAAATACAGTCGCATCTGGCCACCGGCGTTATCCGGCCAGTCCTCATTCAGATACAGGACCGCAGTCAGCGCACGGGCGTCATCGTCGCGGAAGCGGTCCAGGTGCTTTTTGTAAAAACTGCCCGGTGGGTAGACGGCAAAATGGGATTCCAGATCCTCCAGCCCCAGATAAAAGGCCTGGTTCACAGCTTGGCGTACCTGATCGAGGGTGGAAAAATAATGTGCAACAGCAGGTTCGGCATCCGCAGGCTCCAGCCACAATACCGAATCGGAACGGATTTCGCTGCGTCGACCTTGCTGATCGGCACGCCCGATGGCAGCCTCGTGAAAGCGGCCATCTTCCCACTGTCCGAGGCAATACTGCTGAAGCTGTCGGATGGCTTCTGCACTAAACAGGGCATGATCCACCACCCAGCCATGTTCGGCCAGTTGATCGATGATGGTATCCAGCCGGGCTGGGGCGATGTCGGTTTCTTGATTCATTGGCGCATTCTCCACTAGAGGCCGCTGTTCTACCACAGCGTTTTTTCCGGTGGAATGATATTCGTCAGTAATTCTCGATCACCAAATCATGCCGGCCTGCCAGCCACTCCAGTAGCAGCGGAAAATGATCGGCAGGCGCATCCGGGTGAGTAAGCAGGGAGACATGGTCATAATCATGCCAATGCCCAACAGCACGACCCAGCAAGCGTAATCGCGACAAGTGGGGGCCGCTTTCATCGCGAAAACGCCGCACATCATCGGCATGTCCACGGCAGGGGTCCTTGCGCGCAGCAAAATACAGGGTGGGTGGCAGTGACACATGACGTGCCGCAGCCCCGTAGTCAAAACCGTCATCACTGTCTACCCAGGGACGCAGCTTGGCCCAGCACTTGCTCTGGCGATGGCTTTTTTCCGTTTCGTCATCCGCGCCCAGACCGATACGCCTGGCGGGTAGATAACCGGTCGCGCGGATTATCCAGCGCGCCAGCACATTCCACACCAGATCCACCTCCAAAAATTTTCGCCAGTTGCGTACGCCTATGCTGCGCTTGCTACCGAAATAAACCAGCGAAGCCACTTGCGAGGCCAGTCGGGGATGGCGCAGCAGGCAGCTGCTCATATGTACGCCTCCCCAGGAATGGGCCATCCAGTGCACCGCGACTTCACCTTTCAGGCCACGAATGGCCGCATGCAGTGCAGGTAAATCACGGCAGATGATTTCAGTCTGGCCATGTCGGCTGGCTGCGCAGATTTTTGGGCTGCTACGCCCTCGACCGCGCAAATCAGCCACAAACACATCGTAGCCGGCTGCGGCCAGAAAATGCGCCAGACCCTTGCCGCTATCGGTATAGAAAATACGACCATTGGCCATTACGCCATGGATAAGCAATACCGGCGGGCCAGCTGCATCCTGCCAGATACGCCTTATATACAGGGTTTCGCCATCATCCAGTGGCAGCTGCCAATCCCGCTGGTTTGTTGCCGTCATGTCGCCTGCCTCTGCCAGAGAATGATTCAAACAGTCGTATGATCAAGGCAAGTATGGGGCAGGTCAATTAGCAGGCAGGCAATAAACAAAAAAAACGGGCTGCCGCAGCAACCCGTCTTATCTCATCCACACTCAGCGCTCAGGCATTGAGGTTTTTATACACAATTTCGTAGACGTCCTTGGACAACGGGCTGGCCAGCAGGCGCTGCAGTTCTGCCTGCATCAGGCCCTGACGCTGTGGCTCCAGCTTCTTCCAGCGGTTGAAGGCCCGGACAATACGGCTGGCCACCTGCGGATTGATGGCATCCAGCGCCAGCACCTGATCAGCCAGGAAGCGGTAACCACGACCATCGGCCGCATGGAAATGCGCCATATTGTTGCTAAAGGTGCCAATCAGGGCACGCGCCTTGTTCGGGTTCTTCAGGCTGAATGCCGGGTGTTCCATCGCTGCACGCACATGGTCCAACGTACCTTCCAGCTGGCTGGAGGCCAGCAGCATGAAGAACTTGTCCATCACCAGCGCATCACGCTGCCAGCGGGCGGCAAAATCGGTATAGCATTCATCGCGCTCTTCACTGTCCTTATCGCGCAAGGCCAGCATGGCACCCATCTGATCCGACATATTGTCGGCTTCCAGTGCCTGCTTGCGCGCAGCCTCCGCTGGCCAGGCCACACTCAGACGGGTAAGCATCTGCAGGGCACGGTTTTTCAGGTCACGCTTGCCAGCATCTTCCGGCTTGTACTCGCGTGTCTGATTGAGGTGATAGGCCTCATGCCATTCTCCACGCAATGATTCAGCCAGCTCATCCAGCACGAAATCACGTACCCGATGGATGATGGCCGGATCAGCGACGTCGACCATTTCCAGTATCTCAGCCTCGGATGGCAGCCCCAACATCAGCGCCCGCAGGGCGGGATCGGCCGCATGGTCTTTCAATACCGCGCGGAAGGCAGCAATGAAGGTTTCCGGCAACACCAGAGACCGACCGGCACCAACAGCATCAAGCAACTGGCGGATCAGCCGCTCGGCCAAGGTCTGTCCAGCTTCCCAGCGGCAGAAGCTGTCGCTGTCGTTCGCCATCAGAAAAGCCAACTGCTCGTCGCGCCAGTCGTATTCCAGCTTCACCGGTGCCGAGAAGCCGCGCAGCAAGGACGGTACCGGCTCTTCCGGCACGCCCATAAAGACAAAGGTCTGCTCGTTCTGCTTGATATCCAGTACACGCGTACCAGCCTGGGCGTAGTCTTCGCCTTCAAGCTGCAGAGGCAAATCCTGTCCATCCGCCCCCACCAGACCAAGTGCCAACGGTATGTGCAGGGCTTGCGGTGCCGGCAGGCCAGCTACGGCACGGCAGGATTGCTTGACAGTGAGTGCATAACGTTGTGCCGCAGCATCGTATTGGCTGCTGACCTGCAACAGCGGCGTGCCTGCCTGGCTATACCACAAGGCAAATTGTTGCAGATCCACGTCATTGGCGTCGGCCATGGCTGCGCGGAAATCATCGCAGGTTACCGCTTGGCCATCGTGTCGCTTGAAGTAAAGGTCCATGCCCTTGCGGAAACCTTGCTCGCCCAGCAGGGTGTGATACATGCGTACCACTTCGGCACCCTTTTCATACACCGTCATGGTGTAGAAATTGTTCATCTCGATATAGGAGTCCGGACGAATCGGATGTGCCGTCGGGCCGGCATCTTCCGGAAATTGCATGGCGCGCAAGCTTTTGACGTCGTCGATCCGCTTCACTGCCCGGCTACCCAGATCGGAACTGAATTCCTGATCACGAAAAACGGTAAGGCCTTCTTTGAGTGATAGCTGGAACCAGTCGCGGCAGGTCACGCGGTTGCCGGTCCAGTTATGGAAATACTCATGCGCGATGATGGCTTCCACACGCTGGAACTCAGCGTCGGTACGCGTATCCTTGCGCGCCAGCACGGCAGACGTATTGAATATGTTGAGGCCCTTGTTCTCCATGGCCCCCATATTGAAATCGCTGACCGCCACGATCATGTAGATGTCCAGATCGTATTCCAGGCCAAAGCGCTCTTCATCCCACTTCATCGCGCGCTTGACTGCCCCCATGCCGAAGGCCACCTTGTCCTGATCAGCCGGCTCGGTCCAGATTTCCAGCGTCACCTCACGTCCACGCTGGGTGGTGAACTTGTCGCGTGCGGCCACCAGCTTGCCTGCTACCAAGGCAAACAGGTAGGCGGGCTTACGATAGGGATCAACCCACTTCACCCAATGGCGCTTCCGGTCCAGCACTCCCTCGCCCACCTTGTTGCCATTGGACAGCAGAACCGGATACTTCTGCTTGTCGGCCACAATGGTGGTGGTGAACTTGGCCATCACATCCGGCCTATCCATGTAAAAGGTAATCTTGCGGAAGCCTTCCGGCTCGCACTGGGTAAACAGATTGCCATTTGAGGCATACAAGCCCATCAGGCTGGTATTGGCTGCCGGATCCAGACCGGTTTCCACTTCCAGAATGAAGCTGTCCGGCACCCCGGGAATCAGCAAGCCTTCTTCATTCAATTGGTAGCTATCGGGGGAGAGGCGCTCGCCATCCAGGGTCAGGCTGAGCAGCGTGGCCGACCCATCCAGCCACAAATTGCCTAGCGCAGCAGATTTTTCATTACGTTTGACGACCAGACGCGAGTGCACACGCGTCTGCGCCTCCTCTATTTCGAACTTCAAATCCACCCGATCCACCAGATAGGGGGGAACGGTATAGTTTTTCAGATAGTTCACTTGAGGCTGCTGCGCCATTTTCGTCTCTCTAATTTTCGGGTCATTGCCGGTTGGTGCCGGTCTTGGTGATGAACCGTGCGGGATCACCGCCCCGGTTCGCTATAGATACACAATCCTTGCTGCTGCCTGCCGGCAATTCAAGCTTGCCCGGTCTGCAACCAGAATCCGCCATCGGCCTGCAATTGCAGACGACACGTGGCCGCAGCCTGTGCTTGCAGAACGACGTCGCGCACCAGTAGTTCATCGCGCCGAAACAGATGCAGGGTAAGTTTTTCACCCACACGATAACGTGCCAGCATCTTGTCCAGATCGCCTGCTTTAAGGCCATCGACAGCCACTAACACATCTCCACCGGCCAACCCTGCCTGCTGGGCAGCGCCATCGTCCAGCACATTGATCAGTCGCAAACCCAGCGGGTCCGGGGCGGTCTTGACGCCCAGGCTGGCGCGCGGCTTGCGACCAGCTGTCGGCATACCGATGCCACCAGCATCGGCGGCATGATCCGCGTAGTCCCAGCACATGTCTACCCCTTGCGTGGCCAACAAAGTCGACAAGGGCAGTTCTTCGGTTGAACGCAGTGCACTGTCAAAGAAGTCCTGTAGCGACAGACCAGTCACCTGTTGCGCAATGGCTTCCCATTCATCTTCGGCCAGTCCCTGCCCATCGGTCAGCCATTTCTGCCACAGGGCACGCATGACCTCATCCAGAGACGTCTTGCCGGCACTGCGTGTGCGCAGGGTCAGATCTAGCGCCAGCGCAGCCAGAGAACCCTTGGTGTAATAGCTGACAATGCTGTTGGGGCTGTTTTCATCCTGGCGGTAGTATTTGGTCCAGGCATCAAAGCTGGATTCTTCCAGCGTCTGCTTGAGGCGCCCGGCCCCACGCTGCACACCGCTGATGGTTTGGGCCAGCAGTCCCAAGTAGCGTGGGGTGTCGATCAGACCGCAGCGCAGCAGGGTCAGATCGTCGTAATAGGACGTAATACCTTCGAAAGCCCACAATAACCGGGTGTAGCCCTCGCGCGACAAATCGTATGGACTGAAAGCTGCCGGCTTGATCCGCTTCACGTTCCAACTATGGAAGTACTCATGGCTGATCAGGCCCAGCAATTTCAGGTAGCCGTCACCAATGCCCTCATCACCCGCTTGTGGCAGATCATCCCGGTTAGCCACCAGTGCCGTGGATGCCCGGTGCTCCAGCCCACCATAAATATCCTTGCCCACATACAGCATGAAGACATAACGCTCGAATGGAGCCGGTGTGCCAAACAGCTTGATCTGGTATTCACAGATCTTCTTCGTATCCCGCGCCAAGCGCTTCAGATCACCACGAAAACGCCCTGACACCACAAACTGATGTGGTACGCCGCAAGCCTTGAAACTGACCGTCTGAAACTCCCCCAGTTCAACCGGATGATCCAGCAACTCGTCATAGCTGGCTGCACGGTAATACCCAAAGCCGCTTTTTTTCACCTCCAGGGCGGGCAAGGCGGTTGCCACTTTCCAGTCAGCAAACATCCTGCCCTTGGGTGGGCGAATCTCCACCTCGCAAGGGCTGGACTCATGCCCTGCTACTGCCAGGAACACACTGCTGGCATTGAAAAAACCACGCATTTCGTCCAGGTAAGCTCCACGCACGGACAGGTCATACGCATAGACCTGATACACCAGAGTGAGGCTTCCGCTTACTGGCTCGGCCTGCCAGGTATGCTTGTCCAGCTTGCGCACTTGCACATCCTTGCCGGCACAACTGGCCTGGATGCTGACGATATGGCGAGAGAACTCCCTGATCAGGTAGCTGCCGGGAATCCAGGCAGGCAAAGTAAATACCTGTCCTTTTCGGGCAGGTTTGGCCACAGTGAGCGTAATTTCGAAACAATGCGTAGCCGGAGAGCACGGACGAATGGAGTAATGTACGGGCACAGTCATGATCTGCCTGAATATGGGGCGAAAACAGCAGATTCTAGCACCAGGGCCACAGCACGGGGGTGGCCGATGACGATTTGACCTAAGTCAAGGGCTTGGACAGTCATGACAATATAATCCCCACTAAGCGGCATCAGGCTAAACACTTGCTGCCAGCTCGCTTGAAATCAAGAAAATGGTGGACGTAAAAATCCCGCAAGCATACTAATCAACTGGCCCGTCATGGGTATTTGCTTTAGAATGCCTTGCTGAATAAATGGGGAAAAAGTGTGTGCACGACAGCGCTTTGCCAGGGGTTTTGGCTGAATGTTGTCAGCATGGGTCAAGCACTTTGCTAGTCTGAAATGTTCAGCTTCCCCTGCGGCTCTCCTGTCACCTACAGTTGGGGCAGTTGACAGGAAATCAAGTCGCCATGGTTTGTCACGTTCTAAGTTAGCAACCTTGGAGAAAACCCTAAATGGAAACGCAATCCACTTATAACTATAAGGTGGTGCGCCAGTTTGCCATCATGACCGTAGTATGGGGCATTGTAGGCATGCTGGTGGGCGTCATCATTGCGGCCCAATTGGTGTGGCCGGAGCTCAATTTTGGGCCCTGGTTCCACTTTGGCCGTCTGCGCCCGCTGCACACCAACGCCGTGATTTTCGCCTTTGGCGGTTGCGGCCTGTTTGCAACTTCCTACTACGTCGTGCAGCGCACCTGTAACGTACGACTCATCTCGGACAAACTGGCGGCCTTCACCTTCTGGGCCTGGCAGTTGATTATCGTCCTTGCTGCCATCACCCTGCCGCTGGGTTACACCTTCGGTAAGGAATATGCCGAACTGGAATGGCCGATCAAGCTGATGATCGCCGTGACCTGGGTGGTGTATGCCATCGTGTTCTTCGGCACCATCGCTATCCGTAAGGTCAAGCACATCTACGTAGCCAACTGGTTCTACGGTGCTTTCATCCTGGCGGTTGCCCTGCTGCACATCGTCAACAGTGCCTTCGTACCGGTCTCCCTGACCAAGTCCTATTCCGTGTACGCCGGTGCCGTGGATGCCATGGTGCAATGGTGGTATGGCCACAATGCCGTAGGCTTCTTCCTGACCGCCGCCTTCCTGGGCATGATGTACTACTTCGTGCCGAAGCAAGCTGGTCGTCCGGTTTATTCCTATCGCCTGTCGGTGGTTCACTTCTGGGCCCTGATCTTTACCTATATGTGGGCTGGTCCTCACCACCTGCACTACACCGCACTGCCTGACTGGACCCAGTCCATCGGTATGGTGTTCTCCCTTGTGCTGCTGGCTCCGAGCTGGGGCGGCATGATCAACGGCATCATGACCCTGTCCGGCGCATGGCACAAACTGCGTACCGACCCGGTACTGAAGTTCCTGGTGGTTTCCCTGTCCTTCTACGGTATGTCCACCTTTGAAGGCCCGATGATGTCCATCAAGTCCGTGAATGCCCTGTCGCACTACACCGACTGGACCATCGGTCACGTGCACTCCGGTGCCCTGGGCTGGGTTGGCTTCATCACCATCGGTTCCATGTACTACCTGCTGCCGCGCCTGTTCGGTCGTGAATCCATGCACAGCACCAAGCTGATCGAGGCTCACTTCTGGCTGGCTACCGTAGGCGTTGTACTGTACATCGCCGCACTGTGGATCTCCGGTGTGACCCAAGGCCTGATGTGGCGTGCCCTGAATGCTGATGGCACTCTGACCTACGCCTTTGTCGAAGCCGTGAAAGCAACCTACCCCTACCACTTTGTGCGTTTCCTGGGCGGTACGCTGTACCTGAGCGGTATGCTGCTGATGGCTTACAACACCTTCCGCACCGTTGCCAGTGGCAAGGCTGTTGACGCCAAGATCCCGGCTGTCAACGCATCGGCTCACGCTTAAGCGGATAAAGGTAGAAGAACATGGAAAAGATCCAGAAACTGATTGAAGAACACGTTGGTTACCTCATCGTGTTCACCCTGATCGTGATCAGCTTTGCCGGCCTGGTGGAAATCCTGCCGCTGGCATTCCAGAAGTCCACGACCCAGCCTGTTGCCGGCGTCAAGCCGTATACCGCGCTGCAACTGGCTGGTCGCGACATTTACATCCGTGAAGGCTGCTACAACTGCCATTCCCAGATGATCCGTCCTTTCCGCGCCGAAACCGAGCGTTATGGTCACTACTCCGTTGCGGGTGAGTCGGTATACGACCATCCCTTCCAGTGGGGCTCCAAGCGTACCGGTCCGGACCTGGCTCGTGTAGGCGGTCGCTATTCCGACGAATGGCACCGTGTTCACCTGACCAACCCACGTGACGTGGTGCCGGAATCCAACATGCCGGCCTTCCCGTGGCTGTCGAAGAACCTGGCCGATGCCGAAATCATGCCGAAGAAAATGGAAGCCCTGCGCACTGTAGGCGTTCCCTATACCGACAAGGATATCGCCGAAGCCAAGGCTCAAGTCGAAGGCAAGTCGGAAATGGATGCCCTGATTGCATATCTGCAGGGCTTGGGTCTCGCACTGAAGAACGTTCGCTAAGTCATGGACTGGGTAACGATTGGGCGCTCTGCCTTCACCGTAATGTGCTTCACCTTCTTTATCCTGGTGTTGTTCATTGCCTACAGCCGACGCTCAAAGAACCGGTACGATGAAGCGGCCAATGTGCCCTTTCTCGACGACGACAAGGTGCAGGAGGCCGACAACCATGAGTCGGCTTCTAACGGAGCAAAACAATGAGTGATTTCGTAAGCGATTTCTGGAGCATCTGGATCACGGCCATCGTGGTTGCAGGTTTTGTTGGCCTGACCCTGCTGTTATTCACCCAATCCAAGACTACGGTCAAGAAGGGTGAGCAGGTTGAAACCATGGGTCATGTATGGGATGGCGACCTCGAAGAATACAACCACCCGCTGCCGCGCTGGTGGATGCTGATGTTCTACATCACGCTGATCTTCGGTGCCTGCTATCTGGTGCTCTACCCCGGTCTTGGCAAGTGGCAAGGTATTCGTGGCTGGACTTCCGTAGGTCAGTACAAGGAAGAACGTGCCCAGGCGGAAGCCAAGTACCAACCGCTGTATGACAACTATCTGAAACAGGACCTGAAAGCAGTGGCTGCCGATCCGAAGGCACAGGAAATGGGCAAACGCCTGTTCCAGACCTACTGCGTACAGTGTCATGGTTCCGATGCACGCGGTGCCAAGGGCTTCCCGAACCTGACCGACAACGACTGGCTGTGGGGTGGTGATCCGAAAACCATCGAAACCACCATCCAGGGTGGTCGTCACGGTCAAATGCCGGCCTGGGGTTCCGCTCTGGGTGAAGAGAAGGTCAAGGACGTTGCCAACTACGTGATGTCGCTGTCCGGCAAGAAGCATGATGCCGAACGCGCCACCCGTGGCAAGGAAACCTTCACCACCATCTGCGCGGCCTGCCACGGTCCGGATGGCAAGGGTAACCAGCAACTGGGTGCACCGAACCTGACCGACAACATCTGGCTGTATGGTGGTACTGAAAAGACCATCATCGAGACCATTACCAATGGTCGCAACAACCAGATGCCGGCCTGGAAGGACTTCCTGGGCGATGGCAAGGTTCACCTGCTGGCAGCCTATGTATGGGGGTTGTCCAATAACGCCAAGGCGCAGTAAGCCTTAGCCAACATACTGCCCGCGCAAGCGGGCAGTATGCTTTACATCAAACACTATACTGATTCATATAATATAATGGCTTGCAAGATGCTTGCGCAAAGTCCATCTCTAAAGTGAACTTTGCGAAATCCTCTTCAGGAACACACCATGTCTGATTCGTTAAAAGATATCCCGGTCAAAGTAGAACACACCCCGCCCTCCCCCAAGCCCGGTCCGGAGACCGTGTCCTTGTACGAGGCCCAGAAAAAGATCTACCCGCGCAGCGTCAAGGGTATCTTCAACAACTGGCGTATTCTTTTTGTACTGGGTACTCAGCTGGTTTTCCTTGGCCTGCCCTGGCTGACCTGGAACGGAAGGCAAGCCGTCTTCTTTGACATGGTTAACCGCAAATTCTATATTTTCGGCCTTACCATCTGGCCGCAGGACTTTGTCTATCTGGCTGCCCTGCTGATGAGTTGTGCATTCGGGCTGTTTGTCTGGACCACCATCGCCGGCCGCCTGTGGTGCGGCTACTCCTGTCCGCAGACGGTCTATACCGAAGTCATGCTATGGATTGAACAGCTGGTGGAAGGTGACCGCAACAAGCGCATCAAGCTGGACAAGGAGCCAATGAGCTTGCGCAAGGCCAGGCTGAAACTGACCTCGCACAGCCTGATGATCCTGTTCTGCCTGTGGACCGGCTTCTCGCTGGTGGGTTACTTCACCCCGATCCGCGATCTGGTCAAGGCCATGCCCACCTTCGATTACGGCCCGTGGGAAAGCTTCTGGATCTTCTTCTACGCCGGCTTTACCTATCTGCTGGCCGGTTTCATGCGTGAACAAGTATGCAAATACATGTGTCCGTATGCCCGCTTCCAGAGTGTGATGTTCGATGCGGATACCCTGATCATTTCCTATGACGAAGCGCGCGGCGAACCGCGCGGTGCACGCAAAAAAGGCGTGGACTTCAAGCAACAGGGCCTGGGCTCCTGCGTTAACTGCGGCATCTGCGTACAGGTATGCCCGGTAGGCATCGATATCCGCAACGGTCTGCAGTACGAATGTATCGGCTGCGCAGCCTGCATCGACGCCTGTGATGAAGTGATGGACAAGGTGGGCTACCCGCGCGGGCTGATCCGCTACACCACGGAAAACGCCCTGGAAGGTAAGTACCCAGAAAAAGACATCGTCAAGCATCTTCGCCGCCCGCGCGTCATCATGTACACCGTTGTGCTGCTGATCGTGCTGGGTGCTGCACTGGGCTCCCTGGCCATGCGCAAACCGTTCAAGGTGGACATTTTGCGTGACCGCGCCTCGCTGGTGAAGGAAACCGATGCCGGCTTGCTGGAAAATGCCTACACCATCAAGATCATCAACACCACAGAACGCGATCAGGAGTTTAAAATCTCGGTAGAGGGCATGCCTGACCTCAAACTGGTCAGCGACAGCAAGCAGATCAAGGTGAAGGCTACCGAAACCGACAGCTTCGGCGTACGGGTTCAGGCCGATCCGCAAGTTGCCACCAAGGGCAGCCACGAGATCCACTTCAAGGTAGAAACGGTAAGCACTCCGGTTCTGCACGTGGAAGAAAAATCCAGCTTCATCGGAGAGTAAGTCATGCAACTGAGCAGCCCCGTTTCCCGCCCCTGGTATAAAGAGCCTTGGGTATGGTTCCTGATCAGCTTCCCGCTGGCCGCAGTGATTGTCGGTTCTTGCTTCATCACCACCGCCATCAAGACTGACGATGGTCTGGTAACCGACGATTACTACAACAAAGGCAAAGCCATCAATATGGAGCTGCGCCGCAACACGGCAGCCGCAGCCTTGGGCATTACCGCCCAGGTCATGCTTAGCAGCGATGGTCGCAGTGTCACGGTCAATACCACCAGCAAACAGGCATTGCCAGACACCCTGACGCTTAAGTTGATCCACCCGGCACAGGACGACTATGACGTCAATGCCGAGCTGCACAAGCTGGCTGCCAACCAGTACAGTGGCAGCTTCAACAAGGAGCTGGTCAAGGCCAATCACTGGTATGTACAACTGGAAGACAAAGGCAACCAATGGCGAGTACAGGCCGAGTGGAAGCCGGAACAAGGCCCGGTGGTGATGCTGGGCCAGCCCAAGCTGGAGGCCGTGGAGTGATGCGCGCCCTGCTCCGTCCGGTATTGGCAGCGTCCTTGCTTGCCCTGCTGGCAGGCTGTGCCAGCCAGCGCTACCAGCCGCAATATCTCAATGGCCAGCTGGCGCTGAAACAGCCGCTGTCGCTGCCACTGGCCACCACCCTGGTTCGGGTCCGGCTGGTGGATGACAGCAGCCAGGCTGATGCGCCGGCCCGCCTACTGGCAGAGCAGACGCTGGAAAAGCCCAAGGCATTTCCGCTGAACTTCTCGCTGTGCTACGACAAGCATGCCATCCAGGCGGGTGGCAGTTACAGCCTGCAGGCTCAGGTATTTGTTGACGGCGAACTGCGCCTGCAGAATGTGGGCCACATCAATGCCTTCGCTGTCAGCCAGCCGCAGCTGGAAGTCGAGCTGATCAAGTAGTTTTTCTGCCGTACAAGAAAATGGCTGCCATT
Organism: Aquitalea denitrificans; assembly: GCF_009856625.1. GTDB lineage: Bacteria > Pseudomonadota > Gammaproteobacteria > Burkholderiales > Chromobacteriaceae > Aquitalea > Aquitalea denitrificans. Next base: position 3,436,527 of record NZ_CP047241.1, read on the forward strand.
GGCAGCCATTTTTGTTTTCCCCGACAGGCAAGCCTCAGCCCAGCGGTTTCAACCGTGCGGTGAAATGACGCAGGATGGGCGGTTCGTAGTCAAAACACAGGCCGACTATGCTGGCTGCCCGCGCCTTCACCTCAATCAGACAGTCGGCAATATAGTCCATGTGGTCATTGGTATAGACACGGCGCGGGATGGTCAAGCGCAGCAGTTCCAGTGCCGACGGTTCCTGTTCTCCGGTCTGCGGATTGCGCCCCAGCAGCAGGGAGCCAATCTCCACCCCACGCACGCCACCTTCCAGATACAGCTCACACGCCAGGGCATGCGCAGGAAATTGCTCGGCAGGAATATGCGGCAGCAGGCGCTTGGCATCGACAAACACCGCATGGCCGCCGGTAGGGTACTGGATAGGCACACCAGCGGCCCGCAGGCGCTCGCCCAGATACTCGACCTGGCTGATGCGATAGCCAAGATAGGCCCCATCCAGCCCTTCCTTCAGCCCGATAGCCAGCGCCTCCATGTCGCGCCCGGCCAGGCCGCCATAGGTAACAAAACCTTCCATCGGCACACAGCGCACCTGTACCGCGCGGAAGAGATCGACATCCTCCTTGAAGCAGCACAGGCCACCAATATTCACCAGCCCGTCCTTCTTGGCGGACATGGTTAGCATGTCTCCATGGCCGAACATTTCCATCACGATGGCTTCGATGCTGTGCGCCGCATAGTCCGGGTCGCGCTGCTGGATAAACCAGGCATTCTCGGCAAAACGGGCGGCATCGATAATCACCGGAATACCATGCTGGCGGGCCAGTGTACTGGCGGCGCGGATGTTGGGCATGGAAACCGGCTGTCCGCCCGCGCTATTGCAGGTGACGGTAATGATCAGACCGGCAACGTTCTGCGCCCCTTCGCTGGCGATCACATCTGCCAGCCGGCCCAAATCAAAATCACCCTTCCAGTCATAAGCGGTCTCGGTATCCAGCGCCTTGGGGGTCAGCACATTGACGGCACGGGCACCGGCGATTTCGACATGCGCCTTGGTAGTATCGAAGTGGTAGTTGGAGATGAATAGCGGCCGCTCGCCACGGCAGCGTTTCACCAGCTCAGGAAACAGGATCTGCTCTGCCCCCCGCCCCTGGTGGGTGGGAATGGTGTGCTGATAGCCGAACAGTTCCTTGACGGTATCCGCCAGATGGAAAAAGTTGCGGCTGCCGGCGTAGGCTTCGTCGCCCATCATCAGGCCAGCCCACTGCCGGTCGGACATCGCCCCGGTGCCACTGTCGGTCAAGAGGTCGATATACACATCCTCGCCACGCAGCAAGAAGGGGTTCCAACCCGCTTCCGCCAGTGCTTTTTGGCGATATTCCGGAGTGGTTTGCTTGATGGGTTCTACCATCTTGATACGGAACGGTTCAGGAATGCGTCGTGCCATGCGTAATACTCCCTTTGCCCTGGCCGCAAAAATGCCTACACCCTGCGCAGGAAACAGCGCAATGTGGACGCAACAAGGCCAAAGCGTTTGATTCAGAATGGAAAATTGAATGCAACAGTACGCAGCCGCAACAAGCAGGCTACGCGGGGAGATCAGCGACGGGGAAAGTCGTAGGCCAGCACGATATCGAGGGTGAACCAGTTTTTGGGCAGGCTACCATGGTTGGCAGCCGTCCGGGTCAAGCACGCCAACGTGTTCATGTGAAAACACCTTAGTAAAATCATTGCCGGATGGCGCGGCCAGATTACCTGTTGCCATTTTTCCCCGCAAGCAGATTGTCAATCATCCATCCAGACAGCTTCTGCACTGTATCCATGCTGCCACGCCAGCCCTCCCGTCCCGGTAACAGCCACAATCCCATTTGCCTGTTCACCACCGCCTGCAGCGCGGTTAGCCTGCGAATGGTCTGACTCAACCCGATCACGCCAGCTCCTGTGCAGACCATGGCTACGCAAGTTGCTGCATCAGCATAAAAATTCCCTTTCCATTGAAATACTTGCCCAATATCAAACATGGAATATTAAATAATTCTTATACTTCAGTTTAACGGTAAGAATAGGCAAAAAAAGTTCCACAACAACAGCTTTAGCCGCTACTATCGCCGCCTGCCGGAAAATACCGGCAATAAAACACTACAACAAGCCAGCACCAATCTGGCTTCCCTGCTGCACAAGGAAATCGTTATGACCACCCGATCCCATCCCAAAGGGCTGTACCTGCTCTTTGTCACGGAGATGTGGGAGCGCTTCAGCTACTACGGCATGCGCGCCATCTTTGTCCTGTTCATGATCAAGGCCCTGCTGTTCGACAAGGCCCACGCCGCCGACATCTACGGCACGTATACCGGTCTGGTTTATCTCACGCCGCTGATTGGTGGCTACATTGCCGACCGCTACTGGGGCAATCGCCGTTCCATCCTGGCTGGTGGTGTGCTGATGGCCTGTGGCCAGTTTCTGCTGTTTTTTTCTGGCAGCCTGCATGCCAGCAACGTTCCCATGGCGTCCAGCTTGCTGTACTGCGGCCTGGGCCTGCTGATTGCCGGCAACGGCCTGTTCAAACCCAATATTTCTTCCATGGTCGGCCAGCTTTACGCCAAGGATGACAAGCGGGTGGACTCGGCCTTTACCATTTTCTACATGGGCATCAATGCCGGTTCGCTGATTGCACCGCTGATCTGCGGCACACTGGGCGACACTGGCCACCCGGGCGACTTCAAGTGGGGCTTTCTGGCGGCTGGCTGCGGCATGTTGCTCAGCCTGCTGGTTTTCAGTTTGTTCAAGAACAAATATTTGGTCACCCCGGAAGGCAAGCCGATTGGGCTGGCCCCACAACGCCACCACGCCAGCGGTGAGAAAGTTGTCCATGCGCCACTTACCAGAGTGGAAAAGGAACGTCTGGCGGTCATCCTGATTGTCTCGGCCTTTGTGATTTTTTTCTGGTCGGCATTCGAACAGGCAGGAGCCTCACTCACCTTCTTTGCCGAAGAACAGACCAATCGCAATCTGCTGGGCTTTACCGTGCCGGCGTCCTATTTCCAGTCAATCAACCCCATCTCCGTGGTTATTTTTGCGCCGCTGTTTGCCATGTTGTGGACCACACTGGGCAAACAGGGCCGCGAACCGACCTCGCCGACCAAAATGGCCTGCGGCCTGCTGTTCCTCGCCATTGGCTATCTGGTGATCGCATTTGGCGTTGACGGGCTGGAGCCCGGCGTCAAGGTCAGCATGCTGTGGCTGGTCAGCCTGTATATGCTGCACACCTTTGGCGAGCTGTGTCTGTCGCCCATCGGCCTGTCCCTGGTGGTCAAGCTGTCACCGGCACGTTTTACCAGTCTGATGATGGGCATATGGTTCCTGTCCAATGCCGCCGCCAACAAACTGGCCGGTACGCTGTCCGAACTGTACCCGGACCCGGCCAAGCCAGCGCCGCAACTGCTGGGTTATACCATCAGCAATCTGCACGACTTTTTCATGGTATTCGTTGCCATGGCAGGCATCGGTGCGCTGATCCTGTTCCTGCTGTCCAGCAAGCTGAAAAAGATGACACACGGCCTGCAATAAGCATCAGGCTTTGCCGCTATACAACGCCGCCCATGGGCGGCGTTTTACATGGATCCGCGGTGGCGCTTAAGACTAAAACAAGGCTGGCATGGTAAGCTGTGCGGGTTTTTTCCGACTTTGCCCGGCCGCCCTGGCGTGCTGACTGGACCTCATGAAACCGTCCTCCAACTCACAATGGCAACGCCTTGCCACTTATGTTCTGGTCGCCCTGCTGCTGATCCGCCTGCTGGCGATGTGGGCCATTCCGCTGACCGATACCACCGAAGCACGCTATGCGGAAATTGCCCGCAAAATGCTGGAAACCGGTAACTGGGTAACGCTGTGGCACGACTATGGCATCCCCTTCTGGGCCAAGCCGCCGCTATCCACCTGGACTTCCGCCGCCAGCATGGGGCTGTTCGGTGTCAATCCGCTGGCAGCCCGCCTGCCTGCACTGCTATTGTCCATTGCCGTACTGTGGCTGGTGGCAGATGCAGCCCGCCAGCGCTTGGGCCGCGATGCTGCACTGGCCAGCATCCTGCTGCTGGCCGGCAGCCTGTTGTTCTTCGGTGCCGCCGGCACGGTAATGACAGACCCGGCGCTGATGTTCTGCGTTGCGCTGTCTCAACTAGCGTTCTGGCATGCCATGCAAGGCCGTGGCAAACGCTGGGGCTATCTGTTCTTTGCCGGTCTGGGGCTGGGTCTGCTGGCCAAGGGGCCATTGGCCATCGTACTGGTGGGCATGCCCATCTTCTGCTGGGTATTGCTGCGCAATGGCTGGAAAGCCATGTGGCAAAACCTGCCATGGATCACCGGCAGCCTGCTGATGCTGGCGATTGCCATGCCCTGGTATCTGCTGGCGGAATACCGTACACCGGGCTTCCTCAATTACTTCATCATGGGCGAGCATGTCAGCCGCTTCCTCGACCCGGGCTGGAAGGGCGACAAATACGGCTACGCCCATGCCACGCCGCGCGGCATGATCTGGCTGTACTGGCTGGGGGCCATCTTCCCCTGGTCGCTGGCCATGCTGGTCTGGCTGGGTCGCCATGGCAAGCAAATACTCAAGCGCAGTGCCGACACCGACGGCTGGCGGCTGTACATGCTGCTGTGGAGCCTGATGACGCTGCTGTTCTTCACCATTTCCGGCAACATCATTTTCCCCTACCCGCTGCCCATGCTGCCGGGCTGCGCCCTGCTGTTTGCCACCCTGTGGCATAGCGCACGCCAGCCGCAGCAAAGTAGCAGCCTGCCCTGGCTTGCCATGGCATCCGGCTTGCTGCTATTGCTGGCCGTCGGCCTGCAGTGGACACAGGGTCAACGCTATTTCCGCACCCAGCAGCCGGTGATTGCAGCCTGGCAGCAACAACATCCGGCGGCAGGCAGTACGCTAATCTTCTGGGACAGCCGCCGCGAGTTCTCCGCCGAGTTTTACAGCGAGGGCAAGGTGCGCACCACCGACAAGGCCGACGTGCTGCAACAATGGCTGGCAAAGGAACACGGTCACTTCATCGTCACCGAGCAGCGTGACCTGCCCAGCCTGCCTGCCGATATCAAGCAACGCTTCAAGCCGGTTGCCAGCTTTACGGTGATGAAGGACCAGATGCTGCTGCTGCGCGAACAAGCCAGCGGATCAACGCCATGAATAACAAGGAGACGCCGATGACCACTACGCCACCCAGCGCCTTCGTGCCGACCTTCCTACTGCAGCAACGCGCCGCCGAGCGTCCGGCCAACCCGCTGGTCAGCTGCATTCTGCCGGCTTACAACGAGAGCGAAAACATCGTCCCCATGCTGCAGACCCTGCATGGTTTGCTGAGTGAGGCCGGTTTCCGCCATGAGCTTATCGTGGTAGACGATGGCAGCCGCGACGACACGGTCCTGCAGGTGATGAGCCAGATCGACCAGTTGCCGGTCACACTGATCCAGCTGTCGCGTAACTTCGGCAAGGAGCTGGCACTGACTGCCGGTATCGACAATGCCCACGGCGATGTTGCCGTGCTGATTGACAGCGACTTCCAGCATCCGCCCGCCATGGTGCCGGAATTCCTGCGTCACTGGCGTGCCGGCTACGACATGGTGTACAGCGTGCGCTCCAGCCGCGATAGCGAAACACTGGGCAAGCGCCTGTTTACCCGCGTGTTCTATACCCTGCTCAACAGTGGCGCGCGCCACAAGATTCCGGAAAACACTCAGGACTTCCGCGTGATGGACCGCTGCGTGCTGGATGCGCTGCGCCAGATGCCGGAGCGAAACCGCTTCATGAAGGGCCTGTATAACTGGGTAGGTTTTACCCAACTACCGGTGGAAACCCATACCGAAGAACGCCGTGCCGGCAAAAGCAGCTTCAACTTCTTCAGTCTGCTCAATCTGGGGCTGACCGGTCTTACCGCATTTTCCAATGTGCCGCTACGTATCTGGACCCTGATCGGCAGCGCCATCTCGCTGGCTTCCATCCTGTATGCCTCGTGGGAGCTGCTGCACACCCTGCTGTTCGGCAACGACCAACCAGGCTGGCCGACCCTGGCCGTGGCGGTATCTTTCCTGGGCGGGGTGCAGCTGCTGTCAATCGGCATCCTCGGTGAATACATCGGCCGCATTTTCAGCGAAGTGAAACAGCGCCCCATCTACCTGGTCAGCCGCATCAGCCGGACTCCACAGGACAAGCAATGAACCGCGAGCTGTTATGGTTCGGCATCATCGGCGTCAGTGCCATGCTGGTACACTTCCTGTTGGTGGCGGTGATACTGGTACCATTCGGCCTGCCCCCCTTGCTGGCCAATGTCGTGGCCTTTCTGCTGGCATTTCAGGTCAGCTACTGGGGCCACCGGCACAAGACCTTCGATGCCGCCCATGTGCCGCACCGGCAGGCGCTGCCACGTTTTTTCATGGTGTCCTGCCTCAGCTTTGCCCTGAACGAAGCCATGTACTTTGTCCTGCTGCACTTCACCACGCTGGATTACCGTCTGGCGCTGCTGATCGTGCTGGCCAGTGTCGCCGTATTCACCTTTGTGCTGAGCAAACTGTGGGCATTTTCTGACCGGGAACAGGCTGCATGACATTACGCCGCCTTACCTTGTGTGCCGATGACTTCGCCCAGTCTCCCGCCATCAGCCAGGGCATCCTGAACCTGCTGCAGCGTGGCCGCCTGTCGGCCACCAGCGTGATGACGCAGTCGCCGCACTGGCCGGTGCTGGCGGCACCGCTACGCGAGCTGCAGCCGCAAGCGGATATCGGCCTGCACTTCAATTTGACACATGATTTTGGCGAGCAGAATACGCTACGCAAGCCACTGCCATACTGGCTGCTGTGCAGCCAGCTACACCTGTTGCCACGTGTGGCATTACGCGACAGCCTGCTACGCCAGATCGACCTGTTCAGCCAGCACTTGGGTCGCCTGCCGGATTTCATCGACGGCCATCAGCATGTGCATGCGCTGCCGGTCATCCGTGATGCCCTGTTCGATGCCATTTCTTTGCGCTGGGCTGACAACAGCAAACCTTATCTGCGGGCACCGGACCGGCTGGGCCATCCAGGCGACAGCCGATTGAAGGCCGTGGTACTGACACAGGCATGCCGTGGCTTTGCCGCTGCCGTCGAGCACAAGGGGCTGATCTGCAACCGCTGGTTTGCCGGCCTGTATGCGCTACAGCCGGAGGCCGGTTTTGCCGGACTGATGCAGCAATGGCTGCACGCATGCCCGGATGGCGGCCTGATGATGTGCCACCCCGGCTTGCCCGCTGATGATGCCAGCGACCCGATTGCCGCTGCGCGCGCGGTGGAATACTGCCATCTGGGCAGTCAGGAGTTTGCTGATGCCTGCCAGCAGGCCAGCATAGTGATTGGAAGGTTCCAGGCTTAAAGCCGCGAACAAAACCGCGTAGCGAACCCGGGCCAAGGCGCGCCGCCGCAGACAGTACATGGAGTACGGCAAGGCAGCGCAACGCTGGAGCGGTGTTTTGTTATCGGGTCTTAAACGCGTGGCCAGGGCAAGGCCCAAGGCTGGGCTGCCTCACGCTGCAGACAATCCAGCAGCGCCGGACTGAGGAAATGCGCACCCTGGTCTGGCGGACAGACAAAACTGAAAGCTTCGCCATCCAACGTGAAACGCAAGGCATAGGCGTGCAGATAGCCCCGGTCGGCAGCGCTGCCGCCATACAGGCTATCGCCCAGAATCGGGGCCGATTGTGACTTCATCGCCACCCGTAACTGATGCGTCTTGCCACTGCGTGGCCGCAGCAGAAACAAGCGCAGCCCCGGCTGTACCGAAAAGCTGAAGAACTGGGTGATGGCCGGATTCTGCAGGGTGGGCAGCAAGCGCCATGCGCCACCCCGCCCTTTTTCCATATCGCCCTTGATCAGGCCCTGCTTCTTTTGCGGCTTGCGGTCTGACAGCGCCAGATAGTATTTCTCCACTGCATGCTCGGCAAAGGCCGCCCCCAGCTGGCTGGCCACGCTGCTGGAGCGCGCCAGCAGGATCAAGCCCGAGGTGATGCGATCCAGCCGGTGTACCGGCCATAGTGCCTCGTCCTGCAGTCCTGCCCGCACCACGTCCAGTAAGCCGTCTTCCTCCCCCTCGCGGTGGAAACTCACGCCAGGGTGCTTGTTGATCAGGTAGAAGCGCGGGTCGCTGTGCAGCAGGGTAAACATGGCAGGGCACCGGGAAGACATGAGCAAGGCGGCGATTCTACCCGTTCAGCACGGATCGCTGGTTTTTTGCTGGGCTTCCATGCGCAGTTTCTTACGGATTTCTGCATCACGGAAACGCTTTTTCTGATCATCCGTCTCCAGGCTCAGCGGCGGTACCGCCACGGCCTTGCCGTTTTCAAAAGCCACCATGGTGAAATAGCAGCTGTTGGTATGCCGCACCGAGCGCTGCTGAATGTCTTCGGCCACCACCTTGATGCCGATTTCCATCGAGGTGCGCCCCACATGATTCACGCTGGCCATGAAGGTGACCAGTTCACCCACATGGATGGGCTGCTTGAACAGCACCTGGTCCACCGACAGGGTTACCACATAGCAGCCGGCATAGCGGCTGGCACAGGCATAGGCCACCTGGTCCAACAGTTTCAGCAGCACGCCGCCATGGACATTGCCGGAGAAGTTGGCCATATCCGGCATCATCAATACCGACATCACCAGTTCGCGCTGGTTTTCCTGATTTACCTGCTGTTGCATGCTGTGGATTTCCTGAAATTCATCATGGTAGCGCCACGGGCGGCGTGACGCTGCAAGAATGCTCTCCCGGCCAACACTGCCGGGGAACGCGAATAGGCCTCATTCTGCCGCAGTCCTCGTATGCTGTCGCGGCCGATACGGCGGCAAAGCTTGCCCAGTCCCATGCCCGCGCGCCACATCCAGTTTCCAACCCGGATAAAATTGAAAAAATAGCTGTTTGCATTCAATGCATTAAGCCAAGTGCTGCACTAGAATCAAATCAATCCGGATCGTGCACATCATGAGTCTATCCTCCATCAGTGCCAGCACAGGCTATGGCATCAGCACACAGTCGCAACACGGGCCCAACTGCTCCTGTGCGGCCTGCACTGCCGCGCGCATGGCCTCGGTTGCCACGCCAGTGCCTGGCGTGACCACCCCCTCCCCTTCTGCCATTTACCAGGGCAGCACACTCACCCCGAACCAACAGAAACAACTGGACGAACTGCGCGCGCGTGATACCGATGTCCGCCAGCACGAGCAAGCCCACATGGCAGCCGGCGGTGCACTGGTCAGCGGTGGTGCCAACTACAGCTATCAGGAAGGACCGGACGGCAAGCAATATGCCATCGGCGGGGAAGTCAGCATCCGGCTGGCCAGCGGGCAAAGCCCGCAGGAAACCCTGGCCAATGCCAAACAGGTTGAGGCCGCGGCACTGGCACCGGTAGACCCTTCCGGTCAGGACCGCGCAGTGGCTGCCGAAGCCACACAGATGGCACAAGAAGCCCAGGCAGCCATCGACAAACAGCAGCAGCAACAGTTACAGGCTGCACAAAACAATCCGGCCATTGCCACCGCCAAGGCCATCTTCGCGGCCATCACTGGCAAACAAGACAGCAGCAAAGGCAGCAGCATCGACACCTTTGCCTGATACCTTCCAGACAAAAAAAATGGGCTGACCGGATAGGGTCAGCCCGAACAACGCTCGTTTTGGGAGTACAACAAGAGGAGAGACACCACACACCACTCCCGATGGCATGGGCTTACTACAGAGAAATCTTCAATCCGGCTCGTCTCAGACGAACCAGGCAATCAGTGGGGCGGCAAACACGGTGGCAATGCCACCCAGCATCATGGTCAGACTGGCCACCACACCTTCTTCGGCACCCAGCTCGTTGGCTTTGGCGGTACCGGCACCATGTGCGGCAGCACCCAGCAAAGCCCCCTTGGCCAAGCGTGAACGCAAGGGCAACAGCATCAGCATCAGCTCGCCCAGCAACATGCCGGCCACACCGGTAATCACCACAAACACGGCCGTCAGGTCCGGCGGAGCACCAATGCTCGATGCCGTGGCCATGGCAAACGGTGTACTGATGGAGCGTGGTGCCAGGCTTTTCTGCAACAGCTCGGACAAACCGAAAGCCCGTGCCAGCCATACCGAACTCATCACGGCCACCGGCATGGCCACCAACACGCCACAGCTCAGTGACAGCGCATGCTTGCGAATGACCTGGCGCTGCTCGTAAATCGGAATGGCAAATGCCACTGTGGCCGGGCCAAGCAGCCAGCTCAACCAATGCGTATCCTGAAAATAAGTGTGGTAAGGAATATGCCCCACCACCACCGCGCCAATCACCAGCAAGGGCACCGCCAATAAGGGTGCGGTCCACCAGTTTCCGGTACGGTGATACTGCTTTTTTGCCAGCCAGTACAAGGCCAGGGTCAACACCAGACAGCCAAAAGCCAGCAGGTTTTCCATCTCACAACACTCCATGCTGTCGTTTGCGACGTTTCAGCATGATTTCAAATTTGTAGCCGGCATCCACCACCAGCGAGGTCACGGTCATCACCAGTACGGTCGACAACAGGATCACCAGCACGATGCGCAGGCCAATACTGCCCAGCAGCTGCGGATACTGCACCACGGCAACGGTAGTCGGGATGAAAAACAACAGCATCTCCGCCAATAGCCAGCGTGCTCCGCTCTTGCACCAAGCCAACGGCAACCAGCCCAGGGCCAGCGCTGCCAGTACCAGAAACATGCCCAGCACACCAGCCGGAATTTCCGGCACATAAGCGTGGCTCAAGCGACTGGCCAGCAGCCATACCAGGCAGAGCATCAACACTTGCAAAACAGTGGTAAGGCTTTGCTTTACGGCAGGATTGAACAGGCTCTTCATGGTGCGCTCGCTCCATCAGCAGCAACGAGTACCGAGTATAGTCGTACGCATTTCATTCAAAAAATGAATTAAAATTATCCTACTCATTCTCAAAAGGAATCGATGATGGACATTCGTGCACTGCGCTATTTTGTGGAAGTGGTAAAACGTCACAGCTTTACCAAGGCTGCCGATGCCCTGTTCGTCACCCAGCCCACCATCAGCAAAATGGTGAAGCAGCTGGAGGAAGAGCTGGGCACGCCGCTGATCATTCGGGAAGGACGCAGCTTTCGCCTGAGCGATGCCGGCAAGGTAGCATTCGAACGTGGCATGGATGTACTGTCGGCCATGAATCAGCTGAAGAACGAGCTGAACGATCTGGCCGGCCTGACACGCGGCGAACTGGTGGTTGGTCTGCCACCCATGGTGGGGGTGGCTTTCTTTGCACCGGTGGTGGGAGCGTTTCGCGAACGCTACCCAGGTATCGAACTGAAGATGGTGGAAGACGGCGCGCTGGCCATCGAAAACAGCGTGCGTAGCGGCGAGCTGGAAATCGGCGTTGCGGTTTTGCCGGTAGATAACAGCTTTTTCCAGCAATTTGCCGTAGTACGTGATCCATTATGCCTGATTGCACCGGCCGGCTCGCCCTGGCATGGCCGCTCAACCGTCACACTGCCGGAAATCGCCGATCAGAACTTTGTGCTGTACCCGGAAGACTTCACCCTGTCCAGCCGCATCAGCCATGCTTTCCGTGAGATGGGCAAGCCACTCAATATTGTCGGCCGCAGCGCGCACTGGGACTTCATTGTCGAACTGGTGAATGCCAGACTGGGCATCACCCTGCTGCCACGCTCGGTAGTGGAGCGGCTGGACCGCAGCCAATACGATGTGATCCCGGTCTCCAACCCCTGGCTGATATGGCACCTGGCACTGATCTGGCAACAGGGCGGCTATCTGTCGCATGCTGCCAGGGCATGGATTGCGGTCACGCAGGATGTACTGGGGGGACTGCAATGAAGCACCATGGCCTGACAGGACTGATCACGCTGTTACTTTGCCTGTGGCTGACCGGCTGCGGCACTTTTGGACTGAAAAAACCGCAAGTCAGCCTGGTGGATATCCGCCCGACAGCATCAACGCTGCTGGAGCAGAATTTCGACCTTACCCTGCGTTTGCAGAACCCCAACACCGTGCCATTGCGTGCCAGCGGGCTCAGTCTTGACCTGAGCCTAGCCGGCCAGCACATGGCCAGCGGGGTAAGCAATCAGGCCATCAATGTAGCCGCGCTGGGCGAAAGCGAAATCCAAGTCCGGGTGCATACCTCGCTGGGTAGCTGGCTGAAGCAACTGGGCAAGGCATTGCAGGGTGATGGCAAGCTGGAATACCAGCTGCAAGGCCGGCTGGAGGACTTGCAAGGCATCGCCAGCCTGCCATTCAGCAGTAGCGGCGAATGGAGGCTGCCCTGAACAGGCTTACTGGCGCGGTACGGCCACGCAGTCATTACCCTCAAAGCTGACTGACTCCACCTGCTGGGTCTTGCTGTTCACCACAAAATTAGTGGTGCAGCTGTAGTACTGGATGCCACCACCGGAGGTACCATCATAGACCCAGCGCCCCGGGGTTTCGATCACCCGGCTCTGACCGTTTTCGGTCACGGCAAAGCGATGCCCCGGCTCGAAGCGGCGATTGTCAAAATACGGCTGCTGCTGAGTATAGGACTTGCTGTAGGTATAGAGCATATTGCCATTGGGCATGGTCATGCTCTTGCTGGGGGCACCCCATTGCGCCAACAGGGCGTTGGCGTCCTTGCCCTGCCAGTAATACGCTTTTTGCGCATAGCCTTCGCGGGTGGGAAAACTGCTGCAGGCGCTGGTAAGCAGCACCAACAGACAAAGCCATTTACGCATCGCATTCCTTTCCTCGTTCACTTGCTTGCCCTTGCTGTCCGACCAGGCAGCAGATGCCAAGTTCTAGCATAAATCGCCGGCTGACAGCAGTCCGGCATGGCATGCCGCGGCTGACCATAAAAAAACGCCACCCGAAGGTGGCGTTTTGATTGCAGCAAGTGAAACCTGCGATCAGATCATGCCCTTGGACTTCAGCAGTTCGAACATGGTCTTGCCGATTTCGGCCGGGCTGCGGGTGTAGGCGATGCCAGCCTTTTCGAAGGCCTTGAACTTCTCTTCGGCAGTACCCTTGCCTCCAGAGATGATGGCACCGGCGTGGCCCATGCGCTTGCCCTTGGGAGCAGTCACACCGGCGATGTAGCCCACTACCGGCTTGGTCACGTAGGCCTTGGCAAATTCAGCCGCTTCTTCTTCGGCGGTACCACCGATTTCACCGATCATCACGATGGCGTCGGTATCCGGATCGTCCTGGAACAGTTTCAGGGCGTCGATGTGGCTGGTACCCGGAATCGGGTCGCCGCCGATACCGATGCAGGTGGACTGACCCAGACCCAGGGCGGTGGTTTGTGCCACGGCTTCGTAGGTCAGGGTGCCGGAACGGGACACGATACCGATGCGGCCCGGATTGTGGATGTGCCACGGCATGATGCCGATCTTGCACTCACCCGGGGTGATGATACCCGGGCAGTTCGGGCCGATCAGGCGGATGCCGGCTTCGTCCACGGCTTTTTTCACGTACAGCATGTCCAGGGTGGGCACGCCTTCGGTGATGCAGACAATCAGCTTCACGCCGCTGTCGATGGCTTCCAGGATGGAATCCTTGGCAAACGCTGCCGGTACGTAGATCACCGAGGCATCAGCCTGGGTTTGACGCACGGCGTCCTTCATGGTGTTGAACACCGGCAGGCCCAGATGCTCGGAACCGCCCTTACCCGGGGTCACGCCACCGACTACCTTGGTGCCAACCTTCAGCGCCTGTTCGGCGTGGAAGGTACCATTCTTGCCGGTGAAACCTTGCACCAGCACTTTGGTGTCTTTGTTTACCAATACGCTCATTTTGAAATCCTTATGCGGTGCAGGTGATTAAAGCGCAGCAACGGCAGCAACGATCTTCTCGGCTGCGTCGTTCAGGCCCTGGGCGGAAACCAGCTTCAGGCCGGAGTCGTCCAGAATCTTGGCGCCCAATTCGGCGTTGTTGCCTTCCAGGCGCACAACCACCGGCACGGTCACGTTTACTTCCTTCACGGCGGCGATGATGGCTTCGGCAATCATGTCGCAACGTACGATGCCGCCGAAGATGTTGATCAGCACGCCCTTGACCGAATCATCGGCCAGGATCAGCTTGAAGGCTTCGATCACGCGGTCCTTGGTCGCACCACCACCCACGTCCAGGAAGTTGGCCGGCTGGCCACCCTTCAGCTTGATGATGTCCATGGTGGCCATGGCCAGGCCGGCGCCGTTCACCATGCAGCCGATATTGCCTTCCAGGGCCACGTAGTTCAGGTCGAATTCGGAAGCTTTCACTTCGCGTTCGTTTTCCTGCGACTTGTCGCGCTGGGCCAGCAGGGCCGGGTGACGGTACAGGGCATTGGAGTCCAGGTTGATCTTGCCATCAACGCAGGCCAGTTCGCCGTTTTCACGCAGTGCCAGCGGGTTTACTTCGAACAGGGCGAAATCGTTTTCCACGAAAGCCTGGTAAGCACCCAGCATCAGCTTGCTGAAAGCAGCGATTTGCGAACCGGACAGACCCAGGGCAAAGGCGGCATCACGCGCCTGGAACGGCTGCATGCCCACCAGCGGGTTGATTTCGATCTTGATGATCTTTTCCGGGGTTTCTTCGGCTACTTTTTCGATTTCCACGCCGCCTTCGGTGGAGACCATGAACACAACGCGCTGGCTGCCACGGTCCACTACGGCGCCCAGGTACAGTTCACGCTGTACCGGGTACATGTCTTCGCATACCAATACGCTGTTGACCGGCTGGCCGGCTGCGTCGGTCTGGTAGGTCACCAGATTGATACCGATCAGGCTCTTGGCAACTTCAGCGGCTTCTTCGCGGCTTTTCACCACTTTGACACCACCGGCCTTGCCACGGCCACCGGCATGCACCTGGGCCTTGACGACGGCAAACTTGCCGCCCAGTTTGTCATAAGCGGCAGCGGCTTCTTCCGGCGTGGTGGCCAGAATGCCCTGTTGTACCGGCAAGCCGTATTTGGCCAGCAGCTCTTTCGCTTGGTATTCGTGCAGGTTCATCTATGGTTTCCTTTCGGTGGAAATGATGGCGGGGCCCTGTCTGGCCAACGTCTCTATTCCTTGGTCGCTTCCTCAACCCTAATGTATCGGGGCGAACCTGTTCTCGCGGCAGGTCCTGCCCCATACCCTCTTTCGGGCCGTGTGAATTGTACACGGCCCCACGGCAATTAGCCGTGCAATGCGCGCTTGTCGGCAGCCAGTGCGGCTTCGTGCACCACTTCCGACAGACTCGGATGGGCGTGCACGATGCGCGCCAGATCTTCACTGGCGGCCTTGAACTCCATCGACACCACGCCTTCGGTTACCAGCTCGGACACCATCGGGCCGATCATGTGCAGGCCGAGGATGCGGTCGGTCTTGGCGTCGGCCAGGATCTTCACCGTGCCCTGCGCCTGACCCAGGCCCAGCGCGCGACCGTTGGCAGCGAAACCGGAAGTGCCCTTCTTGTATTCGATGCCTTCAGCCTTGAGCTGTTCTTCGGTCTTGCCCACCCAGGCGATTTCCGGCGAGGTGTAGATCACCCACGGAATCACGCCGAAATCGACGTGCGGCTTCTGGCCGGCGATACGTTCTGCCACCGCAACGCCTTCTTCGGAAGCCTTGTGTGCCAGCATCGGGCCACGTACCACGTCGCCAATCGCCCAGATGCCCGGCAGATTGGTGTGGCAGTGGTCGTCCACGGCAACAAAACCACGCTCGTCCAGTTGCAGGCCAACGGCTTCAGCACCCAGACCAGCGGTGTTCGGTACGCGACCGATGGAGACGATCAGCTTGTCGAATTCAGCAGCCACGGCTTCGCCGTTCAGCTCGTAGTGAACGGTAACGTGCTTCTTGGTAGCCTTGATTTCACCAATCTTCACGCCCAGCTTGATATCCAGACCGGTGTCCTTGGTCAGGGTCTTGAAGGCTTCCTTGGCGATCTGCTGGTCAGCAGCAGCCAGGAAGGTCGGTGCGGCTTCCAGGATGGTGACTTCTGCACCCAGACGCTTCCACACGCTACCCATTTCCAGGCCGATCACACCGGCACCGATCACGCCCAGACGCTTCGGTACGGCGGTGAGTGCCAACGCGCCTTCGTTGTCCAGCACCATGTGGTTGTCGGTGGCCAGGCCCGGCAACTGACGCGGGCTGGAACCGGTGGCGATAATGACGTTGCTGGCTTCCAGTGTGTCAACCACGGCACCGTTGTCGGTAACTTCGATCAGCCACTTGTCGCCCTGACGGCCCTTGAGTGCGGCCAGACCATGGATGTTGGCAACCTTGTTCTTCTTGAACAGGAAGCTGATGCCAGCGGCGTTCTTGGTGATGATGCCGGTCTTGCGTTCCAGCATGGCGGCCACGTCCATCTTGGCACCGGACACTGTGATGCCGTGCTTGGCAAAGTCGTGTTGTACCGCGTGGAAGTTTTCCGAGGACTGCAGCAGTGCCTTGGAGGGGATGCAACCCACGTTCAGGCAGGTGCCACCCAGCGAAGGCTTGCCTTCCGGGTTTTTGAAGGCATCCACGCAAGCGGTGTTGAAACCCAGCTGGGCTGCACGAATGGCAGCCACATAACCGCCGGGGCCGCCGCCGATAACGACGACATCAAACTGTTGGCTCATTGATTTTCCTTGATCAGAACTTGCCGACCTTGAACAGCAAGATCCCGAAAGCAATCATGAACACGGCGATGATGAGCTTGCCCACCAGGCTGTAGCGGTCTTCGCGAATGCCGCGCTGATGCTTCTTCCAGGTCAGTACCGCGATGGCCACACCGGCCAGGATGGAAGCTACCGCATAAAGCCAGTCAGGCAAAATCATCATTTCTCCGTTCACATTATTCAAAGTGGCCGCAAGCAGGCTTGCGGCCAGCAGGTATTACAGGTCGAGGATCAGGCGGGCCGGATCTTCGATGGCGTCCTTGATGGCCACCAGGCTCAGTACCGCTTCGCGACCATCGATGATGCGGTGGTCGTACGACTGGGCAAGGTACATCATCGGGCGCACGACAACTTGACCATTCTCAACCACGGCGCGCTCCTTGGTGGCGTGCATGCCCAGAATGGCGGATTGCGGCGGATTGATGATGGGGGTGGACATCATGGAACCGAAAGTACCACCGTTGGAGATGGTGTAGGTGCCACCGGTCAGTTCTTCCACGGTCAGCTTGCCTTCCTGGGCGCGCTTGCCGAAGTCGGCGATCTGCTTTTCGATCTCGGCCAGGCTCAGCTGGTCGGCATTGCGGATGACCGGAACCACCAGGCCACGCGGGCTGCCTACGGCCACGCCGATGTCGAAGTAACCGTGGTAGATGATGTTGTTGCCATCAACGGAGGCATTGACGATGGGGTATTTCTTCAGCGCGGCAACCACGGCCTTGACGAAGAAACCCATGAAGCCCAGCTTCACGCCGTGTTCCTTCTCGAAACGGTCCTTGTAGCGCGCGCGCAGGTCCATCAGCGGCTTCATGTTGATTTCGTTGAAGGTGGTAAGGATGGCGTTGGTCTGCTGGCTCATCACCAGGCGCTCGGCCACGCGCTGACGCAGGCGGGACATCGGTACGCTCTGTTCCGGACGGTCGCCCAGCACGGCAGCCACGTTAACCGCAGCCGGGGTGGCAGCCAGGGCCACGCCGGCATTGCCGGCATGAGCCAGTACCGGGCCGGCTTGCGACGGAGCAGCGGCAGCAGCCTGTACGTCTTCTTTCAGGACACGGCCGTCACGGCCGGAACCAGCAACATTGGCCAGGTTCACGCCGGTTTCGGCAGCCAGCTTGGCAGCGGACGGCATGGCAGCGCCACCCGGTGCAGCAGCCGGAGCAGCCTGTACCGGAGCCGGAGCGGCAGCAGCCGGGGCAGCAGCTACGGCAGCCGGGGCATCGCCAGCCTTGGCGGCGGTGTCGATACGGGCGATCAGCTGACCGGAAACTACGGTAGCGCCGTCTTGTTCGATGATTTCAACAATCACGCCAGCCTGCGGTGCCGGCAGTTCCAGCACAACCTTGTCGGTTTCCAGGTCGATGACGTTTTCGTCACGATTGACGAAATCGCCAGCTTTCTTGTGCCAGGTCATCAGCGTGGCTTCGGAAACGGACTCGGGCAGTTGGGGGACTTTGACTTCAATAATCATGTTCTTCTCCAGAGCGGGGCGGTCATCCTGCCGCCCCCGTCAGTGTAATCGTTGTGATGGCGTGTATTTACTTGGCAATCGTCATGGCTTCTTCGACGAAGGACTTGAGCTGGGCAACGTGCTTGCTCATGTAGCCTACGGCCGGGGAAGCGGAGGACGGACGACCAGCGAACGACAAGAACTGCTTGCCGATCAACAGACCTTCCAGGCGATGGCGGATCTGGTACCAGGCACCCTGGTTACGCGGCTCTTCCTGCACCCACATCACTTCCTTGGCTTGCGGGAAGCGTGCCAGCTCGGCGGCTACCTGCTCGGTCGGGAAGGGATACAACTGCTCGATACGCACGATGGCAACGTCGTCTTCCACGCCCTTTTCCTTGCGACCGGCGGCCAGGTCGTAATACACCTGACCGGCACACAGCACCACGCGCTTCACTTTCTTCGGATCCTGCACCACGGCATCGCCGATCACCGGGCGGAAGCTGCCGTTGGTGAAGTCTTCGATCGGGCTCATGGAGTCCTTGAAACGCAGCAGGCGCTTGGACAGGAAGATCACCAGCGGCTTGCGGTACGGACGCAGCACCTGACGGCGCAGCATGTGGAACATCTGGCTGGCCTCGGACGGCATCACGATCTGCATATTGTGCTCGGCGCACAGTTGCAGCCAGCGTTCCAGACGGGCGGAGGAGTGCTCCGGACCCTGACCATCGTAGCCGTGCGGCAGGATGGTGGTCAGGCCGCACAGACGGCCCCACTTGGTTTCGCCGGAGGAAATGAACTGGTCAATCGCCACTTGGGCGCCGTTGGCGAAGTCGCCGAACTGGGCTTCCCAGATCACCAGCTGGTCCGGAGCGGAACAGGCGTAGCCGTATTCATAGGCCAGCACTGCTTCTTCGTTCAGGATGGAGTCGATCACCAGGAATTCGGCCTGGTTGTCCGACATATTACGCAGCGGCACGTAGGAGCCTTGGTCCCAGCGTTCGCGGTTCTGGTCGTGCAGTACGGCGTGACGGTGGGAGAAGGTGCCACGGCCGGAGTCTTCGCCGGACAGGCGGACACCGAAACCATTGGTCACCAACGAAGCGTAGGCCAGGGTCTCGGCCATGCCCCAGTCGGCATTCTGTTCACCGGCAGCCATGGCCTTGCGTGCAGCCAGCACCTTTTGTACGGTGGGGTGCAGCTTGAAGCCTTCGGGCAGGGTGGTGAACTTCTCGGTCAGGCGCTGGATGTCGGCACGCGGCAGCGAGGTGTCGGTGGGGTGTGCCCAGTGGGTGCCCATATACTGGCTCCAGTCCAGGGCATGTTCGCGCTTGTAGTTGGTGAGCGCGGTCTGTTCCACGTGCTCGCCCTTGTCCAGCGCGTCGCGGTAGGCCTGGATCATGCCTTCGGCTTCCTCAGCCTTCACCACGCCCTCCTGTACCAGACGCTCGGCATACATGGCGCGCACGCCCTGATGCTTGGCAATCTTCTTGTACATCATCGGCTGGGTCAGGAAAGGATCATCACCTTCGTTGTGGCCCAGTTTGCGGTAGCAGACCAGGTCGATGACCACGTCCTTGTTGAACTGCATGCGGTAGTCCAGCGCAGCCTGCATTACATAGCAGACGGCTTCCGGATCATCTCCGTTCACGTGCAGGATAGGCGCTTCAACCATCTTGGCCACATCGGTACAGTACAGCGTGGAACGCATGTCGCGCGTATCCGAGGTGGTGAAGCCAACCTGGTTGTTAATCACGATGTGGATGGTGCCGCCGGTACCGTAGCCGCGAGTCTGCGACAGGTTGAAAGTACCCTGGTTGACGCCCAGGCCGCCAAAGGCAGAGTCACCATGAATCAGCACCGGCACGGCGCACTTGCGCTCGTTATCCTTGCGACGGTCCTGACGGGCGCGTACCGAACCTTCCACCACCGGGTTGACGATTTCCAGGTGGGACGGGTTGAACGCCAGCGACACATGCATCGGGCCGTTGGCAGTCGGGATGTCGGATGAGAAGCCCATGTGGTACTTCACGTCGCCGGAGGCCATCTGCTGGGCGGCCTTGCCTTCGAATTCGGCAAACAGGTCACGCGGCAGCTTGCCCAGGGTGTTGACCAGCACGTTCAGACGGCCACGGTGGGCCATGCCGATGATCAGTTCCTGCACGCCCACCGAGGTAGCGTTGTGGATCAGGTGATCCAGCGCAGCGATGGTGGATTCGCCACCTTCCAGCGAGAAGCGCTTCTGGCCGACGTATTTGGTATGCAGATAGCGTTCCAGGGTCTCGGCCGCCGTGATCTGCTTGAGGATGCGCATTTTCTTGCCGGCGTCGTAGCGCGGGGTGGACAGATCGCCTTCAAAGCGCTTCTGCACCCAGTGCTTTTCGTCCGACTTGGTGATGTGCATGAACTCCAGGCCGATATTGCCGCAGTAGGTCTGCTTCAGACGCGACAGGATGTCGGACAGCGGCAGCTTTTGCGGGGCCACCAGCGAGCCCACATTGAACTGCACCGCCATGTCGGCATCGGTCAGACCGTGCTTGTGCGGGTCCAGCTCTTGCAGGGTTTCCTGATCCATGCGCTTGAGCGGGTCGAGGTTGGCCTGACGGGAACCCAGTACGCGATAGGCCGAAATCAGCTTCAGCACACCCACCTGCTTCTGCATGGTTTCCCATTCGCCGCCGCTGCTGTTGCGTGGGCCGCTGGCCGGTTTCTTGGCCAGTTGAATGAAGGATTCCTGGATGGGC
This sequence comes from Aquitalea denitrificans, assembly GCF_009856625.1. Lineage (GTDB taxonomy): Bacteria > Pseudomonadota > Gammaproteobacteria > Burkholderiales > Chromobacteriaceae > Aquitalea > Aquitalea denitrificans. The sequence goes on from NZ_CP047241.1 coordinate 3,457,362, forward strand.
ATGTGTGGTACATCGCGCTCGGCTGCGCCCGGTGCCTGGGCCAGCTTGTCGAAGTATTCACGCCATTCGGCCGGAACCGAATTCGCATCAGCGAGGTACTGTTCGTACAGTTCCTCGATGAACGGTGCATTCCCACCGAACAGGTAGGAATGACTGTACATGGATTGCATCATTATTCGACCCTTTGTTATCTACGTACGTGTCTACGTTTGGCTACATTGCTGCGTGGAGAAAGCGTTGTGGAAAAGACGCAAGAAGGGCTTGTGGGGCAAATCCGTCTCCGTTTTTTCCGCAGCGCTCTATCGGCGTCTGTCGTGAAACTGCTGACTGTATTCTGTAAGACAAAGCAAAAAGTTGGCCGAAACGTGTCCGGCCAACCTGTCACTGCTGATTAGCGCTTGTCGATATCCACGATGTCACGGCGCGGAGCACCAGTGTACAGCTGACGCGGACGGCCGATCTTCATCGCCGGATCAGAGATCATCTCGCTCCAGTGCGCGATCCAGCCCACGGTACGTGCCAGGGCGAAGATCGGGGTGAACATCGATACCGGGATGCCGATGGCGGACAGTACGATGCCGGAGTAGAAGTCTACGTTCGGATACAGCTTGCGCTCGATGAAGTACGGGTCTTCCAGGGCGATCTTTTCCAGCGCCATGGCCAACTTGAACTTAGGATCGTTGTGCAGGCCCAGTTCGTTCAGCACTTCGTCGCAGGTCTTCTTCATGATGGCGGCGCGCGGGTCCATGTTCTTGTACACGCGGTGGCCAAAGCCCATCAGCTTGTAACGCTTGTCCTTCACGCCTTGCATGAAGTCGGCCACATTGTCCACGCTGCCGATTTCGTCCAGCATTTTCAGCACGGCCTCGTTGGCGCCACCGTGGGACGGACCCCACAGGCAGGCGATACCGGCGGCGATACATGCAAACGGGTTGGCACCGGAGGAGCCAGCCAGACGCACGGTGGAGGTGGAAGCGTTCTGCTCGTGGTCGGCATGCAGGGTGAAGATGCGGTCCAGCGCGCGCGCCAGTACCGGGTTCACCTTGTATTCTTCACACGGGGTGGAGAACATCATGTGCAGGAAGTTTTCCGCATAGGTCAGGCCGTTTTTCGGGTAGGAGAACGGCAGGCCCTTGTTGTAGCGGTAGGCTTGTGCGGCAATGGTCGGCAGCTTGGCCACCAGACGGTGGGCAGAGATGCGACGGTGTTCCGGATTGGTGATGTCCAGCGAATCATGGTAGAAGGCGGACAGCGCGCCAACCACACCCACCATCACGGCCATCGGGTGTGCGTCACGACGGAAGCCCTTGAACAGGCTCATCAGCTGGTCGTGCAGCATGTTGTGGCGCATCACGCCACGTTCGAATTCCTTGCGCTGGGCTGCGGTCGGCATTTCGCCGTTCAGCAGCAGGTAGCACACTTCCAGATAATCGCTCTTCTCTGCCAGCTGTTCGATCGGATAGCCGCGGTAGTAGAGCTGACCCAGATCACCGTCGATGAAGGTGATGGCGGACTCGCAGCTGGCGGTAGCCAGGAAGCCCGGGTCAAAGGTGAACATGCCGGTCTTGGAGAAGGCACGGATATCGACGACATCCGGACCCAGGGTGCCGGACAGTACCGGCATCTCCAGCGTGTCCTTGCCCTCGTTGTAAGCGAGCGTCACTTTGCGGTTAGTTTCCACAGCAATACTCCCAGTCAGTTTTGTGGTGTTGTAATCGTTTTTGGCCCTGCAACCTGCAACTCAAACCGAGCGCAGGATCTCGATGATGGCGGCTTCTTCCGGATCGTCCAGATCAGCCTTGCCGTTCACCACATCCAGGAAGTCGGTGTCGGGCAAATCGAGAATACGCTTGTAGGCGTCGATCTCCGCCGGGGAGAGTGAATCGAAGCGCTGGGCAAAAAACCGCTCCAGCACCAGATCCAGCTCCAGCAAGCCCCGGCGGGACCGCCAACGGATCCGCTTGAGTTCAATCGGATCGTAGGCGGTCATACTGCACGCTTGACCATCAGGTCTTTGATCTTGCCGATTGCCTTGGTGGGGTTCAGGCCCTTGGGGCAAACATCGACACAGTTCATGATGGTGTGGCAACGGAACAGACGGTACGGATCTTCCAGATTGTCCAGACGCTCGTTGATAGCGGTGTCACGCGTGTCCGCGATGAAGCGGTAGGCTGCAAGCAGACCGGCCGGACCAACGAACTTGTCCGGGTTCCACCAGAACGACGGGCAGCTGGTAGAACAGCAGGCGCACAGAATGCACTCGTACAGGCCGTTGAGTTCTTCACGGTCTTCCGGGCTTTGCAGGCGCTCGCGTTCCGGCGGCGGCGTGTCGTTGATCACGTACGGCTTGATCGAGTGGTATTGCTTGAAGAACTGGGTCATGTCGACGATCAGGTCACGCACCACCGGCAAACCCGGCAGCGGACGCAGCTCGATCGGCTGTTTCAGATCGCGGAAATCGGTCAGACAGGCCAGGCCGTTCTTGCCGTTGATGTTCATGGCGTCAGAGCCACATACACCCTCACGGCAGGAGCGACGGAAGGTGATGGTGTCATCCTTCACCTTCAGCTTGGTCAGCGCATCCAGCAACTTGCGGTCGGTGGAGTCCAGATCGACGCTGATGTCCTGCATGTAGGGCTTGGCATCCTTGTCCGGATCGTAACGGTAGATGCGGAATTTGACGGTTTCAGTAGTCATCTTGTTCAAGCCCTTAGTAGGAACGTGTCTTCAGCGCGATGGTGTCGACAGTCAGCGGTTGCAGGTTAACCGGCTTGTATTTCAGCTGGTTGCCTTCACGGCTCCACAGGGTGTGTTTCAGCCAGTTGGCATCGTCACGACCATTCGGGGTTTCCGCGGTATCCGGTGCATCGTCACGCACGTGAGCGCCACGCGATTCGGTACGGGCATTGGCCGAGATCATGGTGGCCTTGGCCACTTCGATCAGGTTTTCCAGTTCCAGAGCTTCGATGCGAGCCATGTTGAACACACTGGACTTGTCGGAAATTTCGGTCTTTTGAACCATCTTTTCCACTTCCAGAATCTTCTCAACACCCTCAGCCAGCATGTCCTTGAAGCGGAACACGCCGCAGTGAGCCTGCATGGTGCGCTGCATTGCGGAACGGGCATCGTTCACGGCCACGCCATTGGTCTGCTTGTTCAGACGTTCCACGCGCGCTACCGAACGCTCTACGTCGGCAGTCGACAGTTCCGGCAGTTCCAGCGGCTGGGTCTTGATGAAGTCGATCATCGAGTTGGCCGAGCTCTTGCCGAATACCAGCAGGTCGAGCAGGGAGTTGGTACCCAGGCGGTTGGCACCGTGCACCGAGGCGCAAGCGCATTCGCCAGCGGCGTAGAAGCCATGTACCGGCTTGCCTTCTACCACGACTTCGCCGTGGTAGTTGGTGGGAATGCCACCCATCTGGTAGTGACAGGTCGGCACCACCGGGATCGGGGCCTTGATCGGGTCAACACCGGCAAACTTGATGGAGATTTCACGGATGCCCGGCAGCTTGGACATGATCACTTCGGGGTCGAGGTGAGTGATGTCCAGCAGCACGTGATCCTTGTTCGGGCCGCAACCACGACCTTCGTTGATCTCGGTCACCATGGCACGGGATACCACGTCACGCGAAGCCAGATCCTTGGCATTCGGCGCATAGCGTTCCATGAAGCGCTCACCCGCGCTGTTGCGCAGAATGCCGCCTTCGCCACGGACACCTTCGGTAATCAGTACCCCGGCACCGGCTACGCCAGTGGGGTGGAATTGCCAGAATTCCATGTCTTCCAGCGGGATGCCGGCACGTGCGGCCATGCCCAGGCCATCACCGGTGTTAATGAAGGCATTGGTGGAAGAAGCATAGATACGACCGGCGCCACCAGTGGCAAACAGGGTGGCCTTGGCCTGGAATACCACGATTTCCGAGGTTTCCATTTCCATGGCAATCACGCCCTGCACATTGCCGTCGGCATCGCGAATCAGGTCCAGTGCCATCCACTCTACAAAGAAGTGGGTATTGGCGCGGACATTGCGCTGGTACAGCGCGTGCAGCATGGCATGACCGGTACGGTCGGCGGCAGCACAGGCGCGACGCACCGGCTTTTCACCGAAGTTGGACATGTGGCCGCCGAACGGACGCTGGTAGATGGTGCCATCAGCGTTACGGTCGAACGGCATGCCGTAGTGTTCCAGCTCGGTCACCACCTTCGGTGCCTCGCGGCACATGAATTCGATGGCATCCTGGTCGCCCAGCCAGTCCGAACCCTTTACGGTGTCGTACATATGCCAGGTCCAGTGATCTTCCTCGGAGTTACCCAGGGAGGCGGACACACCACCTTGCGCGGCAACAGTGTGCGAGCGGGTGGGGAACACCTTGGACAGGACGGCAGTCTTCAGACCAGCTTCGGACAGTTGCAGGGCGGCACGCATGCCGGCACCACCTGCGCCAACGATTACTGCATCAAAATGACGAACAGGTACGCCCATTACAGCCCCCAGACAACTTTAACGGAATAGATGAAACAGGACACCAGCCACACGATGGTGAAGGAGTGCAGCGCCAGGCGCAGGCCGGTCGGCTTGATGTAGTCCATCCACACATCGCGAATCCCCACCCATACGTGCAGGAATACTGCCAGCAGTGTGGTCTGGGTCAGTACCTGCACCCAGGTTTGTGCGAAGAAGTCTTTCCAGCCTGCATAGCTGGACGGCATGGTCAGCAGGAACAGTGCCAGTGCTACGGTATAGATCACCATGATGGTGGCCGTCACGCGCTGCATGACCCAGTCGCGCAAACCGTAGTGAGCGCCAATGACAGAGCGGTTTACCATAGTGCTACCCCCAGAATCAGCGTCAGAGCCAGGCTCACCACCACCACAGTCTTGGCGGTAGCGCGAGCGGTTTGCAGTTCCAGACCCTTATGGATATCCAGGAACAGGAAACGGATACCGGCACAGAAGTGATGCATGTAGGCCCACAGCAAGCCGATGAGGATGATCTTCATCAGCGGGTGCGCGACTACGGCACGGTAGGTTTCAAAGGACTCTGCTGAACTGAGTGAACCATGTAGGAGGTAGATCAACAGCGGGAGGGAAAAGAAGAGCGCCACACCACTGACCCGGTGCAAGATCGAGACGATGCCCGGGATGGGCAGTCTGATCGTGGCCAGATCCAGGTGCTTCGGTCGTTGCTTCTGCATATGGCTTCCTTGGATGTATTTGAACCAAGTGGTTATCTCCGGGCCCCTGTCTGGAAGCCCGCCTGAAAGGTCCGCCCTTGTAGAAACCGGGTGGTCCCCCTCAATACTTAACATCATGCTGCCCGATGCTGCAGGGCAATATGATCTGGAAATTCTAGCAAAAATCACCCGGCTGCTGCCCGTTTTTTGCCTGACAAGCGACATTTGCATGTCGGCAGGCGACATCAACAGCCCTTTTGCAGCAACGCCAGATCCCGACTCAGGCAATAGCGCTGCCGCCACTCCACCCGCTCGCCAACTGAGGAAACAGACAGGCGAAGCAAGCTCAACACCGGCTCCTCCAGCGCCGCCCCGGACAGGCCAAGCAAGTTGGCGTCCTCACGCGGCAACATCACGGCGCGGTACTGCTCACGACTCTCAACCACCCGCACGCCGAAGCGCTGTTGCAAGGTGGCATACACGCCCATGCCGGAGCGAAACCAGCGTGCCTCCATGCCATCAAAACGCTCGGCAGGCAGATAAGCCTCATCCAGCGCCACCGGCCTGCCCTGCCCGCGCCACAACTGGCGTACCCGGAACATCGGCGCATGCCGGCGCAACTGCAAGGCCACGGCCATGTCGTCACTGGCGTTCATGCGCGAGATGGCCAGAAACTCGCAGCTCAACCTGTCCGGCACCTCGTCAAACACGCCGGGCGACTGCAACAGCGCATTACCCCAATCGCTGAGCACCGGGGCAACAAAAGTACCCTTGCCCTGCTGCCGATACAGCAAACCGTCGGCAACCAGTTCGGTGAGCGCCTTGCGGACTGTTCCCTGGCTGACGGACATCTCATCAGCCAAGTCCCACTCACTGGGCAAGGCATCATGCTCCAACCACTCGCCTTCGGCGATACGGCGCAGTAAAAACTGCTTGATCTGCACATACAGCGGCTGTCGACGTGGGGCATTTGCAATCATGTAGTGGCTTTGTATCATCAAACAAATCAAGCGTAAAGACATGTCTTATATAAGACATAAGAGTAAAGCAAGCATATCAGAATTTCTGATGGGGATTCCAGCCCCACATGGTCTACACTCCGTGATACACTCGCTTCACACTTATAGTGCAGAGCAACATCTGCAATTTGAGACAGTCTCGGATATCTAAAGGAGAGTCCACCGATGAAAGCTCCCGTTCGCGTTGCCGTTACCGGCGCTGCTGGTCAGATTGGCTACAGCCTGCTGTTCCGTATCGCCAGTGGTGAAATGCTGGGCAAAGACCAGCCGGTCATCCTGCAACTGCTCGACCTGCCGCAAGCCCAGACCGCCGTGAAAGGCGTGATGATGGAACTGGAAGACTGTGCCTTCCCGCTGCTGGCCGGCATGGTTGCCACCGACGATCCGAACGTCGCTTTCAAGGACGCTCAAGTAGCCCTGCTGGTGGGTGCACGCCCGCGTAGCAAAGGCATGGAACGCAAGGACCTGCTGGAAGCCAACGGCGCCATCTTCACCGTTCAGGGCAAGGCGCTGAACGACCACGCCGACCGCAATGTACGCGTTCTGGTGGTTGGCAACCCGGCCAACACCAATGCCTGGATCGCCATGAAGAGCGCTCCGGATCTGAACCCGAAAAATTTCACCGCCATGTTGCGTCTGGACCACAACCGCGCCCTGTCGCAAATCGCTGCCAAGACTGGCAAGCCGGTTGCCGACATCAAGGACCTGGCGGTTTGGGGCAACCACTCCCCGACCATGTACGCCGACTACCGCTTCGCCACCATCGATGGCCAATCGGTAAAAGCCATGATCAACGACGAAGCCTGGAACCGTGACGTATTCCTGCCGACCGTTGGCAAGCGCGGTGCCGCCATCATCGAAGCACGTGGCCTGTCCTCTGCCGCTTCCGCTGCCAATGCCGCCATCGACCACATCCACGACTGGGTGCTGGGCAGCAATGGCAAGTGGGTGACCATGGGCATTCCGTCCGACGGTTCCTACGGCATTCCGGAAGGCGTGATGTACGGCTTCCCGGTTGTATGCGAAAATGGCGAATACAAGATCGTCGAAGGCTTGGAAGTGGACGAGTTCAGCCGCGAACGCATGAACTTCACCCTGGCCGAGCTGGAAGAAGAGCGCGCAGCTGTCGCTCACCTGTTTGGCTAAGCACTAGCCAGATCAGCGAAAAGCGCACCAACTGGTGCGCTTTTTGTGTTTGATCAATACTAGCAAGTACATTTGAATTTACTAATACAGACTGCCACTGGAGCAAGAGCATGATTGAAGTCGAAGTCCTGAACCAGATCGCGGCCACGATTGAAAACCTGGCCGAACGCGCCGCCGATATTCGGGGGTATCTTTGACTACGACGGTAAAAAAGACCGTCTGGAAGAAGTAAGCCGCCTCACCGAAGACCCTGATATCTGGAACGACCCCAAGCGCGCCCAGGAACTGGGCCGCGAACGCAAGCAGCTGGAAGACGTGGTACTGGTGCTGGACAGCATCAATGCCAGCATCGCCGACAGCCGTGAGCTGCTGGAAATGGGCAAGAGCGAAGAAGATGATGAAACCATCTTCGCCGTGCAGGCTGATATGGAAGAAGTCGAAGCCAAGGTGGCCAAGATGGAATTCCGCCGCATGTTCCACGACCCGATGGACCCCAACAACTGCTTCCTGGACATCCAGGCTGGTGCCGGTGGCACCGAAGCGCAGGACTGGGCCGGCATGTTGCTGCGCATGTACACCCGCTATGCCGAACGCAAGGGCTTCAAGGTAGACGTGCTGGAAGTATCCGAAGGCGAAGTGGCCGGCATCAGCAGCGCCACGCTGAAGATCGAGGGCGAATACGCCTACGGTCTGCTGCGTACCGAAGTGGGCGTTCACCGCCTGGTGCGCGTGTCGCCGTTTGACTCCAACGCCCGTCGCCACACCTCGTTCTCCTCGGTATTCGTATACCCGGAAGTGGACGACAGCTTCGAGATCGACATCAACCCGGCTGATTTGCGTATCGACACCTACCGCGCCTCCGGTGCCGGTGGTCAGCACATCAACAAGACCGACTCGGCCGTACGTATCACCCACTTGCCCACCAATACCGTGGTGCAGTGCCAGAACGACCGCTCGCAGCACCGCAACCGCGATGAAGCCATGCAGATGCTGCGTGCCAAGCTGTACGAGCTGGAGCTGAAAAAGCGCAATGAAGCCAAGCAAGCGCTGGAAGACACCAAGACCGACGTGGGCTGGGGTCACCAGATCCGCTCTTATGTGTTCGACCAGTCCCGCATCAAGGACCTGCGTACCAGCCATGAAGTGGGCAATATCAAGGGCGTCATGGATGGCGACCTGGACGGCTTTATCGAAGCCAGTCTGAAACAGGGCGTGTAAACGTCCGGGCCGGCAGTCACTGCCGGCCTGCATTACAGCAGCGTAAAACCTTAATTGTTGGCCGATGAGGCCTGGCGGGGGAATGGCCCCCTGCCCTTACCGCAGTAGTCAACGGAGTCATCATGTCTGAACGTGAACAAGCATCATCCCTGAGTCAGGACGAAAACCAGATCATGGCGGAACGCCGCCAGAAGCTGAAGAGCATCCGCGAAAAACGCGTCGCTTTCCCCAACGATTTCAAACGCAGCCACTTTGCCAAGGATCTTCAGGAAAAACACGCGGGTAAAGACAAGGAAGCTCTGGAAGCCGAGAAGATCGAGGTTGCCGTTGCCGGCCGCATGATGCTCAAGCGCGTCATGGGCAAGGCCAGCTTTGCTACCCTGCAGGATGGCAGTGGCCGCATTCAGGCTTACATCGCCAACGACGGTGTTGGTGAAGCTGAACACGCCGAATTCAAGCACTTCGACCTGGGCGACATCATCGCCATCCGCGGTGTGCTGTTCAAGACCAAGACCGGCGAACTGACGGTTCAGGCCAGCGAAGTGCGCCTGCTGTCCAAGAACATCCGTCCGCTGCCGGAAAAATTCCACGGCATGACCGATCAGGAACAAAAGTACCGTCAGCGCTACGCCGACCTGATCATGAGCGAAGAAAGCCGCACCACCTTCATCAAGCGCTCGCAGATCGTGCAGAAGATCCGCGACGTCATGGTAGGTGAAGGCTATCTGGAAGTGGAAACCCCGATGATGCACCCCATCCCGGGCGGCGCCACGGCCAAACCGTTCGTTACTCACCACAACGCGCTGGACATGCCGCTCTACCTGCGCATTGCGCCGGAGCTGTACCTGAAGCGTCTGGTGGTGGGCGGTCTGGAACGTGTATTCGAGATCAACCGCAACTTCCGTAACGAGGGGATGAGCACACGCCACAACCCCGAGTTCACCATGATCGAGTTTTACGAAGCCTACAGCGACTACCAGCGCATGATGGAGATGACCGAAAACATCATCCGTCGCTGTGCCGAAACCGTCTGTGGCAGCACCACCATCAGCTACAACGGCAAGGAAGTGGAACTGGGTAAACCGTTCGACCGCTTTACCATTGTTGGAGCCATCAAGCACTACAACCCGCAGTACACCGACGAACAACTGGCTGACGCAGCCTGGGTGGCCAGCGAAATCAAGCGTCTGGGTGGCAAACTGCCGCCGGCGCCGGGCCTGGGCAGTCTGCAACTGGCGCTGTTTGAAGAATGTGCCGAAGGCCTGCTGTGGAACCCGACCTTCATCATCGACTACCCGGTGGAAGTCTCCCCGCTGGCCCGTGGTTCGGATGCCGATGCGTCGATTACCGAACGCTTCGAGTTGTTCATCGTCGGCCGCGAGCACGCCAACGGTTACTCCGAGTTGAATGACCCGGAAGACCAGGCCGCGCGCTTCATGTCCCAGGTGGCCCAGAAGGACGCCGGTGACGACGAAGCCATGCACTATGACGCCGACTATATCCGCGCCATGGAATACGGCCTGCCGCCGACCGGTGGTTGCGGTATCGGCATCGACCGTCTGGTAATGCTGCTGACCGATGCCCCGTCCATCCGCGACGTCATCCTGTTCCCGCAGATGCGTCCAGAATAAGCCTGTCTATAAACTTGCCTTATCAATTGTAGGTTTGCAGAGATCGATAAGAATTTGATCGCCTAACCTGTAATTCAAACGGTCGTACAAACAGCCCAGCCCTAACAATGCTGGGCTGTTTTGTTTTCTACCATTTTTTATAATCGTGGGCCATCCTAAAAATAATAACAAATAATACGTTTTTTAAAACAAACCACCATCAAAAGTCATCCAATTTACCGGGTATCACGTCAGTTAATTAATGGGATAGTTGTTGCAGTACCGCTACACAAACCATCCAACTAACCCTGTAAAATAAAAGAATTTTTAGAAAATAGATGTCGGCATATAAGGCCGATCCACATAAAAACTCCAAATTTCCTTGGAAGCCGTATTGATTTATGAAAGACTAGCTTTCTAAGGAAAATTTCCTAAACTGAAAGGTGGCCCGGCAGATGCTCGGCCGCATAGTGTCGACGTGCGTGGACCGCACAGTGAAGAGGAGGATAGTTATCGAGACGGAAGAGACAACGCAGGATTTAGCAACACGACAAACAAGAAAGGGCGAGCGCTTACGCACTCGCCCCACTTGACTGCAGGACACCGAGAGGCTCTCGATACTCCACAGGAGTTAGCACCCTGAGTATCGTACCTCTCCCTTCCTAAGGTCAAGCCCCCGTTTGTCATTTTTTAGCCAACTCGTTGTGCCGAGAGGCTTCCTTACGGCCTCTCGCCAACGAAACGGGGAATATCATGACCCAACTTATCTATGCCACTGGCCCATGGTCAGGACGGCAGGTGAAGACGCACGTTCCTGTCCGTCAAGTTGTCGAACCCACCGGTACCTTCGTCCGGGGCGACTTCCCATCAGTCAAAGCGCGGCGGATGGTCTTGTATGAGGAATTGCTCGAACGGGACTTTCTACACCTGTGTGACTTTGCACCACAGGTCGTAAACATTCAGGAGCAGCCGTTTAAGTTTCAGTATGCCATGGACAACAAGCTTCGGCGCTATACCCCTGACTTTGCCCTCACCATGGCAGATGGCTCTATTTTGGTCGTCGAAGTGAAGCCCGCCGATACCCTTGCCAAGCCGGCCGTTCGAGAAAAATTTCTGTATATCAAGGAGGCGATGCACCGGCAGGGGCACCAATTCATCGTGGTCACGAGCAAGACCATTCGTGCCCCGCATCGGCTGGATAACCTTAAGCAGCTGTATCGCCCTCAACACGAGCGATTATCCATGGAGCTTCTGCAGTTGCTACGACAGCTGAATGCTCTGTTTGGCTGCCAGCCAATTTCCTTGAGTCGGCTAACGGCAACCGTCGGGTCCTCGGAGCCCATTTTCCGGCTTCTTGCGCATGGGCTCGTGAGCTGTGACCTCGACCAGCTCATCTCTCCGGACACGTTGATCACTCTGACAGCACAGGAGGCCGACTATGTCTTCGTCAATTCGCTTTAACAAAGGCAGCATCTTTCTCCTGGATGGGCGCGAAGTCAGCGTTACCCTAGTGGTCAACGGCTCACTCGTCAGACTGGAAGATGTCGTTTCCCTTGAGGTCTATCAGTATACAAAAGAGCAGTTACTTGAACTTTGGGTAGTCGGACGTATTGCTCCCAAACCAAGCTTGGACCTTCCGAACGAGACTCATCACTCGACGCTATCCACGTTAAACAGTTTTCCCAAGAAACTGATTGATGCAGCCATGCGCCGCCAGGCGTATGTGAACCATCTCTTGGCATCAGGAGACAAAATTGTCTCAAGCCCGGCAAAGCTGAGGCCACTCCTCGTGGACATTGCCCAAAAACTCGGTGATGCCAAAGCCCCAGGAGTTTCAACAGTCTCCTCCTGGTTGCAGAAAATCAAGCAACACAGCAATCATCCCCTTGCCTTACTGGAAAAGGCACATGCTCGAGGATGGTTCGGCTGCCGCTTTCCGGCCGAAGTCCAGGATGCTCTTATCGAGCTGATCGAGGAGCGCTACTTGGAGCCTCCAGGATGCAGCATCGCTGACATTCATGATGCCTTACAGGCCAAGCTTCACGCGCTAAATCTGCCCCGTGCTACCGATAAGGCTTTGCAGCTGCCGAGCTACGCTACCGTGCGCCGCGCGGTTCAAGCTTACCCAGCCTACGAACGAGCAGTCGCTAGATTTGGTAAGCGTGAAGCTTCTATCCGCTTCCGCACCAGCAAGGCGACTCCCAAAGCCAAGTTCATCCTGGAGGCGGCTGAGATCGACCACACCCCGGTGGATCTTTTTGTTGTCGACGGGCGCACCTGGATGCCACTTGGTCGTCCTTGGCTCACAGTGATCATCGATCGAAAGAGCCGCATGATCTTGGGTATCTACGTGTCCTTTGGTGGGCCAAGCACCGAAGCAGTGTTTGGTTGCCTGCGGAACACAATCCTACCCAAAACCTACATCCGTGAGCGCTATCCACGCGTTGAAGGCGAGTGGCCATGCTATGGGCTCATGCAAACACTGGTCTGCGACAATGGCCTGGAATTCCACAGCCGTGCACTGGAGCAAGCCTGCTTCGATCTGGGCATCATCCTGCAGTTCTGCCCGACCAGGAAACCCTACTTCAAAGGCATGGTGGAACGAGCCTTCGGCTCGATCTCCCGCAACTTCCTACACGCCCAGAAGGGAACTAGCCTAGCGAACTGGATGGATCGGCATGGCTACGACCCACTGAAAACCGCTGTAGCGACCTTCGACGAATTGATGCACGCACTGCACATCTGGATTGTCGATGTGTATTCAGTCCACTACCACCGTACCCTTAAGCGGCCACCCTTGGCCGTTTGGAAGGAAGGTCTCCACGACAATCCGCCGTCTCTACCAGACCTGCCGGTGTTGGATGTTGCCCTCACCGAGGACGAAGACCGAGTGCTTTGGCACTATGGTATCGAACTGTTTAACCTCCGCTACAACAGCCGAGACGTTTACCCGATCCGCTACCAGTACGGGGAAAAGGTAACCGTACGGGTCCGCTACAACCGAGCTGACCTTGGTCACATTTACGTCGTCCATCCTGGCACCGGGGAGGCCATCAAAGTACCGGCGGTCGAACTCGACTATGCCTCGGGCCTTCGCCTAGAAGTCCATCAGCTCATTTGTCAGGAGTTGCGTGAAGCTGGCCTATCCGAAACCGATCCACTGAAACGCGTCCAAGCCAAAGAACGGATTCGTCAGGTAATCGGCGAGCAGCTTGCCAGCAAGAAGCTCAAAAAACGAAAACAGTCGGCTAGGTTATCAGGCATTAACTCTCTGCTGGCATCTACAGCAAATCAAGATGCAGAGACAGCATCTCCAAAAGCCCTTCAGCAGGCCCTGTCACCCGTGGTCCCACGGCAATTCAAGACGAGCACTCATCCGCTTGGAAAAGGAGGCCAGTAATGACCACCCTTGCAGCAGACATGACCGCTGGCACTTCCGATGTATATGACGCGATCAAAGCCATCGAAAAGCAGCGCCTGCTCTTTCCTGCTTTTGATGAAGCGTATCGTCGAATCATCAGGACTCACAAAATGGCACTAGCCGGCAATCGTCCTCGCCATCTGATGATCCTTGGTCCCTCCGGGGCCGGTAAAAGCTCGGTGCTGGAAGAGTACGTCCGCTACTTCCCAGTGATTGAGGAGACTGAGTTCCGGCGAATTCCTGTACTACGTGTCGAGATCAAATCCTCACCCACCGTGCGTAGCGTGGCCGAGGACATCCTAAAAACCATGGGCATCCCGATGGCCTACCGCGGCACCGTCAACGAAAAGACGGATCGGGTAATTTCTTCGCTGCAGAAGCTCAAGGTCGAACTACTAATGCTAGATGAGGTGCAGCACTTACTCGGTTCTTCTAAACGCAGTTTCGGTTCGAATAACGAGACCGAATGGCTCAAGACGCTGCTCAACCAGATCGAGATTCCAGTCGTACTCGCTGGGCTACCGTACGCGCAGGCGTTGTTGAGCACGAACGAGCAGTTGCGAAGGCGATTGGATGGGGTATGCAATCTCACGCCGTTCTCTGTTGAGGATGAAGACACCGCCGCTGATTTTGCCGGGGTCATCAGTTGGTTCGATAGTGAGGTCCATGATGGACAACCTATCGGCCTACACGAGGGCGACATGCTGTACCGGTTGTTCTACGCCACCAACGGTCTGATCGGCTACCTCAGCAAGCTGCTGATCGGTGCGATGGAGATCCGGCTGGAGCATGGACAAAGAAGGATTGAACCCTGGATGCTCGAGCAGTCGTTTAGCCAGAACCTGTGGGCCGAGGGTGTGGGTGCATTAAACCCGTTCCATAAGAAATTTGTTCGACGCCAGTTGAACAAGACGAACGAGCTCTTTGCCCCGACAGCCTTCTCTGCCATGGCCGCCTCCTCAACTTAACTACTAGAGCCCCCGCCGTTACAGGCGGGGGTATTTACCATGACACCGCTTCTTCCTATTCACCCTTCGCCGCTTCCCCTTGAGAGTGAAATCGGCTATCTGCTGCGCCTTGGTGCGGCCAACGATTTCCACTCGCTAACCTGGCAGCAGAACTACCGCCGACACATGGGCCTGCCACCAACAAATTTTGATGACTTCGTAGGACTCACTACTGGGCATGGCCCTGATGTTCTCCGGAACCTCTGGGGACCGTCCTGCTCCGACCTGCCAATTCAGTCGTTCAAGAAGCTTGGCATCAAAACTACCTACTGGAGTCTGGATCACCGACGTTGGTGCCCAGACTGCCTTCGAGAACAAAGCTACTGGAAAGCAGAGTGGCTGATCACCCTGCAAGTGGCCTGCCCACATCACCGACGACTACTACAAGAATTGTGCCCAGCTTGCGGTCAACTTGTCGGTTGGTATAGCGGCGGTCTGACGCACTGTCGCTGCGGGCAAGACCTTACGGCGGCAGCACATATCCCAGCTTCAGAGAATTTGCTGCAGATTAGCCAGCGGATATGCGACAAGCTGTCCGAAGCTACCGAGATCAGTGTGCCTCCCAATAAGCTGCTTCCGATCAACCATGGACTAACTCGCTTACTAGCAGCCGTACAATTGCCGCGACAGCTCGACCTCATCTGGGCACTAGGTTGCTATGGCCACTTTGGCGCGCTCAAAAAATCGCTTAAGGTACATGGCCATCATCGAATGGATGTCGCGTTACCGATACTCGAAAGCGCAGCCGAAATGCTGGTGCAGTGGCCTGATGCGTTTCACTCGTTTATGCAACAGGCCTCAGATCAATCACAGGCACACGCGCTACACCTACACCTGTTCGCAGGCCCACATCTCCTAGCCTTAAATCGAGCGCTAAATCACCCCGAACTACACTTTGTGCGGCACGAATTTGAACGCTTTGTTTCGGCTCATTGGAAAGGTGTCATCGCGGCTCGCCATCGGTTTGCCGACGACACTTCGACCGAGCATTCCACCATTCTTGCCAAAGAAGCCATGGCAATGCTTGGCATCTCGCGTAGGAAGCTGGCAACGCTCATTAACGAGGGACACATACGCGGCTGGTATCAGCAGTCAAAGGGGTGTCTGCGCTTCTTTGTCGTCGATCGGGCATCGGTAAGACAGTTCCAGCAAAATTGTGCAGGCAAGCTGTTCACACTTGCAGAAACTGCAGAATACCTAGCGACCACCATTCCGCGTGTCCGGCTTCTCGTCCAGGCAGAGCTCCTCAAGGCTGCTCACCGGCCAAATGGACACAACTTGCGGCGCAATCACTGGGTATTCGAAAAGTCTCAACTCGACATGCTGCTTGGCGGTCTGACGCTTGAAATCCACCCCACGCCAGAGTGCGATAGTGTGATGTCCCTAGAGAAAATCTGCCGAGCAAGAAGCCGGGATGGAGCGGATTTTGTCACCATCCTGCAGGCTATCCAAGCGGGCGAGCTCAAATGTATCGCCCGCGACCCGAGCCATCATGGCATAAGGGGACTATTACTCGACAGGCGGCAGTTTGAGGATTGGTTTACTGAGCGCTTACGGGTCAAAGAATTCTTCACAATGAGACCGGCAGCTCACTATCTTGGACTCAAAGAGCATGTACTGTATTGGTTACGAGATCGTCGGCTATTGTCTGGCTTTACATACCCCAACGAGGCAAGCCACCTGTCGCTTCCCAAGACTGCCCTTGATCAGCTCAAAGCACGCTATGCCTGGGGAAAATCGCTTGAGGAAATGACGGGATACGGAAGAAAGTCAGCTTCACGAGCATTGATTAATCGCGGGATTGTCCCGGTCACAGGGCCGACAGTGGATGGCGGCACCACCTACCTCTTTTTACGGGAAGACATTCAAAGCTTCATGACAAGCCGACATTCGGCGACAGAACACACGACACAGGGAGTAGGGGATGGAAAAAAGTGAAATCGAGAGCCGTTACGCTTGGCAGTTCCGCGATGGCCGGGGCATCGATAACTGTGTTCCACAGGAGTGGCTACCTGTCGTAGAGAATCTGTGCCAAGCCATCGACAAGATCACCCCACAGATGGAAAGGCTTGGCTTTTACTGGCGGGATATCAAGGAGAAAAGAGGGGGTCTTGCAGTTGACTACGTGGCTCCTACAGCTCTGGACGATGCCATCGAGAATCTTGTAGATGCAGCTACCACCGAGGTAGCTCGCATGGCAGAGAGAGGAGCCTCGTCGGTTTAAACACTCTGACCATTCTCCAGGCTGCCGGGCTGAGATGCCATTTCCTGCTCGGCAGCTTCGATCAGTTGGCTTGGGCGTATCTCAAGTGCCTTAGCCAGCTTAAAGATCACATTAACGCTGGCACTGTTCCTGCCAAGTTCCAAAAGCGAAACGTAATTTCGCTCAACGCCAGCCTCAAAGGCCAGCACTTCTTGCGACATCTCCCTGTTTTTGCGTAGTTTTCTCAACGCTCTCCCGAACGCGACTTCCGGTTCCACTTAGCTCTCCTGTAAGAAAGCCAAGCGTCATGTCTAGGCGTGCTAGAGTCTTCACAATATATTGGGCAAAATTGTCATGCTTCGATTTATTCACCGACTGCACTGAGACCAGGACTAGCCATGAGCATCCAAGAAAAACTGCCGGAACACCTTTCAACGCTCTGCCTGAAGGGCAAGACTCTCCAGTTCATCGTGTACCAGGGAACGGCGCTGGAAGATAAAGCCTGGTCCGAAACCCACGTCAGCTCGACCCGCAACGGCTATGGACAAGTTTCAAGCATCCGGAGCCATAGCGTTCTAAAGCGGGAGTGCTGGATCAGATTGGAAAATGGAAAGGAAAAGGTGATCGCCCTACCAGGCAATAGCGCGTTTGCTGTACGGGCTGGCCACACACTCACATTGATCGGTGTCCACAGCCAGCATCTTAAGAAGGACACGGTCTACTACATTGCCCTAGTCAACCATACTACTGAAAAGTGGGTCTCGTTAAACCAGCTTAGTGTGCTGAGAACGCTGTCGGGTGCCCACAGCGCCGTCGCCCAAGGTTTGGCCAATCTGTTCGTCGTGGCAACACTAGGAATTGGTGCAATCGTGCTGATGCTTATCAACAGATCGTTGCACAACAATTACGCTGTTCCGTTCGACCTACATGCGGCAAAAATTGCCAGATGGAGTTTACAACAAGCATAAGTATTGTTTCGCCGATCAATACCAATGTACTTTCAACAGTCTTGAGCTTATGCAATCATAAAACCATACAGGAAGTGCATTTTCAACTGATGGCGGCAACAGCTATGAGCAAAACTGACGAGTACAGAAAATATCTCAAATCTGGTGCATGGCAAGAGAAGCGAGCACATGCCCTCGATCGGACCGATGGGTTTTGTCAGTTTTGTGGAGAGCCTGCTGAGAACGTCCACCACGTTCAATACCCGAAGCAACTGGGTACTGAGCATCCCAATAGTCTTATACCCGTTTGTAAGCGTTGCCATGAGATATCGCATGGTATCCAACAAATGCAAGTTATTACCTCTGCCACGATTTTCTCAGAACTAACTCCAAATAATAGCAAGCTAAATTATATTGTCAGCGGCTCTCGAATTTATGCTTCAGTCCGATCTTGGGAAAGGGCATTGCAGATTCCAAAGTCACTCTCAACGTGGTTTCATAGTGGCCTATCCAGAACTGCAATGCTTAGAAAAAATTTCTCTGGCGGAGCATTGGAGGCAGTTTATCAAGATACGCCAGTTTATAGATGGCATGCTGTCGCTGAATTATTGCGTGCATTTGATCGAAATTGGTATCAGCACGGATATAAGAGCCGACCTAAACCAGAGCAGAGGGAGATTGACCAGTTTCATCAGAATTATGAACATCTTGTTGCATGGGGATATGACCTGCAAGAGCGTGCTCTGAGCAATTTAGTTCTTAATTCTGCCAATCCTGCTGAACCTGTATCTCAAGAGGTTCTGGTTGATGCAATCAATCATGCTATCGCTCCACGGCTACAAGATCATGACAATCATCTAAGAGAGCATGATGTAGTTATTTCAGAAATAAAAGAAGCCATGCCTTCGATGAGGGATGATGGTGAATTTATAACAGTACGACAAGCTATTCTTGAGAAAGGTCTTGACTCAACATCAATGCCTCTTTACCCAAAATCTCGCGACAACCTCTCTGGACTGACCGGCCAATTATTAAAAGAGAAAGCCGTTGAGCAAGGACAGCCTGTGGTTGCACGTATAGATGGCCATTCACTTGAGACCTCCATGAATACTTATAGACGAAGGGATATTTATCAGGTGCTTGAAGTAATTATTAAAAATAGTCAGAGTGGATTTTCGTTCTGAAGAGCATGTAACTAGATTGAGAGTCTTGCTAAATTGCAACTTAGGAATATAAATGTCGGCTGAAAATGAAAATACAGCAAAGCTTGCAGAAATTGCTGCCACGGAACTGTTTACAGAATTTTTTTGGGAAAGATCGGGGCCAACGAATCATGACTGGCCATGCGAGGATCAAGATCGCCATGATGCTAAAACTCACCCTTGTGATGTGGTTTACTACTATGACGAGCCGTACTCGCCGGTCAGAACCTATGTTCACTGTGATTTAAAAAGCTACGCAAAGGGAACCATTCGCCCAGCCTCGGTGAAGTCGGCGATTGAGAGTCTTGCAAAACAAATTGCTTGCGCAGAAAAAAGTGATCATTGGAGAGAATTGCACGGCCATGACCATGTAACCGCTTCAATTTGTGGGTTGCTATTTGTATACAACCACGATGGCGAATATGAGGCCGATTTTCAAAAAAATCTAATTAATATAAATTCGGAAAGCCTGCACCTTCCAAGAGGTGCAAAAATTTTTGTGTTAGGCCCCAAGGAAATTTTCTGGCTTGACAATATTCGTGATGAAATACAGCGAATGCGAGGAAAACGCCCAGCAGAGTTACCGGGGCATGAATATTGCTCATATTATCACCCTCAGTTAATTCGACGCGCCAATCTCCAAGCAAGAACGGCCAAGGCCGCTACTCTTGAAATGCTTACTTCCCCCATTATAATTTTGGAGCATCGAGATCCAAAAGGTAGTGCTAAAAGAGGGGTGGTTGTTTTTTACTCGAGAAAAGGCGAGACTGCAGATGAGTTTATGTATTTAATAGATACATTGAGGAAATATGAGCTATTGGATGACAATACATCTATTACGATAAAAACACTGGGGGCCTCGCCAATATCTTCGCCAACATTTCAACGAGCTCAGCAGCAGTACATTGAAGGCCTAGATGGTAATGCAATGAAAACAGATTTGGCAGGGTATGTAAACTCAATAACTTATTCTCCGATGAATAAAGTAAAAAGCACCTACTCTGCAATTGATTTAGGAACATGGTAATGTCTGACTTTCTTGACCATTTAAGTGCAAACGATAATGATATTTATGATTTGCTGATTTCTGGAAAGCAGAGGTTGACTACCGCAGTACTCCGCGAATTAGCAAGGGATAGAGGAATTTTTTGCTCACCGGAGGATAGCCGTGAAGACTTAGCAGATTATCTTTCTCTCTTGCCGCATGATTATCATGACATTGATGGTATCGTTCAAAAGCGAGAACCTCCCCATCGAAGAGAAAAAACAACCTTCGTGCGGCTAGGATCGCAGTTATCCGTGCAAGAGATGAAAGAGGCTGCAACAGCTTATGCCGAAGCCGTTGGCTTTAATGAGAGTGTTACCCACCGCCCCAAAAGTGGGACGGGCTATTCAGTTAGTGTTGCCTACGAAGAGTTCAATCACACCCGGACTAGACTACTTCAGCGAGAGCGCCATGAAGCTAACATTGAATTTCTTGTTGAGAACGGGCAAACCGTAGTCAGACTTCCCGCGACCGATAAGGCAAAAAGAATTGTTGCTGCCATTAAAGAAACTGTGGAGCAAAAGCGAAAAGAAAAAATCATTGAAGAAATGATTGAGCTCACTGGGCTTACCACTCCAGCACTCCGATCGAAATTCTTTACCCGTCTCATTTCATCCCTGCCAAAATATAAATTAAAAAATGTAATGAACTTGAAAGTATCTTCGCTTCAAGTTGGAGGTGATGGTGAAGAGGAAGGTCTCGATTTAGAGAATGATTTGGAAGATGATGCGTCAAAAGAAATGTTTGCTGCAGTGGTACACAGCATGGCCTTGTCAGGACAAAACCTTGTGCAGTCACAAGAATATAAAGAACTAACCGCAAGGGGGTTTTTCATAACGGCAATTACCTGGCGCTCTGAGTTTGAACACAATCCCAATGATATTTATCAATTTGATGCTGGATTTGAAGATCGAAAATCAGGAACTGGCTTTAGGTATCAAGTACAAGGCGCATTTCGGGCTCATAAAGGGACACACCGAAAATCTATTGTTCATGTAACTGACTCAGAAAAAACAGTTCTTTTTGCTCTTATAGAGGAAACTGCTAGAAAAGTACTGGCAGAACTACTCGATGAAGCCGCCTCTGATGAGAGTAGTAAGGAGTAAAAATGAAGAGATTTCGATGGTTTAACGCTGAATGGCCAACATCGATCCGTACACTAGCTCAAAGAATTAAGTCGCGCTCATTTGACAATGACTCCGGGCATGGATTCTTCATTGATCGAGTCAGAGATGATTTTCTGGAAGCTCGCTATATTGAGAAAATTCAATACACCGACGTTGTTGTTGATCCTTATGGCGAAGAATTGAAATTCGATCGTATAGAATTTCAGCAGACCATGTTTAAGATGCTATCTTCCTCGCCTGGCCTGGAGCTGATTGACCCCCCCAGAAATGTACAAGCACTAATGAATCGCTTATCTGAGGTGGCAGACTTCGGCGTGGCAATAACACCCGCAAGGGCTAACGTTCTTTCTTGGTCAACCTTACTCCAAGAGGGCGAACGCATCATATCGATGATTGACTCCGTACAAATAGGAGCTCTTGAACTTGAGCCCAGGATTATCGCTAAAATTACTATTAAAGGAGATCATCAGGACGTGCGCACTGCATGTGCAGAATTTGTTCAAGACAAGAAGCATTTAGTAGAGAAAATTCAACTCAGACTTGCAAGTCCTTATCGCGGCACTGTAATTTTATCCTCAAATGGTTCGGCAACGATAAACTCTGATAACGTGACGGAAGATATAATACCTGCGCTCCGCCACGCATTAGCAAACTCCTACATTTAGTGATAAATTTATTACGCCGCGGTGAGGGTATGAAATATATATTTATTACAGTAATTGCCATCTCTATGCTATGGGAGTGGGGCATGCATAGTGAAGGAATGTTTTTGTGGATATACCGGATTGGATTAGGGGGAGTGATGTGGGGGAGTGTCACCCTTATCGCCTTTGATTTTTACGCTGCGGTGATGAAGAAAAATTCATCTTTTATGCAAGAGTTTTATGAAACCATAAAAAAAGACTTATTTGTTTGCCTTATTGTTGGGTTGAGTTTTGTTGCATTTTTCTCAATGCTTCCAATTAAGTATAATTTCACAAACTTTGATGTAGCTGGATTAGGGGTCTCATTTTTTGTTTATGGTTTTTTTGCGCTGATCGAATGTGGAAAACTTAAAGTTGCTGGGCATTTTTTGCCAAAAAGAATTATTCTGGCCATGTTGGCTTTAATTCTATTTTCTTACATTGGGTCTTTTTACATCTTGGGGCAGGTTGTATTAAATAAATTCTCTCCAATGCAATCGTTGTGGTATCAAATAAGCATTCTCTGCTCTGCAATTTTTATTTTTACCGAATCTAATCGGATGCGTTTTTTTTTGGAAAAGGAACGTGTCGAGGTGTCGCCTGTCCTGCTAGAACTGTTCGCCAGTTTCAAAAAGACAAATGGCCTCTATCAACAAGCAGCTTTGGCATCAGAACAATGGAACGCTCATGTGAAGAAGCTAAAAATAGAAGCTCGCACCAAGAAAAAAAATGAACAACGAAAACGCAAGCGATAGTAAATTAATGTAAATTACCCTCACTTTACTTATGATTCGTGAGCTGCACTCTCCGGCAACTACGTGTTACTTGGTAAAAACTATTTGTCCCTGCACGGGGCTTCCAACAACAAACAGCATGCTGCACTGCTCTCCTTCCGCTTATGAAAATTGACTACGTCGAACTGAAACAATACCGAAACTTCGCTGACGCCCACATCAACTTAGCAAAAAACAGCTTAGTAATCGGAAGCAACGACGTCGGCAAGACCAATATGATCCATGCGTTACGGCTCTTGCTGGACAAGAGCCTGTCGGACGCGGATATCGAACCGTCAACACGTGATTTCCATTGTGCGCAGGACGGTACGCAGGCCGATTACTTCTTAATCCGGATCGCGTTCTCCGAAGTGACTCAGGATGCGGTGCGTTCCCTGCTTAAGGGACTCGTCAGCTCCACCGATCACTTCTTCCTTGAGTTCCGCGGCTCCCGCGCTGACCACAGCTACACGATTGCTGCTGGTCATGACCTGGCTGCGATGGAAGTGATTCCTAGCCGCTTCTATCTGAAGTACCTGCATCTGAAATACATTCATTCCCAACGCGATCTGGTGCGATACATCCGCTCGGAGAAGAAGCACTTGCTGCGTCTTGCGCAGGAGTCGCGTACCCAGCCCCAGGCGGATGCCGACGCCAAGCAATTGCAGGCACTTGGTCTACTGCTGGACTCGGTAAATACAGGGGTAAAGAACCTGCACTACGTCGTCGGAGCAACCAGCGACCTCAACAACGAACTGCAGGAACTCTCACACCATCACGCTGGGTACACCGTGTCGCTAGACACTGGTGCGATCGATGTCCAGCAGTTCATCGAACAGCTGGAGCTGGGGGCAAGCACCAACGGCTCGCGCGTGATGCTCGGGGGAGACGGCCGCAATAACCAGATCCTGCTGGCCTTATGGAAGGCCAGGAGCGTGCGTGAGCACGACCAGGACAGCGAAGTGGTGATCTATTGCGTCGAAGAGCCCGAGGCCCACCTTCATCCCCACCAGCAGCGCAAGCTCGCGAGTTACCTCATCAGTGCTCTGCCCGGTCAGACCATCGTCACCTCGCATTCCCCGCAGATCGCTGCCAGCTACCGGCCAAACTCGATCGTGCGCCTGCTGCGCGATAATGGAGCATCCCGCGCTGCAAGCTTGGGGTGCTCCGATTGCATCGACACAGCATGGACAGGGCTAGGCTATCGGATGAGCATCCTTCCTGCGGAAGCATTCTTCGCCTCAGCGGTCATGCTGGTCGAGGGGCCGTCGGAAATGTTGTTCTACGCTGCGCTCGCCCGCGCGCACAACATCGATCTAGACCAGCACAACGTATCTATGCTGTCGGTCGATGGCGTCTCGTTCGAGGTGTACAAACGCGTGTTGAACGCGTTGGAAATTCCATGGTCGATGCGGACCGACAACGACATCTCCGACATCCTGTTAGGTCCCCGAGGCAAGCAAGTGGCATGGCGCCAGTTGGCCGGTATTAACCGAGCCCTGTCGCTGGCGGGTCAGCCTCTCATGCCACACCAACCGGTGCCATACGAACAGGCCACCTCGCTGGCTGATGGCACATGGAAAACCGTAAGTGACGCCGTCGCGCCCCGAGGTATCTTTCTCTCACAGATCGATCTCGAGAACGACATTGCCGCCGAGCTCCCGGCACTGCTGACAGGATTCAACGGTCATGCATTGCCTCAAGCTATCGATTATCTACAAGGTAAGAAGGCTATCCGCATGCAGGAGTTCATTGAGCATTGCGGCAAGCGGCTCATTGCCCCGCTCAATGGACATCTGTTAAAGCCGCTTTTCTATTGTATGAACGCTGCGGCGAAAGCGTAGCCATGGCCAACTTCACGCCCAATCCCCAGCAGGACCAAGCTATTCAATGCCTGAGCGACATGGTGATCGTCGCCCGTCCCGGCAGTGGAAAAACCAGCGTCCTATCACGCAAAATCCGGAACCTGGTATCGGAGCTGCGTCCTTACCAGGGCATAATCGCCATTTCCTTCACGAACAAAGCGAGCGATGAGCTGGCTCACCGCTGCAAAGCCGACGCTTTCGACGTCAAGCATTCATTCTTCGACACGATCGACGAATTTTGCCTTCGCGAGATAGTTTTTCCATTCGTGCGGCAGTTGATGCCAGTGGGGGCTGAAGCCAAGACGGCCAAGCTAAGAGAGCTGCCAGCCCCTGTGAGGCTCTTGCTGCCGGCAACGCCAATTCAGGACGCAACCGTTGCCAGCACGGACGAGTTCCTGCCGTTTTTGCAAGGTGCGCTGGCCCAGGGTTTTGTCCCTCTAGAAGCTCTGGGTATGCTCTCCCGCCATGTGGTCGACCAATCCCTTGCCTGCCAAAAATACCTCATGGCACGGTATCGTGCCGTGTTTATCGACGAGTACCAGGACAGCGGGTACTTCCAGCACGAGCTTTTTCTGAAGCTCAAGGCTCTGGGTTTGACCGCTGTCGCGGTTGGCGACGGTGACCAGTCCATTTATGCTTTCGCGCACAAGGATCCCCGCTACTTGCTGGAGCTTGCTGCGCCGAACAGCGGCTTTACATGCTTTGCCATCACCACCAATTTCCGCAGTCACCCTTCCATCAACGACTTTGCGCTGCGCCTACTCGATCCGAACCACCCGGTCGCGCCGACGCACGATATGCGGGTGTTCATAAAGACAGTCGATGGCAACCAGCTCGCAGTAGGTACCTGGCTGAAGACTGCGATTCCTCATCTCATGGCGCATTACCAAGTGGTCTCAGCAAATAAGGTCGCCATTTTGTGTCGGCATCAGCATTCTGCACGGTTGATTGCAGACCACCTTGGGCTTACTCACCATCTTTTTGAGGAAAGCCCCTTCGAAACAGTGCCATTGGTCGAATCTAGTCTTTTCTCGGATCTGCTTAGGTTGCGCTACAACACGCAGTTGACAGCGGAACCGTTGGTTGAGAAGGCCCGAGCACTTAAGCTAAGCCCACTTGAATTGCGCGCGCTTCGCCGGGCCCTTTTGCGCTGCCGTACTTGCACGGATGACGAACTGTTCGCGTCCATGATCGACGCGGCCACACTCCTGCTAGGCCAGGCACCATCGGAGGTCGGTGCGATGGAGCTCAAGAATGTATGTAGGGATGCCGCCAAGCTACGTTGGTTTCACAGTCCCAGCCAAGATGCCATTCAAATCATGACGCTGCACAAGGCCAAAGGGTTGGAGTTTGACCTCGTTTTTCATGCCGATCTTTACGATCACGTCATCCCGACGCGCCGTTATCCCCCGGGAACGTTTGGCCAGGTCATTTTCGAGAATGAAAAGCAATGCCTTAACCTGCACTATGTGGGGATAACCCGGGCGGTGAAGGCTTGCGTATTGATAACGTCGACCTTTCGCATCAACGGGAAAGGGGAACAAAAGGACGGTTCGCCTTCGCAGTTCATCGGCAGGAATGGGACGGCCGCTACGCCTATTTCCTGGTAGTGCCAGAGATGGGGGGACGCAAACCGCGAGTAGACAGGGCGGCGCTCTCCGACCGGACATGCTACGAAGCAGTCGCAAGCCATAAGCAGCCCAGACTGCGCTTTTGATCGAGTGGCCTGCTCCAGACTCGGTGGATACTGCATTGCGGCGCTACATGAGCGCTACCTTCAATGATCCCCGCTGACAAGCCAAGGCACATGATCGACTCGATGCGGGGGCATATGTGGCAACTAACCTGGGCCGAGCTTTGGTTTTCCGCGATGTGATTGAGTAATCGCGTGGTTCGCGATGGCCTGCCCGCCCATCGATGCATATGACGATATAATGCAAGCTAGAGAGACCGAGTAGGCGGGGGAATGATGAAGAAATTCGATCTGAACATTGACCGGATGCTTGAGAATTGGGACACGTTTCATGCCATACGCGAAATCATCGCCAACGCTCTCGACGAACAGATACTGACTGGCACTCGGGAAATCGCCATCACCCGTGATAGCGATGGCCTTTGGCGTATCAGGGATTTCGGACGCGGCCTCCGGCATGAGCACTTCACGATGAATGAGAACCAGGAAAAGCTTGAACATCCGGGTCTCATCGGAAAGTTCGGCGTGGGTTTGAAAGATGCTCTGGCTACATTCGACCGTTTAGGCATTGAGGCTAGCATCCAGTCTAAATTCTGCGATGTCTCCTTTGGCCGCTCCGAGAAGCACGACTTCTCCGATGTCATTACTCTGCACGCCTGCATTTCAGATCCTTCCGACCCTACATTCGTTGGAACCGAGTTCATTTTGAAAGGATGTTCTGCCGAGGACATCGAGAGGGCAAAACGGCTGTTCCTGCAATTCTCGGGCGAGGAAACACTTGAAAGAACCCAATACGGAGAAGTCCTCAGAAAAGGGGGCGATTTATCCTACATCTACATTAACGGCATCCGCGTCGCGGAAGAAGAGAACTTCCTGTTCTCCTACAACATCACATCGCTGACAGCTGCCATTAAGAAGGCCCTCAATCGCGAAAGGACTAATGTTGGCAGGTCAGCCTACTCCGACCGAGTGAAGTCCATCTTGCTCGCATCATCTTCAGAAAGCATCGCCAAGGCGCTCGTCGACGATTTAGGCAACTTTGGGAGAGGAACTCTTCATGACGAGATGAAGTGGACGGATGTCTCCGTACATGCATCAAAGATCACCAACGCGACGGGGAACGTCCTTTTCCTGACTGATGAGGAGATCATGAGTTCTCCTCGCTTCGTCGAGGAGGCCCAGGCGAGTGGCCGGCAAATCATTACAATTCCCAGCACTGTCAAAGATAAGCTGTTGGGACAGGTTGATGGGGAGGGCAACGCGATTCAGGACTTGGGCAACTTCGTTTCAGAATGGAACCGCTCTTTCGAGTTCAAGTTCGTCCCGCCTGAAAATCTCACTTCATCGGAAAGGTCTGTATTCGACATGACAGGCAGGATCGCCGGCCTCGTCGGAGGGCTCCCGTCGAGGGTTCAAGCGATCAAAATTTCCGAGACGATGCGCCCAGAGGCAGGAAGCTTTACGGAGGCTAGCGGGTTTTGGACAGGAGCGGAAATCATTATCAAGCGGAGTGAACTCGCCTCGATCGAGGGTTACGCCTCTGTACTGCTCCACGAGATTGCCCATGCTCGAAGCGGGGAAACGGACATCACTCTGGGCTTCGAACAAGAATTAACGAAGCTTCTCGGGATGGTTGCCTTCAAAGTCCTGCGGGAAGCGGCCATCGAGGGCCGCGTATCTCAAGAGTCAGCGAAGGTTCAAGCACCAGAGATATCCACTGCCTGGCAGCAACTACAAGTGGCGAGCGGCAATTCAGCTCCCGCGAAGAAAACGGGCTTCTGGGCGCGACTGTTTGGCAAAGACTAACCCTGTAAAAACAGGAAATGCCCCTGATGCAAGCCTTTGATTTCCCTGGCTTTGCGACTTTTTTTTCACAAAGAGCGCAAATTCTGTAGGAATTTTTCACGTAGTCTGCAAGTGGGTAGGCTCCCCGCATGTGCACGTAAGTGAAAAATCCCTTACAAATCAATGGTCGCGTTTTTCATGATCTCTGCAAACCTACATCAATAATCAATGGCCTTGTCGCAAGACAAGGCCATTTTTTTGCCTGACTTCATAATATATTCAGCAATAACAATTGAGCTGCGTATATCAGATACCATAAAATGCCAAGTGCATTGACATGAAATTACATGGCAGTTGCCAGATGAATCCTGATTACCAAAACAGGGCTGCCACGCAATTTACGTAATGCAAACAATTCAACCCAGTACCCTTTGCGAAAGTGAAGTATGCGTTCCCTGCACTTTACCTTGTCTATTTGCGCTGCAGCCCTGCTGTCTGCTCCCGTATTTGCGGCTCGCAGTTCCACCGTCCCAAGCGATATTCTGGCAGCCAATAATCAATACACGCTCTATCTGCAAAACACCAAAGTTGACTATGCCGAAACCGGTGGCAGCCATGGTGCGGCCCCGGGATTGGCAGATACTGAAAACGGCAATATCGGAGGTTTTGGCCTGAGCGCCAGCTCGATGTCTGACTGGGCGCTGGGCAATGACTATCTTCAGTTTGACTTCAACTACAGCACTGGCCATACCGGGTATATTGGCTCCCTCCAGCACAGTAATGCCGGCTATGGCTCGCTCGTCTCCAGCAGCACTGCCGACATCTACAACTACAGCTTCCGCTATGGCAAAGGTATCAGTGTGCTCAAGCAATCGATGCTGACACCCTATGTCGAAATCGGACACCACCGCTGGGAACGTGGCCTGTCGGCAACTCAGGAAGAAACCTACAGCCACAATTACGCCGGCTTCGGTCTCTTGCTGCAGACTGCACCGGTCAGCAAGCTGGTGCTGGATGCCGATCTGTTCTATGGCCGCACCTTCCAGTCCAAGATGAGTACCAATCAGTACACCCTGACGGAAGCGACTCTGGGCAACTCGTCCTTCAAGCGCTACGGGGTCGGTGCCGACTATGCCTTCAGTCAGCGCTTCCATGGCAAAATCAGCTACAGCCACGAAAGCTATTCCTATGGCATCAGTGGTGTAAACAGCTATGGCTACTACGAACCGAACAGCACCACCAAGAACAGCATCTATCGCGTAGGCATCGGCTACGCATTCTAAGCCGTAAAAAAAACCGCAAGGACTGCCTCCTTGCGGTTTTTCTTGTCACCCACCTCTACGCTATCAAACCCGTACTATTCTGCCGGCAACAGCGTTCCGTTTGCCAGCAAAACAGCAAAATCCTCCGGCGGCATCGGTTTGGCCAGCAGATAACCCTGGATCAGGTCACAACCTTCCTGTTTGAGGAAGCGCCATTGGTCAATGGTTTCCACCCCTTCGGCCACTACCTGCATATTCAGGTTCTTCGCCATGTTGATGATGGCACGGGCAATGGCCGAGTCGTCCAGATCATTCGGGATGTCGCGCACGAAAGAGCGGTCAATCTTCAGCTTGTCTGCCTTGAAGCGCTTGAGGTAGGAAAGACTGGAATAACCGGTACCAAAGTCATCAATCGACAGCTGCAGCCCCATACCCTTGATGGTATCAATGGCCTGCAGCGTGCTGGTGACATCTTCCATGATCACGCTTTCGGTCACTTCCACATCCAGCATGTCCGCAGACAGGCCATGGCTGCTGAGGGCCTTTTCCAGTACCTCGGCCAGGTCCTGCTGACGGAACTGCAAGGCAGACAGATTGATGGCCAATGACATTTTGGGCAGACCCTGGCTATGCCACAAAGCCAATTGACGGCAAGCTTCACGGATCACCCAGTTGCCGATCTGCACGATGAAACCGCGCTCCTCGGCCACTTCGATAAAGCGCGCCGGTCCCAGAATGCCCAGTGAGGGGTGATTCCAGCGGATCAAGGCCTCGGCACCGGTAATGCGTCCATCAGCCATGGCCACCTGTGGCTGGTAATGCAGGATGAATTCATTGCGTTCCAGCGCAAAGCGCAGCTGGCTTTCAATCGCCAGAATCTCGCGCGCGCGGGCGTTGAGGTCGGCAGTGTAGAACTTGTAGCTGTTACGGCCGGACGACTTGGCGTGATACATCGCCGCATCGGCATTACGCACCAGGGTTTCAAAGTCGCGGCCATCATCCGGATACACACTGATACCGATGGATGGCGTGATAGTAATGGTGTGGTTGTGCAACTCGATCGAGGCACCAAACGATTCACGAATGCGTTCGGCAGCCAGCGCGGCTTCGCTGGGGTCGGAAATGGCCGGCAGCAGGATGATGAATTCGTCACCACCCTGACGTGCCACCGTCTCGCCCGCCGCCAGGGAGGACTTGATGCGGTCGGCAGCCACTTGCAACAGGATGTCGCCGGCGGAATGGCCCAGCGACTCATTCACTGTCTTGAAGCGGTCCAGGTCCAGCAGCAGCAAGGCCATCTGCTCGTTATCGCGGCAAGCATTATGAATGGCCAGCTCCACACGGTCGTGCATGTGGGCGCGGTTGGGCAGGCTGGTGAGCACGTCAAAGTGCGCCAGGAACTGGATGCGCTCATCCGCCGCCTTGCGTTCAGTCAGATCGCTGAAAATGGCCACATAGTGCGTGATTTCCGACAAGGGATTACGCACCGCATTGATGGCCAGCCATTCCGGATAGATTTCGCCGTTCTTGCGGCGGTTCCAGATTTCCCCCTGCCAGGAGCCCTGATTGTCGATTGCCTGCCACATACCTGCATAGAACACCTCATCATGCCGCCCGGATGACAGGATGCTGGTTTTCTGTCCCAGTACTTCCTGCTGGGAGTAACCGGTAATTTCGGTAAAGGCCTTGTTGACGCTGCGAATGCGCTTTTCGCTGTCGGTAATCATGATGCCTTCCACGGTGTTCTCGAACACCTTGGCCGCCAGTTGCACCCGCTCTTCTGCCGCGCGCTTTTCAGAAATGTCGCGCACCATGCGCCATACCGCGTTGATACGGCCAAAGGCATCACGCATGGCCACGGTCTTGACGCTGACCGGCACATGATTGCCAAAGCGGTTCATGTATACCGCTTCGAACTCGTCGCAATAACCGAACCGCAGTACCTTGTTGTCCAGATTGAAGCGCTCCAGCGCCTCGCTCTCCTGCCCCACCAGCGACCAGAAGTTCTGCTGCTTGAGCTGGTCCAGGTTGTAGCACATCAGATTGAGGAAGGCCGGATTGGCATCCATCACCTGACCATCCAGCGAACTGATGACGATACCGTCCAGGTTGGACCAGAACAATTCGCGATATTTGTTTTCCGAACGGCGCAGCGCATCTTCCACTTCGCGGCGGCGGGCAATGTCCGCCTCCAGTGCCAGGGTCTTGGCGCGCAATTCGTCAATCAGACGCTTGAGTTCGGAGCGGGTCCATTCCAGATGCTTGCCCAGCTTGCCGATCTCATCACGCCTTGCCCAGTAGAAAGGCGACTCCAACTTCAGTTCTGCCAGTTGGGTAGCCTGTTCGGTAAGGCTATGCATCGGTCGCAGAAAGCGCGAATGCAGAATGCTCATAATCAGCAAGATGGACAGCACCAGCTGGGCTACCAGAATCAGCAGGATGTTCTTCACCTGATTGTGCAGGGCATTGGCCAGATGTTCGGTGTCGAACTCCAGCGTCACCTGGCCGATTTCCTCACCCCGGTAAATCACCGGCTTCTGCACGAAGGACACGCCGCCCACACGACGTTCGCTACGTAGTGCGGACAGGAAAACCTGGTTGGACTGGGTATCGGTCACCCGGATGGAAACCACCCGCGCGTCTTCCATCACAGAAGAAATCAGCGGGCTGCCAGCTTGACGACTCAGGTTCCACAACGGTTCCTGCATCCCCAGCGCCACGATGTCCAGCAGGCGCTTCTCGTCGGTCTCCAGCTGGGCCGTCAGATTGTCCCGCTGAATATTGATACTCAGATAGCTGATGATGGAGGCGGGAATGAGCAAGCCGAGTACCACCGCGATCATGAAGACCGCGCGGAGCGAGAGGCTTGAGGTCACTGGGTTCTTTTCTTCTTGGGATGCCATCGGTATTGGAGGTCAAAATGCGTTAATGGCGCGGAATATTCCGCTATCAAAATTCGGTGCTTCAATTATTGTGCAATGCGGGCAGTGAGGACTGTCCGCATGATAAGGCAGACATTACTCAGTTATAAGCGATTTTTTTATGCAAATGACAGTTTCTACAACGAAAGAGACTGCCAGCAGGCCAATTTGCCATGCCCATGGCAGCAGCCTACAATCCACCCCATTCAGAATTACCCGGAATTGCCTCTGATGTCACACATGCAATATGACACCCTTATTTCAGCGCGCTGGATCATAACCGTTGAACAGGACGGCGAAGTACTGGAAAACCATGCCATTGCCATCAAAGATGGCAGGATAGCCCAGATCCTGCCGAGCGCCCAGTGCGCCAGTCTGCAGGCCGCAGAAAGAATCGACCTTGGCAACCACGTGCTGATGCCGGGCCTGATCAACCTGCATGGTCACTCCGCCATGACCCTGCTGCGCGGACTGGCTGACGACAAGGCACTGATGGACTGGCTGAACAACCACATCTGGCCTGCCGAAGGTAAGCATGTGCGTGATGACTTCGTGTTCGATGGTGCCAGCCTGGCCATGGCTGAAATGATTCGCGGTGGCACCACTACCATCAACGACATGTACTTCTACCATGCTGCCATGGCCCGTGCCGGTGTGGCTTCCGGCATGCGTACATTTGTTGGCTGTTCCATTCTGGAGTTCCCCACCAATTACGGCAGCAATGCAGATGAATACATCAGCAAGGGCATGGAAGAACGCAAGGCCTTCCTGGGCGAAGAGCTGATTACCTTCACCCTGGCCCCGCATGCGCCTTATACCGTATCCGACAGCACCTTCCGCCAGGTGGTGGAGCTGGCCGAACGCGAAGACATGCTGATTCACTGCCACATCCACGAAACCGCCGACGAAGTGGCCGGCAGCGTGACGGAACACCAGCAACGTCCGCTGGCCCGTCTGGCCAAACTGGGCCTGCTGTCGCCGCGGCTGATTGCCGCGCACATGGTGCATCTGGACAGCGCAGAAATTGAAGCCGCCGCCCGTCATGGCATTTCCATTGCCCACAACCCGGCGTCCAACATGAAGCTGGCCTCCGGCATTGCCCCGGTACCGGCCTTGCTGGCTGCAGGCGTGAACGTGGGCATCGGCACCGATGGCGCAGCCTCCAACAACAAGCTGGACATGCTGGCCGAAACCCGTCTGGCCGCCTTGCTGGCCAAGGTGGGCACGCTGGACCCGACCGCAGTGCCGGCAGCCACCGCCATCCGCATGGCCACGCTCAATGGTGCCAAGGCACTGGGCATTGCCGACAAGGTGGGTTCGGTCAAGGTAGGCAAGCAGGCAGACCTGATCGCCATCGATCTGTCGGCACTGGAAACCGCACCGGCATTCGATCCGGTATCCCATGTGGTGTATGCGGCGGGCCGAGAACAGGTCAGCCATGTCTGGGTCAAGGGCCGTGCCCTGCTCACACAGCGTCAACTGACCACCTTGGATGAAACCGCACTCAAGACGAGCGGCGAAGAGTGGCGCAACCGTATTCTGGCGAGGTAAGCAATGAGCAATGTAGACGATCTGGAAATCGACAAATTCAGCCAGCTAGCGCACAAGTGGTGGGACAAGGACAGCGAATTCAAGCCGCTGCATGAAATCAACCCGCTACGCCTGGATTACATTGATGACTTTGCCGGCATCAAGGACCTGAAAGTCCTGGACGTGGGCTGTGGCGGCGGCATTCTGGCCGAGAGCATGGCACAGCGCGGCGCGCAGGTGACCGGCATCGACCTGGCCAAGAAATCCTTGAAAGTGGCCCAGCTGCACAGTCTGGAATCCGGCGTCAACGTCGAGTACCGCTGCATTGCGGTAGAAGACCTGGCCGAGGAAGCCGCTGGCAGTTTTGATGTGGTGACCTGCATGGAGATGCTGGAACACGTGCCGGACCCGGAAAGCGTGGTACGCAGCTGTGCCCGTCTGGTAAAGCCGGGTGGCTGGGTGTTTTTCTCCACCCTCAACCGCAATGCCAAGGCCTACCTGCTGGCGGTAGTCGGTGCAGAGTACGTGCTGAACATGCTGCCGCGCGGCACCCACGAATATGCCCGCTTCCTCAAGCCGTCCGAGCTGTCACGCATGGCACGCAATGCCGGGCTGGAAATCAGCAACGTCAGCGGCATGAGCTACAACCCGCTCACCCGGATTTATGCACTGGGGGATGACACTCAGGTCAACTACCTGATGGCGACGCGCCGCGCAGTCCTGTAAGCACGGCCACCCTCAGCCTGCCCCTGTCCTGCTTGATGCCGGCCAGGGGTTTTCTTTTTCCATCAGCCGCACAAATAAAAAAAGGCCTTCGCCACAGCGAAGGCCCCCAATCATCCCCCGGTCCAGGACCGGTAAACAACCCGCTAGATTGTGAGAACACACACTGCCACGCACACGCAGCACTGCTGGCCTCAGTGCGAGTTTGAAAGCCCCATTCCTCGTGTCGGTGATTTTCAAACAAGCGTTCGAATAATAAAACCAAATCAGAAATCATTACAAGGAATTTCCCTGAAGTCCGTCAGATCCATCAACAAAATGCAACAGTAAATTCCTTACACTCCCACTATGCGCAACAGACTGACTGCCAGACAATTCCACATTCCAATTGCCGAGTCAGCCAATATATATGAAAATAATAATATTCGATAATGGAGACACTGATGACGTTCAAGGCCAACGATTCGCTCACCGAGCAAATCGCCCAATACCTCGGTAAAAAGATCATCCAGGGTGAAATGGCACCGGGTGAACGGATTCAGGAGTTGCGCATTGCCGCCGAACTGGAAGTCAGCCGTGGCTCGGTACGAGAAGCCCTGCTGATTCTGCAACGCCGCCATCTGGTGGAAATCTACCCGCGGCGCGGTGCCATGGTGTCCAGCATTTCCAGCACCGACGTGCGCGACTTTTTCGAACTGTGGTTCATGCTGCTGGACCGGGTGGTGTGCAATCTGGCCAGCAACTGGAAAAACGACGATCTGGCCCGTTTTTTCGAGCTGATGTCCACACTGGACGAATGCCATCGCAAGGATGACATGCCCGCCTATTTCGACTGCGGCGTGGAATTTCTGCGGGCGCTGTACGATTTTTCCAGCAATCGCTACATGAGTGCGGCGCTGCAGGATCTGCTGCCACTCACCCAGCGCTGCCTGTATGCCATCCTGCGCGCCGGTCGCTCGCAGATGGATCGCACCCAGCAATTCCTGAATGACTTGCTCAAGACCATCATTGCCCGTGACACCACCCGCCTGCGCATCATGGTGGCGGAATTCGGTCAGGACTACAGCAAGCTGGCACAACAATCGGCAGCAGCCTTGGCCGGTAACAGCCACTAGCCTGCTACTCCCTATAAAAAAGGCCGCAATGATTGCGGCCTTTTTTTACCTCACGCCCTGAGCAAGGACATGTGCAAGCAGACTCAGCCCACGATGCGCTGATAGTCGACAAAGGCATACTGCAGCCCCTTGTCGCTGGTGAAACTGCTACGCGCCACTTCCTGCCAGTCGGCAGCACTGACCTCCGGGAAATAAGCGTCGCCATCAAAGGCTGCGTCAATCTCGGTCAGGCGCAAACAATCCGCTACCGCCATCGCCTGACGGTACAAATCGGCACCACCAATCAGGCAGACTTCCGCCACGCCCTCGGCCATGGCCAGCGCCTGCTCCAGCGAATGGGCCACTTCCACGCCTTCGGCCTGCCAGTCTGACTGGCGGGTGATGACGATATTGCGCCGCCCCGGCAAGGGACGGCCAATCGAATCGTAGGTTTTACGGCCCATCAGCACCGGTTTGCCCAGGGTGACCGCCTTGAAGTGCTTGAGGTCTTCCAGCAAATGCCAGGGCAAGGTGTTGTTGATGCCGATCACGCCATTGCGGGCCTTGGCCGCCACCAGCGTCAGTACAGGCTTGCTCATACGGCCACCGCTCCCTTGATGTGCGGATGCGGGTCGTAACCTTCCAGCGTGAAATCATCAAAGGTGAAGGCAAACAGGTCGGTCACAGCCGGGTTGATCTTCATCTGCGGCAGCGGGCGCGGTTCGCGGCTCAGTTGCAAACGGGTCTGCTCCAGGTGATTGCTGTACAGGTGGGCATCACCCAGCGTATGCACGAAATCACCAGGCTTGAGGCCGCACACTTGCGCCACCATCATGGTGAGCAGGGCATAGGAGGCAATATTGAACGGCACGCCCAGGAAAATATCTGCCGAGCGCTGATACAGCTGGCAGGACAACTTGCCGTCCGCCACATAAAACTGAAACAGACTGTGGCAAGGCGGCAGCGCCATTTCGTCCACCAGCGCCGGGTTCCAGGCCGACACAATCAAACGGCGCGAATCGGGATTGCGCTTGATCATCTCCACCACATTGCTGATCTGGTCGATATGGCGGCCATCAGGTGCCGGCCAGCTACGCCACTGATAGCCATACACCGGGCCCAGATCACCGTTTTCATCTGCCCATTCATCCCAGATCGACACCCCGTTTTCCTTCAGATAACGGATATTGGTGTCACCAGTGAGAAACCACAGCAACTCGTGAATGATGGAGCGCAGATGACATTTCTTGGTGGTGATCAGCGGAAAACCCTGCTGCAGATCAAAGCGCATCTGATAGCCGAACACCGAGCGGGTGCCGGTGCCGGTGCGGTCGGACTTGTCATGGCCATGTTCCAGCACATGGCGCATCAGATCGAGGTACTGTTGCATGCTGCCATCCATCAAGATTAATCGGCAGATTGTACCTTAGCCTGTCCTACAGCACAGCCCTTCCTACCGGCAACGCCAATAACCACAAGCTAAAAGAGGCTGGCCTGCCGCCCCCGGCATACGCTACCATCCGCTTTAAAATACAACGTCAGAAAACAGGGGCTAAATGGCAGAAGATTCCGATCTCGAACGGACCGAACCCGCGTCAGCCAAACGGCTGCAAACCGCGCGGGATGATGGCAATATTCCGCGCTCGCGGGAATTGTCCACCTTCGCCGTCACCATGACCGGAGTTGCCCTGCTAATGGCACAGGGGGGCAAGCTTGGCACGTCCATGATGGTGATGATGAAACAGCTGCTGATATTCGATCAGCACACCGTGCAGCAAGCCGAACCGGCCATCATCCGCTTCAAGGAAGCAATGTTCGGCATGCTGTGGCAATTGATGCCGATATTTGGCGGCCTGGCCATCGTTGCCGTGGCCACGCCCATCCTGATCGGCGGCTGGAACTTCACCCTGGCCCCGCTGGAACCCAAGCTGACCAAGCTGAACCCGGCCAGCGGCATCAAGCGCATCTTCTCTCTCAACGCCGCTACCGAAGGCCTGAAAGCCATTCTCAAAAGCATGCTGATTGGCGGCGTGGCCGTGTGGATCATCTGGCGCGAGCGCACCGACATCCTTGGCCTGCTATCCATGCCACTGGAAGCCGGCATCCTGAAGATGACCGACATGCTGATCACCACCTTTTTCATTGTCACCGCTGCCATGCTGATGCTGGTGGTGATCGACGTGCCCTTCCAGCTGTGGAACTACCATAAGCAGCTGCGCATGACCAAGGAAGAGATCAAGCAGGAATACAAGGAAATGGAAGGTTCGCCCGAGGTCAAGGGCCGTATCCGCCAGCTGCAGCGCGAGGCGGCCCGCAAGCGCATGATGCAGGAAATTCCCAAGGCCAACGTCATCGTGACCAACCCTACCCACTATGCAGTGGCACTGAAGTACGAAGAAGGCATGCAGGCACCGGAAATCGTGGCCATGGGCACCCTGAAGCTGGCGGAAAAGATCATCGCCACCGGCAAGGAACACAAGGTCACCGTGATGCGCTCACCCAGTTTTGCCCGGGCGCTGTATTTCCATGGCGAATTGGGCCGGGAAATCCCCGCCAGGCTGTATACTGCCGCAGCGCAGATCCTGGCCTATGTCTACCAGTTGCGCGCCTACGAGTACAATGGCGGCCTGGCACCGGTCTACCCTGACCAGTTGGAAGTCCCCGCCGACCTTGACCCGGAAAGCAAACGCCAGCAAGATGCGGCCCCGAAAGCGAGACCATAATTCCGGATGGATAATTTCCTCACCCAGTTGAAGCAGTTCAACGTCACCAAGCTGGCCGGCCCGATACTCATCATCCTCATTCTGTCGATGATGGTATTGCCGTTGCCGCCGGTGCTGCTGGACATGTTCTTTACCTTCAACATTGCGGTGTCGGTGATTGTGCTGCTGGTGGGCATCAATGTGCGCAAGCCGCTGGATTTTTCATCCTTTCCGTCTGTACTGCTGGTTACCACCCTGCTGCGGCTATCGCTGAACGTGGCATCCAGCCGGGTGATCCTGCTGGAAGGCCACAGCGGCCCGGATGCCGCCGGCAAGGTAATTGAATCCTTTGCCCACTTCCTGATCGGCGACAACGTTGCCATCGGTATCGTGGTCTTCGTCATCATCACCATCATCAACTTCGTGGTGATTACCAAGGGTGCCGGCCGGATTGCCGAAGTGTCCGCGCGTTTCACCCTGGATGCCATGCCCGGCAAGCAGATGGCAATCGACGCCGACCTCAACGCCGGCCTGATCGGCGAGGATGACGCCCGCAAGCGCCGCGCCACCATTGCCGAGGAAGCCAACTTCTTCGGTTCCATGGACGGTGCCTCCAAATTCGTGCGTGGCGATGCCATGGCCGGCATCATGATCATCGTGATCAATATCGTCGGTGGCCTGATCGTGGGTGTGGTCCAGCACGATCTGGATGCCGGCACCGCCGCCAAGACCTACACCCTGCTTACCATCGGTGACGGCCTGGTCGCACAGATTCCCGCGCTGATCATCTCCACCGCCGCCGGTATCGTGGTGTCGCGCGTAGGTACCGACAAGGACATGTCGGAGCAGTTCTTCGGCCAGCTGTTTGCCAAACCGCAAGTGCTGTATATCACCTCAGCCGTCATCGGCATGATCGGCCTGATTCCCAACATGCCGCACCTTTCTTTCCTGCTGATTGCCAGCCTGTTGGGTTTTCTGGGCTGGACCATGGACAAGAAGGAAAAAGCCGCAGCCGTGCAAGCCAGCCAGCAGCAGGCGCAGGCCGCCGCGCCGCCCGACCAGCCCATGGCCGAAGTCAGCTGGAACGACGTGCAGCATGTGGACGCCCTGGGGCTGGAAGTGGGTTACCGGCTGATTCCGCTGGTGGACCGCACCCAGGACGGCGAACTGCTGCGTCGCATTCGCGGCATTCGCAAAAAGATTGCCCAGGAACTGGGCTTTCTGGTACCCGCCGTACACATTCGCGACAATCTGGAAATCAAGCCCAATGCCTACCGCATCCTGCTCAAAGGTGTGGAAATCGGTCAGGGCGAGGCCTATATCGGCCAGTATCTGGCCATCAACCCCGGTCGGGTAAACGGCACCATGCCGGGTACGCCCACCACCGATCCGGCCTTTGGCCTGCCCGCGGTATGGATAGATGCTGCCCGGCGCGAAGAAGCCCAGCAGATGGGCTATACCGTGGTGGACTCCAGCACCGTGGTAGCCACCCATATTTCCAATCTGCTGCAAACCCACGCCGCCGAACTACTGGGCCGCGAAGAAGTGCAGGCACTGATAGACCACCAGGCCAAGGAATCACCCAAGCTGGTGGAAGACCTGGTCCCCAAGGTGGTGCCTATCGGCATTCTGCAAAAAGTACTGCAGCAGCTGCTGACCGACGGCATTCACATCCGCGATTTCCGCACCATCCTGGAAACCCTGGCCGATCATATCAGCACCACCCAGGATGTGGACGACCTGACCTCCTCGGTGCGTACCGCACTGGCACGGGTGATCGTGCAGCAGCTATTCCCCGGCGAAACCGAACTGCCGCTGATGACGCTGGACCCGGCACTGGAAAACGTGCTGTCGCAGGCGGTCAACTCCAAAACTGGCGGCGGCCTGGAACCCGGTCTGGCAGAAAACCTGCTATCGAGCGCAGCACAACAGGCCGAGCAGGTGGAAATTCAGGGTTACAATCCGGTATTGCTGACACCACCGGGTTTAAGGCCGCTTCTGGCACGATTCTTGAGAAGAGCACTCCCACAACTGCGTGTGATCTCGCATAATGAAGTACCTGACAATAAATCCATTCGTATAATTGCGGTAATTGGGGGAAGCAAGGGCTGATAGCAAATGGTGGTAAAAAAATTCTTCGGAAAAACCACACGTGATGCACTCAGACAGGTCCGCGAGGAACTGGGTGCCGACGCCCTCATCTTGTCCAATCGCCCGACAATGGGGGGCGGTGTAGAGATCATGGCCGTGGCGGATGCAGATGTCGCCAACCTGGCCACCAATCTGTCCACCCCAGGCAGCAAGCACCCGGCCCGCAATGCGCCGGCGGTGAGCCGTCCGGTTGCGCCACCGACGCCGGCTGCGGGCGCGACCAACCGCGCCATTGCCCGTACC
Source organism: Aquitalea denitrificans (assembly GCF_009856625.1). Lineage (GTDB taxonomy): Bacteria > Pseudomonadota > Gammaproteobacteria > Burkholderiales > Chromobacteriaceae > Aquitalea > Aquitalea denitrificans. Next base: position 3,497,906 of record NZ_CP047241.1, read on the forward strand.
TATGCCATGCCGGTGGAGCCGCTGGAAAGCCCTGCCCCGCCCCGCATCGACAGCCCGCCGCCACGCCCGCAGCAGCGCATCGAGCCATCACTGGCAGATGGTACGCCAGTCAGCTTCAACGTCAGCCCGCAGACACCACCCTCACGTCCTGCCCCTGCTCCGGCCAGCATGGTGCCGGAGTCACTGGTCAAGATGCAGACCGTGGCAGCCGGTCCGGCCAGCAACGGCCATGCAACGCCGCCACGCAACAAACCGGCTCTGACTGAAGAAGAGCCGGAAGTCATGGCGCAGGAACTCAAGCAGATCGGTGATGAAATCAAGCTGCTGCGCAGCCTGCTGCAAAGCCAGTTGGCCAGCTTTGCCTGGGCCGACATGGAAGGCAAGACCCCCAACCGCATCGAGCTGTTCAAGCATCTGCTGGCCATGGGTTTCTCTGCCAACCTGATCCGCCAGCTGATTGAAAAAATGCCAGCCCAGTACGAAGGCGACATCGCCATCAAATGGGCACGTTCGGCGTTGATGCACAACCTGAAATGTGCCGACGCCAACCATGACATCATGGACAAGGGTGGTGTGTATGCGCTGGTCGGCCCCACCGGCGTGGGCAAGACCACCACGGTGGCCAAGTTGGCCGCCCATGCCACCATGCGCTTTGGTGCACAGCATGTGGCGCTGATCACCACCGACAGCTACCGGATTGGTGCGCAGGACCAGTTACGCATCTACGGCAAGATTCTGGGTATCCCGGTGTTCTCCATCCAGAACGAGGGCGATCTGCAACTGACCCTGGCCGACCTGTCCAATCGCCATCTGGTGTTTATCGACACCGTCGGCATGAGCCAGCGCGACGCACGCGTCACCGGCCAGATCGAAATGTTCCGCGGTGCTGGCCGTCAGGTGGAACGCCTGCTGCTGCTGGCTGCCAATGCCGACGGCCACACACTGGAAGACGTGGTGCGCCACTACCGTGGCAATGGCCTGGCCGGCTGCATCCTGTCCAAGATCGACGAAGCCGTCAGCATGGGGCCCAGCATGGATGTCATCATCCGCAACCGCCTCAAGCTGTTTTACATCACCAATGGCCAGCGCGTACCTGAAGACCTGCATTCAGCCAATGCAGCCTTCCTGGTTGACCGGGCCTTGCGCGCACCGCAGCCCGGCTCGCCGTTCAGCCTGCAGGGTGATGAGCTGTCCATCCTGAACTCCGCACAGGCCAGCTGGCAATGAACAGCGCCCTACAGGATCAGGCCGCCAGTCTGCGCCGGCTGACAGCCAAGGCCGGCAGGGCGCCCAGCTTTGCCTTCATCGGTTCGGACAAGGCTGGTGCTAGCACCCTGGTGACCGAGCTGTCGCTGGGACTGGCTTATGCCGGCCATCGCCCGCTGGTGGTGGACTGCAGCCTGGGCCAGGTGCAGGCACGCAGGTTGGGCACCCCTACCACCGCCACGCTGGAAAGCCAGATGGTCAGCGTAGGCGGACTGGACGAAATGATGACCACCTCGCGCCAGGGTATTCAGCTGATCAACCTGTATGCTCGGCCAGAAGAACGCGCACTATTTTCCGCCCAGCTCTGGCTGCGTCTGGGCAGCGAATTTGCCGCCTTGGAACGGGACAGCAGCGTGCTGATGATAGACGTGCCTGTTACCGCCACCGATCCTGTCCCGGCCAGCGTGGCGGACAATCTGGTGCTGGTGCTCAGCCCGGCGGCCGACTCCATGACTACGGCCTACGCCAACATCAAGCGTCTGTCCAGCGGCTTTGGCCGGCAGCGCTTCAATGTTCTGGTCAACCGGGTGCGCCATCTGGAAGAAGCACGCGATTTGTTCAACCGACTGGCTGCAGTCACCAGCGAGTTTCTCAGTGTCTCGCTGCGCTGGGTCGGCTTCGTTCCTGCCGACAATGCCGTGCGCCGCAGCCAGGCCCTGCGCCGCCCGCTGATGGAGGCCTTTCCCGACAGTGAAGCCGCGGCAGCCTTTGCCCAGCTGGCTGCGGTACTACCCCAATGGGACAGCCCGGAAACCGAACGTAACGATACTGGCTTCATGGACATGCTGATCGCCACCTCGCGCGACTGGGCCGAGGCTGATGGAGCAAAACGACGATGACATTACCGTCCCTACGCCGCAAAGGCTATGCCGGTGCAGTCTCGCAACCGGAAATCGACGTACAGAAACACCTGCCGCTGGTGAAAAAACTGGCCGGCATGCTGATGGCCCGTCTGCCCGCCTCGGTGGAAATGGATGATCTGGTCCAGGTAGGCATCATCGGCCTGATCGATGCCGCCCGCCAGTTCGATCCCCTGCAGGGAGTGCAGTTTGAAACCTTTGCCAGCCAGCGCATACGTGGAGCCATGCTGGACGAGCTGCGCCGTGAAGACTGGCTGCCGCGCCAAGCACGCCGCCAGGCTCGGCAGATCGAAGACAGCATCAACAAGCTGGAACAACAGCTGGGCCGCGCGCCGCTAGAGTCGGAAATCGCCGCCACTCTGGGCGTGGAGCTGGATGACTACCAAAGCATGCTGGGCGACTGCAAAGGCCTGAGCCTGGTGCACTTTGAAGACTTTTCCGATGGCGAAGGCGAAACACTGAACGACGCCATTGCCAATATCGAAGACAGCAATGCGCCCAATCCGCTGCAAGTGCTGGCCGATGGCGATTTCCGCCAGGCACTGGTGGATGCCATCAAGACCCTGCCGGAACGCGACCAACTGGTAATGGCGCTGTATTACGAGCAGGAACTGAACCTGAAGGAAATCGGTGCCGTACTGGAAGTGTCGGAATCCCGCGTTTGCCAGCTACACACCCAGGCCATTGCCCGCATCAGGGCCAAGATGAAGGAATGGCTGTAAAGCCACCGGCCTGCCCGGATAACGATAACGGAATCAAGCGTGGACAAGATCAGCATCATCGCCATTGTCATGGGTCTGACAGCCATCATTGCAGGCCAGGCCATCGAAGGGGGCAATATCGGCTCCCTGCTGCAACTGACTGCCTTCATGATTGTGATTGGCGGCACCATGAGCGCCGTCATGCTGCAAAGCACACCCAAGCAGTTTGTTGCCGGCATGCGCATGATCAAGTGGATTTTCCAGCCGCCGCCACAGGACAATGAACGGCTGATCCGCGAAGTGGTGAACTGGAGCCAGACCGCGCGGCGCGGCGGCTTGCTGTCACTGGAAGGCTATGTCACCCAGCAAAAGGATCCGTTCACTAAAAAGGCCCTGCAAATGGTGGTGGATGGTGCCGAACCCGATGTGCTGCGCGGCGTGATGGAAGTGGAAATCGGCATGTTCGAGCATGCGCGCAAACAAGCTGCACGGGTGTGGGAATCCGCCGGTGGCTATGCCCCTACCATGGGGATTCTGGGTGCGGTACTGGGCCTGATCCACGTCATGGAAAACCTGTCCGACCCCTCCAAGCTGGGTGCCGGCATTGCCGTGGCCTTTGTGGCCACCGTGTATGGCGTAGGCTCGGCCAACCTGTTTTTCCTGCCGGTGGCCAACAAGCTCAAGCATCTGGTGGCGGTTGAAATCGCCCTCAAGGAAATGGTGGTGGAAGGCCTGGTGGCGATTGCCAACGGTGAGAACCCGCGCATCATTGAAAGCCGCTTGCGCAGCTTCCAGGCGATGCACGAGTAAGCGTCAGAACGGTAAATCTTCCGGCGGCAACAAACGCAGGCTGCTGCCTGCTGCCGGTTTTTTCAGGTAGGCGTCCAACAGTTTGTAGGTATCGATATCAAAGCTGGGCCTGCCTTGCAAGCCAGCCTCGCCCACCTTGCGCGAGCCCAGATAGCACCAGCGGTCAAACACATGCTCGATGGCCGCACCAGTCACCTCATCACTTTCCACCACTGCTAGCGGGCCGGGATATTCCCACGCCTTCACCCGGATACGCGCCAGCGCCTGCATCAGCCGCATATTGTGCGAAGGAGCCGGCTCCCGCCCCACGCAAGCACCGCGGCAACGTCCACCCTTTAGCGCCATGCATCCCGCACCCTTGCGACTGGTTACTGCTTCCACCCCCAGTACGGACTGACACAAACTGTTGCCACTGGCAATCTCGGCCAGTACCTTGCGCGCTTCCTTCGGGCTACGGAACAAGCCGTACAAGTCTGCCGTACGGCTGAAATCCAGCTGATCGGCATGCACGATGACCGGTAGCACAAACTCACCCTGGCTGTGATCCAGCTGAATGGAACAGACTTCGCTGAGCAGACGGCTGCGATGATTGTAAAAAGGCTTCAGTTGACGCAGCAACTGCTGCTCCAGCAGCGCAGCCCCTAGCTCGCCAATGGTTTCCTGGCAGTTGATACGCCGGACCGGGCGCTGGATGGCCGGTTCCTTGCCATACTTTCCATCCTGCGCCAGTTGCGACACCACCTTGCCACGTACATTGCTGGCCCGGCCCACATACAGGGCCTGTTCGTCTTCACCCCAAATGGTGTACACCCCGGGTAGATCGGGCAGGTCATCCACCAGCACGGCATCCACTCCTGGCGGCAGTTCGGGTTGAGCCATCACATGACGGATAGCCTCCTGCACTACTTCTTCCCCCAGCTCGACACAGGCCGACTGCAAGAATAGCTGCAAGGCTTCGGCATCGGCCATCGCCCGGTGCCGCTCGGCCAACTGCAAGCCATGGCGCTGGATGATGCTATCCAGATTGTGCTTGAAGTGTTGGGGGTAAAGACGCCGCGACAACTTGACCGTACACAGCGTAGCGTTTTGCAAACGCAAGCCGACGCGGCGGAATTCATTGCGCAAAAAGCCATAGTCAAAACGGACGTTATGCGCCAGCAGCAAACGCCCCTGCAGCATGGGCAGCAGTTGCGCGGCGATGACGGAGAACGGATCGGCATCCTGCACCATAGCGTTGCTGATGCCGGTCATGTTCTCGATGAAGGGCGGAATCGGCTGCAAGGGATTGACCAGTGTCTGGTAGCGCTGCAGTTGCTCGCCATCCAGCAGGATGAGGCCGATTTCGGTAATGCGATCGCGGCCGATATGGCCGCCGGTGGTTTCCAGGTCGACAATGGCCCAGGGAATATCAAACAGCATGCAATCTCGTCGGAAAATTCATCAAAGGTCGGCCAGCCCGGAAGACAAGCTGCGCCATGGCAGGCAAACGCGCATCTTACACCGTGCCACCAGCTTTGCCGATGCAGCCATTCCGGTATTGCTGTGCCGCCTGCAACAGTAGCCCCCAGCAGGTATGCTAGGCTGCCGAAAAAAATAGTGCAAAAGTGTTGACACCAAAAATCCGTATCGGTATAGTTCGCCCTCTCGAAAGACAAAACGTTTTTTGAGACAGTGCACCCGTAGCTCAGTTGGATAGAGTATTTGGCTACGAACCAAAGGGTCGGGCGTTCGAATCGCTCCGGGTGCACCACCACAGCGTCCCTATAGTTTAGCGGTTAGAACACCGCCCTTTCACGGCGGTAGCCGGGGTTCGATTCCCCGTGGGGACGCCACTTTGCACCCGTAGCTCAGTTGGATAGAGTATTTGGCTACGAACCAAAGGGTCGGGCGTTCGAATCGCTCCGGGTGCACCAAAGTCCCTATAGTTTAGCGGTTAGAACACCGCCCTTTCACGGCGGTAGCCGGGGTTCGATTCCCCGTGGGGACGCCAGGATTCAGAAAAATGCCCAGTCAGCAGACTGGGCATTTTTCATGGTTGTCACCAGAACAGCTCTCCCCCTCAGCCAGACAAAAACAATGCCACCCGCAGGCGGCAGTTGTTGCATCCGGCCATCACATCTCTCTATTCAGATACGATAGCTGCTGACCGTCATCAGCTTGGCCGTCAACTTCATCAGACCCCGCACTGGGGCTGGCAGGCTGGCAGCACCAAATTCATGTGCCATGTCAGCGTGGCGCAGCTCGTCATCCCGCATCTGCATCACAATGGCGCGGCTTTTGGCGTCTGCCGCAGGCAAGGCCGTCAGGTGGCTGTCCAGATGCGCCCCCACCTGATGTTCGGTTTCTTCCAGAAAACCCAGGTTCCATTTGTCACCCAAGAAACCTGCCGTCACGCCAATAGCCAGCGAACCGGTATACCACAAGGGGCCCAACAGACTGGGCTGACCACCCAATTCGCGAATGCGCTGCTCGGTCCAGGCCAGATGCTCCACCTCCTCGAAGGCCGCATGCTGCAGGGCCTCGCGCGCAGCCGGATTGCGCGCCGTCAGCGCCTGGCCCTGATACAGCGCCTGGGCGCACACCTCGCCACAGTGGTTCACCCGCATCAGGCCGATGGTGTGGCGCTTTTCCTCTGCGCTGAGTTCGGCTTCTTCCAGCCCGCTATCCGGCCGTGGCCGCTGGCTTTGCGCCGGGGCAAACAGGGTACGCAGGCCCTTGTCAAATTCGGTAATCAGCGTGTCAAACATAGTGTTCCTGATTGGTGCACAAATCCGTCAAACATTATACCTGTGCACCGCACAAGACGGCAGCTGCTGATATAATCCTGCAAGAAATTCCGTGTAAACAACCACCATTAACAAAGGATTCTGCCTGATGAACCTGGAACTCATCGGCCCGGGCAAAGACATGCCGGGCGACTTCAACGTCGTGATCGAAATCTCCGCCAACGCTGCGCCGATCAAATACGAATTCGACAAAGAGTGGAACACCCTGGTGGTTGACCGTTTCATGGGCACCTCCATGATGTACCCGGCCAACTACGGCTTCGTGCCGCAGACGCTGGCTGGCGATGGCGACCCGGTTGACGTGCTGGTGGTTACCCCCTTCCCGCTGCCGCCGGGCGTGGTGATCCGCTGTCGTGCCCTGGGTCTGATCAAGATGGAAGACGACGGCGGCGTGGATGCCAAGCTGGTTGCCGTACCGGTGGAAAAGCTGTGCCCGATGTACAAGTCCATCCAGAAGCTGGAAGACCTGCCGGAACTGCTGCGTGCCCAGATGGTGCACTTCTTTGAGCACTACAAGGACCTGGAAAAAGGCAAGTGGGTCAAGATCAACGGTTGGGGCACGCTGGAAGATGCCAAAACCGAACTGGTGGAAGGCATTGAGCGCTTCGGCAAGTAATTGCTGCCAGTGGCCTGCCGTGCAGGCCCGCGTCCATCACGGACATGAAAAACGCCAGTGCATGCACTGGCGTTTTTGCTTACCGGCAGCCGGTCAAGATGGGCTGCCATCCAGCAGGCTTAGTGGTTGCGGTAATCGGCCGGATTAGCAGCAATAGCCTTGCCAGCATGCTCATCCGCCGCCTTGCGCTGGGCATCGCTCAGGAATTGCTGCTCGTACTTCTTCACGGCATCCTTGTCCGGGCGGCTACGTACATCGCTATCTGCCATGGCAGCAGCAACAAGAGCATTAGAAACAACAACAGCCAGCATCAATTTTTTCAACATGATTCACTCCATTTGGTTAGCAGGATGCAAGCTTTCCGGGCCACTCATCAAAATTTATTCAATTTTTTTGATGACATTTTCAGATTGGCACGTAAAATTACTTTGCTATCAATGGCTTTATTTCTTGCATCGGGTTGGTGAAGTGAATATTAAACGCGAGCCATTCCTGTTGATAGCGAAATGATCTGAACAGTTCATTCAATAAATTTGAACATGAAACTATCACTAGATGCTTTGTTGGTGCTGGATGCCATTGATCGTAACGGCAGCTTTGCCGCCGCGGCCGAAGAGCTGCACCGTGTAACGTCCGCCGTCAGCTATGTCATCCAGAAACTGGAACAGGATCTGGACATCACGCTATTTGACCGCAGCGGCCACCGCGCACGGCTGACACCCGCTGGTGAACTATTACTGCGGGACGGGCGCTATCTACTTGACGCCGCCCGCACGGTGGAGCATCGCCTGCAGCAGCAAGCTGCCGGCTGGGAGAGCGAGCTGGTCATCACCATTGGCGACCTCATTCCCTTCGAACAGCTGATACCGCTGATCCAGCGCTTTGACCAACTGGGTAGCGGCACCCAGCTACGCTTTACCCGTGAAGTATTTGGCGGCATCTGGGACGCACTGTATGACGCACGTGCCGATCTGGTACTCGGCGCCCCGGGGCATCCGCCTTCCGGAGATTATTTCTATCGCGAGATCGGCTCCATCGACTTTGTCTTTCTGGTTAGCCCCACTCACCCGCTGGCCAGCGCAAGCGAACCACTGGCGGCCCACACCCTGCGCAAGCACCGCATCATCTCGCTGGGCGATACCTCGCGCCGCCTGCCCACCCGCACCGCAGGCATACTGGATGGACAGGATGTACTGACCGTACACACCCTGGATGCCAAACTCGCACTGATGACCGCAGGCCTGGGTATTGGCTATCTGCCACGCACCCTTGCCACGCCATATCTGCAAAACGGCCAACTTGTGGAAAAATCGCTGAAGGAAAAACGTAGTTGCACCAAAATGTTCTATGCCTGGAAAGAAGAATCACCCGGCAAGGCGCTGACGTGGTTTATTGAAAATCTGGGTCTCAGCATCCAGCAAAAGCAACTGATCATCTAAGGCCATCCATGTTTCAGCCATCCGGCACTGCACCTCATCTGCACTGGCTCAGCCTGCGACTGCACCAGCGCGGCTTGCTGCTGCCTGCAAGCGAGACTGTACCGGGCTGGTTGCCGGCTGGCTGGCTTGGTTATGCAGCGGACGACTGTTGGCTGGATCTGGGGGACGACGAAAGCAGCGCTCTGGATCTGCGCCTGTTGCACTGCCAACAGCAGCAGGTCATTGCCGTGGAAATATGTGGCCAATGGCAACCGCAGGGCGAGCAGCTCGGCTTCATGCTCTTGTGCGGTAGCACCCTGCCACTGCCAGCCGCTGCCATCCACTGGCTGGACAATATGGCCCCCTTGCCCGGTGCCTGGCTACATTGCGGGCCAGCTGGCAGCGCCCGTTATACCCTGCACGTGATGAATGCCATGCAATATGCCTTGAAACTGGCATGGCAGCACTTACCCACCAGCGCCACACCAAGTGCCATCAACTGGGAACAATGCATGCAGCAGCAAATGGAGGTGGCAGACAAGCTGCTCGCCTTGTCACTCCATTACCTGCAACAGCAAGGCATTGATGCCGCCGGACATGATGCCGAGACAGTACGGGCACAGTTCTCCCTTCCTCCAGGACAGCAGACCCACTTTGCGGCCAACCTGGCACTACTCATCGTGCTGGCAATGCAACAGCGCGATACCCTGCACAGCGCATTGCAACAGGTTTTCAGCACTCTTCAGCCGCAGCCAACATCCCGCCAGAATCCATAGCCATAAAAAAACCCGCCAATTAGGCGGGTTTTTTGAACAGTACTTGAATCAGGCAGCAGCAGGTGCAGCCGGCTTCTTGCGACTAACTGCAGCAGCAGTGGCCTTGGCCTGATTGCTGGCAGCTTCCACGCTGGCTTCAGCGATTTCGGCGCTCACCTTCTTTGCTGTCTTGGACACGCTTTCGAAAGCAGCATTGGAGCTGTTCACGAAAGTTTTCAGTGCAGAAACGGCAACGTCAGAGCCAGCCGGAGCGTTCTTGGACAGGCGGTCCAGATTGCTCAGCAGCAGCTTGTTCTGTTCGGCCAGCTGCTCTTCCACGAAGGAAGTCAGTTCGCCCTGAGTGGCAACGGCCACATCGTAAACTTCACGTGCCACGCTGAATGCCTGGTCCAGGCCCGGCTGAGCCAGACTGGTTTGCAGTTCGGCAAACGCTTTCGGATCTTTCACTTCGCTCAGTGCCTTGAAGTGCTTGGCATTGTTGTCCAGCAACTTGCGGGTCAGTTCCAGCTGCAGGCTGGCAAAACGTTCAGCGCCAGCCAGAACGATGGAGGACAGGCGAACGGCTTTATCAAATTGCGCCTGGCCGAGAGCAGAAAATTCTTGGGTATTGGTAAACATGGCTACTCCTGGAAATGTCGATATACAACTCAGCTTTAACAGTCACAACAACCGTTTCGCCGCCAATGCTGCACAGCAGCAAACGTAATTTAACCAAAGTGCAGAGTGCGGTCAAGAAAATGTTGCGCCGCACAAATTGCTAAGCAGCTATTTTGTATGTGTTTTTACAACAGCAACATTCCAAACGAATGACAAGCATGTGACAGATGAAGCTAGTGGCTGCTGCCCACATTTTTTTGCAGCGCAATACCAACAGTCCACCATACATGCAGAATGGTTCACTGGCATTGAAAGGGGCAGTGCAAGCCAGTACACTCGCTCCATAGAAGAAATCTATTTATATAAAGCCTACTCATGAGCTCTGCGGCCAACGCCTTTGACATCAAATCTGCCAGCCTGGATCTGCTGGCCCTGATTCTCCACACGGACAATCTGGAAGAACTCACCAGCGCCCTGAACACCCGCTTCGGCCCCGCCGTTGATGCACCTGCCGAAGCCTTCATGCTGGATGTGGAAGCCCTGCCCCAGGCAGCGGAAACCGAGTATGGCCGGTTGCTCCCCATGCTCAGCCGCCATGGCATTCGCATTGTGGCGCTGCGCCACCCGGATTCAGCCATGGCCGAAGTGGCCAGCCGCTACGGCCTTGCCTATGTGCGCGGCGGCTTGCCGGCACGCTCCAGCCAGACGGTCAGCGAGCCGCAGGCCAAGCCGGTGGAAGCCGCCCCGGTCGCGGCACCGGTGCCCCCGCCCAGCACCATGATCGTGGATCGCCCGGTACGCGCCGGCCAGCAGATTTATGCCCGTGGCTGCGACCTGGTGGTACTGGCCATGGTCAGCGCCGGTGCCGAGGTGATTGCCGATGGCAACATCCATGTCTATGCCCCGCTGCGTGGCCGCGCGCTGGCAGGTGCCCGTGGCAATACCAGCGCGCGCATCTTCGTGCGCAGCATGGAGGCCGAACTGGTTTCCATTGCCGGGGTCTATCGCACCATCGAACAGGCCTTGCCGGAAAGCATCAAGGGCAAGCCTACCCAGATTCAACTTGAAAACGAGCGCCTGGTCATGACCGCGCTTGGCGAATAATTCAATTTTCCAAAGGATTTACCGTGGCAAAAATCATCGTCGTGACTTCCGGCAAAGGTGGTGTCGGCAAAACCACCACCAGTGCCAGCTTTGCCTCCGGCCTGGCCCTGCGCGGCCACAAGACCGTGGTGATCGACTTTGACGTCGGCCTGCGCAACCTGGACCTGATCATGGGCTGCGAGCGCCGTGTGGTGTACGACCTGATCAACGTAGTGAATGGCGAAGCATCACTGAACCAGGCGCTGATCAAGGACAAGAACTGCGACAACCTGTACATCATTCCGGCCTCGCAAACCCGCGACAAGGATGCGCTGTCGCAGGAAGGCGTGGAAAAGGTATTGAAGGATCTGGCTGACAGCGGCTTCGAGTACATCGTGTGCGACTCGCCGGCCGGTATCGAAAAGGGCGCGCTGATGGCGCTGTACTTTGCCGATGAAGCGCTGATCGTCACCAACCCGGAAGTCTCCTCGGTGCGCGACTCCGACCGCATCCTGGGCATTCTGGCTTCCAAATCGCGCCGTGCCGAACAGGGCGGCGAGCCGGTGAAGGAACACCTGCTGATCACCCGCTACTCCCCGGCCCGCGTGGACAAGGGCGAGATGCTGTCGGTGGATGACGTGAAGGAAATCCTGCGCGTACCGCTGATCGGTGTGATTCCGGAATCCCAGACCGTACTGCAAGCCTCCAACTCCGGTACACCTGCCATTCATCTGAAGGGCAGCGATGTAGCCGAAGCCTATTCTGACGTGATTGCACGTTTCCTGGGCGAAGATCGCCCCATGCGCTTCCTGGATGCCCCCAAGGTGGGCTTGCTCAAGCGCCTGTTCGGAGGTTAAACCATGTCCCTTATCGACATCCTGTTCGGCAAGCGCCAGAAAACCGCCGCCATTGCCAGAGAACGTCTGCAGATCATCCTGGCGCACGAGCGCAATGGCCGCAGCGCGCCCGACTACCTGCCCGCATTGCAGCGCGAGCTGATGGAGGTGATTTCCAAGTACGTGTCGGTCAATCTGGACGACATCAAGGTACAAGTGGAACGCCAGGACGACTTTGAGGTGCTGGAAGTCAACATCGTGCTGCCGGAGCACCAACGCTAAACCATGACGCTGACCGAACTCCGCTACATCGTGGCCGTGGCGCGCGAGCGCCATTTTGGCCGCGCCGCACAAAGCTGCTTTGTCAGCCAGCCCACTCTGTCCATCGCCATCAAGAAGCTGGAAGACGAACTGGGCATCACCTTGTTTGAGCGTGGTGGCCAGGAAGTGGCGGTGACGGAAATTGGCGAGCGCATCATCGAACAGTCGCAGCGCGTGCTGGAAGAGGCCGAAACCGTCAAACGGCTGGCCGGTGAACACCAGAACGAGCTGGTGGGCCCGCTCAAGCTGGGGGTGATCTTTACCATCAGCCCCTACCTGCTACCACGACTGATTCCCGCCCTGCGCATTCTGGCACCGGACATGCCGCTGATCCTGGAAGAGAACTACACCGCGCGGCTGGCTGAAATGCTCAAGCGCGGTGAGGTAGATGCCATCATCGTGGCCGACCCGTTCGACGAAGCCGGTACCGTGGCCTGGCCGCTGTATGACGAACCCTTTGTCGTAGCCACACCCAAAGGCCATCCGTGGGAAAAGCAGGAGTGTGTGAATGCCAGTCAGCTGACTGACGAAAGCGTGCTGCTGTTGACACAGGGTAACTGCTTCCGCGACCAGGTATTGCAAGCATGCAGCGAACTGGCCAGCAAGCAGAACCACCACTCCGGTCTGGCCAGCACTCTGCAGGGCAGCTCGCTTAATACCATCCGCCACATGGTGGCCAGCGGCATGGGCGTGACCGTAATGCCATCCACCTCCATCGGCCCAGGTGACGACAGCCTGCTGTCGGTGGTCCCCTTCCAGGCCCCAGTACCCGAACGGCGGGTACTGCTGGTGACACGCAAGCAGTTTTTCCGCAAGAAGGCCGTGGAAACCCTGCAGCAGGCGGTATTCCGTTCCGGGCTGGCTGGCGTTGCCATGCTGGAAGGCGAAGGACCGATTAGCGGCTGATCCACATTACGCAGCCACAAAAAAAGCCGCTCTCATCGAGCGGCTTTTGTTTGCCTGCCAGCGACGTTCTCAGGCGGCAGCCCTGCGTACCAGCTGGGCCAGACGGGCGATGCCCTCGTCAATGCGCTCCGGCGCAGCGTGGCTGAAGTTGAGGCGCAAGTGGCCGATGCCATCTGCCGGATTCGGGTAGAAAGGCTCCCCCGGCATGAAGGCGACATTGCATTCTGCCAGCGCCACTTTCAGCAGCTCGCGCGTGTCCTGCGGCTGCTTCAGCGTCAGCCAGAAAAACAGCCCGCCCTTGGGAACCTGCCAGTCAGCCAGATCAGCAAAGTGCTTTTCCAGCGCAGCCTGCATGGCATCACGCCCCACACGGTAAGTATCGCGCAGTGATTGCAGATGCGCCGGGAAGTCCGGGCTGGCCAGCTGCTGGGCAATAAACCACTGACCGGGGCGATTGCTGTGCAGGTCGGTGGATTGCTTGAGCTTGACCAGATGCGGATACAGCTCGGGCGAGGCAATCAGATAACCTTCGCGCAGGCCCGGTGCCAGCGTCTTGGAGAAGGAACCGGCATAAATCCACGGCGTGTTCTTCAGGTGGCTGACCAGCGGTGCCGGTGCCTCGCCATCGTAGGAAAGCGCGCGGTACGGATCATCCTCGTAAACCGGCAAGCCATGGCTGTCGATCACCTCGGCCAGCGCCCGGCGGTTTTCCTCGCTATAACAGGCACCGGAGGGGTTCTGGAAGCTGGGAATCAGATAGGTCAGCCGTGGCTTGGCCGTGCGCAAGGCCTGATCCAGCTTGTCCGGGGACAGCTGACCGTTTTCCTGTGCCACGGCCGTGATCCTGGCACCAAACAGATTGAAGGACTGCAAGGCAGCCAGATAGGTGGGGCCTTCTGTCACCAGCGGTGTACCCGGGTCGATGAACAGCTTGGAAGCCAGGTCGATGGCCTGCTGCGAACCCGACAGCACCAGTACCTGCTGAGCAGTGCAATCCAGCCCCATCTTGCGCGCCTGGGCGGCAATCAGTTCGCGCAGTTCCGGTTCCCCCTCGGTGGTACCGTATTGCGCCAGTGCCTGCGGCATGCCGCTGAAGTCCAGCTTGGGCAGACAGCTGGCTGCCGGCAGTCCGCCGGCAAAGGAAATGACTTCCGGGCGCTGTGCTGCAGCCAGGATTTCGCGGATCAGCGAACCCATCAGTCGTTCGATACGTTCTGAAAACATGGTAATCTCCCTGATTGTCACACCAGTATGTCAACCATATTGCCGTGGCCGAGGGTGGCAAGCCTACGGAAGCGGGGCTTCTGCAGCAGTTGTTTTGTTGTTCTGCTACCGCCATATGATGCGCTGCTATGACAATCCAACGAACAATAAACGTCAATTTTTTTGACCTAATTTACCCCTAGGCGGGGAAGTCGTCAACATGCCTGACACCGATAGCTCGATTGACCTGCGCGCGGCCATGGAAGTGTTTTTCCATGCCTACAAGGCCTTTACCGCCAAGCCGGATGAAATCCTGGCCCGCCGTGGCCTGGCGCGTGTACACCACCGTATCCTGTTCTTCGTGGCCCGCTATCCCGGCCTGTCGGTCAAGGACCTGCTGGGCGCGCTGGATGTCACCAAGCAAGCCATCAACATGCCGCTACGCCAGTTGGTGGAGATGGGGCTGATTGCCAGCGTGGCAGCCAGCCACGACAAGCGGGTGAAGCAACTGTCGCTGACCAGCGAAGGCCGCAAGCTGGAAGAAGCCCTGCACAAGGAACAAGCCCGCCTGCTCAGCCAGGCCTTCAGCCGCATTGGTGATACTGCCACCCGCGACTGGATGGCGGTTAACAGCCAGCTGTCCGGCCGCGCCGATGCCGAGGAAGCTGGCCACTGATACCGCCGGCAATGAACGCAAAAAGCCCGTGTAACCATACACGGGCTTTTGTTTGCTCCGGGGACACGCCGGCTTAGCTGATCTTTTCGTAGCGCACTTCGAGGATTTCGATATCTTCCGCGCCGTCCGGGCCACGAAACAGCACGCTATCCCCTTCACGCGCCTTGATCAGGGTGCGGGCAATCGGGGAAATCCAGCTGATATGACCACGCGACAGATCAATTTCATCCACCCCGACGATGCGCAGCAGCTGCTCGCTGCCATCTCCACGCTCAATCAGCACGGTTGCCGAGAAAAATACCTGATCGGTCGCTTCACGCGCTTCCGGGTCCACTACCTCAGCCAGCTCCAGCCGCTTGGTCAGAAAGCGGATGCGGCGGTCGATTTCGCGCAAGCGGCGCTTGCCGTACAGATAATCGCCATTTTCCGAGCGATCGCCATTGCTGGCGGCCCAGTTGACGATCTGCACCACTTCCGGCCTTTCCTTGTTGACCAACTGGTACAACTCGTCCTTCAGCCGCAACCAGCCACCGGGCGTGATGTAGTTCTTGGTGGATGCCGGCAGTCGCTGCTCGACTGGCAGATCGTCTTCAGCCTCGTCGTTTTCTCGAGTAAATGCCTTGCTCATGCGTATATTCCTGACTGGCACTGCAATCGGCTACCTTACGTCCGGCAGCGCCGGTTCAGCAAGCCATCATTGGTCCTGCGGCCACAACCATTCCTGGCAGTACACCAGCAGATTCTTTGGCCGCAGCTTCAGCTGTTGCAACTGCTTGTAATCCAGCCACAGCAGATGATACTGATTATCCTCGCTCATGCGTGCCAGCTCCGGCCCACCCAGCTGCAGGGTGCCACGAAACTTGCTGGCCAGAAACACATGTTCGATGCGCCCCTTGTGCTCCAGCTCGGCCAGTTGCTCGGCCAGCCATACATTCAGGCCGGTCTCCTCGCGGGTTTCACGCACACAGGCCATGGCCGGGGTTTCGCCAGCCTTGATGGTGCCGCCGGGCAGGACATAATACTCCTTGCCATTTTTGATGCGCTGCATCATCAACAGCTTGCCATCCTGGATGATGACAATGGATGCACGCGGCCCGCGCCGACCGGCCAGCAAGCGTACGGCAGCACCGGCTATTGCCGGCTGCTGTCCATGATGCGATTGGCGGACAGAATGCAAAACGGGTGACCGCAAGGCAGCCACCCATTTGCCTGCTCGCACCGCCAGCGCCGTCAGTGACGGCCAACGGCGAGCGCTCACTCGGCCTTGCTGCCGCGGGTTTTCTTGCGGCCGGTCATGGTCAGGTCAGACCACTTCATCACCGCAGCCACTTCGGCTTCGTTCAGTTCGTAGAACTGGCCACGCTTAAGGCGCGGGGGCAGGCCCAGGTTGCCAAAGCGCACGCGGATCAGGCGGCTGACGGTCAGGCCGAAGTGTTCGAACATGCGACGCACTTCGCGGTTACGCCCTTCCTTGATCACCACGTTGTACCACTGGTTGGCACCTTCTTCGGCACCACCGCGCTGGAATACACGCTGGAAGGCAGCCGGGCCGTCTTCCAGCTCGACACCTGCGGTCATTTCCTTGGCGATTTCCGGTGTCAGTTCACCCAGCACGCGCACGGCGTATTCACGCTCCACTTCAAAGCTGGGGTGCATCATGCGGTTGGCCAGTTCACCACTGGTGGTGATCAGCAACAGGCCGGAGGTGTTGACGTCCAGACGGCCCACGGCCACCCAGCGGCTGCTCTTGGCTTGCGGCAGGCGCTCAAACACGCTGACACGGCCTTCCGGGTCGTCGCGGGAAACGATTTCACCTTCTTGCTTGTGGTACATGATGATGCGTGGCAGGCGGTCGGCCCATTTGAGCTTGATCACATCACCCTTGGCGGTGACGCGGTCTTCCGGGCCGACACGGTCGCCCAGATTGGCTTTCTTGCCATTGACCATCACCAGACCGGCTTCAATCCATTCTTCCATTTCGCGGCGCGAGCCGACGCCGGAAGCGGAAAGCGCTTTTTGCAGGCGTACCGGTTCAATCTGTTCCTTGTCGAGGCGCACCTCGCGCAGCCGCTTGGACTTTTCTTTCACGTCCTGACTCGGGCTGCGCAGACGCAACTTTTTTGCCTTGATTACCAGCGACTTGCCTTCTGCGCGCGGTTTGCCCGCGGCGGGAGCACGACGCTGTTCGCGCGGGCTTTGTTCTCCATCGGCTACCGGCATGGCGGCATTTTTGTTGCCGAAGCGACGTTCGTGCTGCAGCGCTTCACCACCTTCAGCCTGCAAACGTTCGGCCTTTTCCTGGCGACGGGCAGCCTGCTGCTGGCGGTTGTTTTCCGACTGACTACGCTTGCCGCTGCCGGTGGGCTTGGCCTGCACTTCGCCACGGCGGTTGACAGTTTCCTTGCGGCGGTTGTTGGCCGGTTTTTTCGGTTCGGCCACATTGCCATTCGGTTCGCCGTTTTCATCGCGCGGCAGGCCACGGGCCTGGCGTTGCAATTCCAGCTGGGCCAGTTCGGCACGGCTCATCTTGAACAGTGGCGCGCTTTCATGCGGTGCAGCATTGGCTTGCGCCTGCAGCAGATTGCCATAGGCATCCCGCGGCGCAGCGGGGCGACGGCCCTGCGGCTTGCCGCCCTGGGCTTGCGCGTCTTGCGGATTACGCGCCTTGCCAAAGCCTCCCGGCTTGCCACGGCCCTGCTGTTGCGGGGCGTTGCCACGGGCGGCGTCAGGCTGACGGCGCTGGCTGGTGCTTTCGCGTCCCTTTACACGCGCCACCGGCTGGCGGGCGTTGTTTTGTCCTTTGGTAGACATAAATCATGCTCTTTCAGTACGAGCGCACGCGCTATTGAGCTTGTGGCTCCAGATTGTCCGCCTCATCGTCGAGGGGGAGAGTGTCTTCGGCTTCTTCGCTGCCGATCTCTTGTGGCTGGGCATCGGGTATGACCAGTGTTCCCAAGTCTGCCAGCGGTGGCAGATCCCTTAGCGAAACAAAGCCAAGATCATCCAGAAACTTGCGGGTGGTGGCATACAGCCCCGGCCGGCCGGGCACGTCCTTGTGCCCGATTACTTCAATCCAACCCCGCTCCAGCAGGGTTTGCATCACATTGGTGGATACCGACACGCCACGAATGGATTCGATATCACCACGGGTAACAGGTTGTTTGTAGGCGATAATCGCCAGGGTTTCCATCACGGCACGCGAGTAACGCGGCGGTTTTTCCGGGTTCAGCCGTGACAGATAGGGGGTAAATTCGGCCCGGGCGCGAAAGCGCCAGCCACTGGCCAGTTTCACCAGCTCCACACCACGGCCACGCCAGTCAGACTGGATGTCTTCCAGAATGTCATTCAGCAGACTGGCCTTGATGTCTTCGGTAAACAGCTTTTTGAGCTGGGATACCGACAAGGGTTCCGTCGCGGTCAATAATGCCGTTTCCAGCACGATCTTGAGATAGTTTAAGTCGGTGATGGTGGACATCGGACCAAGTCTCGCCCGGCCTGCGCACAGGACTAGGGGCGAAAAATATACATTGCGCGGGGAAGGCGCGGATTTTACATGAATTCCCCGCTGGCGACACTGCCAATTCGTGCACTGCTGTCATGCATGCAACAGTTGGCCGACTCAGTTGATGGCAATGCGTACATAAATGGGCTGATAGGCTTCCTCTTGACTCACCTTGATCAGCCCTTCCTTCACCAGCTCCAGCACCGCAATGAAGTTGACCACCAGATGGGCGACGCCCTTGTCCACCTCGAACAGCTCTTCGAACGGCACGTATTCGCGCCCGGACAGGTAGCGCAGGATCCAGCTCATTTGCTCGCGTACCGACAGCTCGTCCTTTTCCACCTTGTGACTGCGCTTGTGCTTTGCCCTGGACAGAATGGCCAGCCAGGCCTGACGCAGATCTACCGCTGCCACATCCGGCAGCCGCGCCTCGGCCCCCTGCTCGATCAGTACTGCCAGCCAGGCAAAATCGCGGTCGGCCTGCGGCAGCTTGTCCAGCGCCAGTGCAGCCAGCTTCATCTGTTCGTAATCCAGCAGGCGGCGCACCAGCTCGGCACGCGGGTCGTCCGGTTCGCCCTCTTCATCCAGCGGCGGACGCGGCAGCAGCAGCCGCGATTTGATTTCAATCAGCAAGGCCGCCATCAGCAGGTATTCCGCCGCCAGCTCCAGCCGCTCGGTGCGCATGGCGTCCACATAGCCCATGTACTGGCGAGTGATGTCAGCCATCGGAATATTCAGCACATCCAGATTTTGCTTGCGGATCAGGTAGAGCAACAGGTCCAGCGGGCCTTCGAAGCTTTCCAGGATCACCTGCAAGGCATCGGGCGGGATGAACAGGTCCTGCGGCACTTCCAGCACCGGCTGACCGAATACATGGGCGATGGGCAGGCCGGCCGGCAGTTGCGGCGCGGTCAGGGCAAAGTTGTCGGGCGTGGTCTGGCTACTCATGCGGCAGAGTGTACGCCAAGCGGGTGGGTTTTGACCCATTCCAGAAACAGCCGCGCCGGGCCGGACAGACTGATCTTGCGGTGGTAGGCCAGCATGATGGTGCGGGAAGGCTCGTGTTCTGCCAGCGGCAGACGGCACAGCGTGCTGCTGATCATCACTTCCGGCAGCGCAGTCCAGCCCAGCCCGGCTTCCACCAGCATGCGCAAGGCTTCTAGGTA
Source organism: Aquitalea denitrificans (assembly GCF_009856625.1). Taxonomy (GTDB): domain Bacteria; phylum Pseudomonadota; class Gammaproteobacteria; order Burkholderiales; family Chromobacteriaceae; genus Aquitalea; species Aquitalea denitrificans. The sequence goes on from NZ_CP047241.1 coordinate 3,517,429, forward strand.
ATTGGACGGCTCACGCACGTCCAGCGGGGTGGCCTGTTGCTGGAACAGGTTTTCGATCAGCCGTCGGCAGCGGGTATTGCTGCCGGGCAACAGCGCGGGATAGCGCGCCAGGTCCTGCAGGGTCAGGGAGTCCAGCAGGGCCAGCGGGTGCTGCCCGGCTACGGCAAAGCACAGTTTTTCTTCCAACACCGCCACATAATCCAGCGCCTGCTCGTGCAAGGGCGGCTCGGACATGAAGCCCAGTTCCAGCTCGCCCTGGCTCAGCAGCTTGTGGGTTTCGGCTGAAGTCTTGAAGTCCACGGTGAGGTCGATGCCCGGATACTGGCGCACAAAATCCGCCAGCACCGGCTTGAGGTAGTACAAGCCGATATGCTGGGTGGTGGCCAGATGCAGCTTGCCCACCTGGGCCGGTTGCAGGCTGCGCAGCAGCTGGCTGGCCTGCTCCGCCTCCGCCAGCATGCGCAAGGCGTAAGGCAGGAAGGCGCGTCCGGCTTCGGTCAGCACCGTACGGCGGCCGATGCGGTCGAACAGCGTGACGCGCAGGCCATCCTCCAGGCTGCGGATGCGCTTGGACAGACCGGGCTGGGTGAGGTGCAGGCAGTCGGCGGCGCGGGAAAACGACGACTCACGCGCGGCGGTGACAAAGGCCTTGAGGGCGGCTAGGTGAAAATCCATTCCAAATCATTATGGAAATGTCAAACAAATCCAACTTTTTGTTTGATCTTGATCTGGCTACTATACCAGCACCCTCCACACTCCGCCCCGAATTCATCACATGGGAAATCAGAATCTGCCCTGGATTCAGCCGCTGTCGCTGAACCGCCCGGCACAACCGCAACTGGCACGCGCCGTGGTCATGGTGCGCCCGGTCGACTTTGCCTTTAACGAACAGACCGGTGCCGACAATGTGTTCCAGCACCGGCTGAACCTGCCCGCTGCCGCAGTCACCGCCCAGGCCATGGCCGAGTTCGATGCCATGGCACAGCGCCTGTCTGACCACGGCCTGCGGGTGATGGTACTGGAAAAAAGCCCGGACGGCATTGCCACGCCCGATGCGGTGTTTCCCAACAACTGGTTCAGCACCAGTGCCGATGGCAGCTTGCACATTTACCCGATGCACACGCCCAATCGCCGGCAGGAACGGCGGGTGGAAGAACTTGCGCGGCTGTTGCTGCAGCATGATTACCAGATCAACCAGATCAGCTGGGTGGGCCACCCGTGGGAAGAAGAACTGATTCTGGAAGGCACCGGGGTGATGATTTTCGACCACGCCCGCCGCCGGGTGTACGCCGCCCGCTCGCAGCGCTGCCATCCGCTGGCGCTGTATCGTTACGCCCGCTTGCGTGGTCTGGACGATGTGCAGTTGTTCGACACCGCCGACAGCCACGGCGTCCCCATCTATCACAGCAATGTGATGATGTCGGTGGGGCAGGATATTGCGGTGATCTGCGCCGACAGCCTGTATCAGCCGGAAGAGCGCCAGCGGGTGCTGGCGGCACTGGAATCCACCCACGAAGTGATCCGCATCAGCCATGAGCAGGTGGAGCAGCATTTCTGCGGCAATATCCTGCAACTGGCGGCACAGGACGGCACCCCACTCCTGGCCATGTCGCAGCGCGCCTGGAATGGCTTTACCCCGCAACAGCAACGGGTGCTGGAGCGTCACGGCCAGCCGGTGGTCAACCCCATTCCCACCATCGAAGCAGTCGGTGGCGGCAGTTGCCGTTGCATGCTGGCAGAGGTGTTTTTGCCACGACTGGAGCACTAGACACCTCCATGCCTCTTTGGCTCGCGCCGGACAAGGTGCTTGCATTGTATGGCGGGGCTGCCCGCCAGCAGGCAAGGGGGCTGCCTCGCCAGCCCCCTTGCAACCCCAGGCGACCTCGACCGCCCGCGTATTTCCGCCAGCCCGACCACGGCCAAGGCGCCACCGAACTCGCGGCGCGCTATCGTCGCGGCGCTCAGACATGCGGTGGCTTATAACCTTGCCCGTGGCCATTCAGTCGGCGCGTGCCAACGAGGGATCGGGCATAGCGGTTCGAATCCCCACTTCCCTGCCACTCACCTCCACATACGCACTCAGCACTACCTCAATTTCCCCGTAGAGAAAAAGCCGCATGACAAGCCATATGGAGGTCAGCGAGGGGTAATCCCTCCCCCGGAAAATGCAAAAGCCGGAACGTCTGTTCCGGCTTTTTTACATCCACCACCGCTACTACAGCATGGTGCGGCTGACAAAATAGCGTAGCGACCCTGGTGCAAGGCGCGCCGACACAGGCAGTACACGACGCACGGCAAGGAGGCGCAACGCCGCAACAGGGGTTTTGTCAGCTGCGCTCAGAAGCCCAGCCCCATCGCAGCGCGCACATCACCCATGGTTTCCTTGGCCACTTTCTCGGCACGGCGGCAGCCTTCGAACACGATTTCCTTCACCCGGTCCGGATGGGTCAGGTATTGCTCGGCGCGTTCGAACATCGGTTGTTGTTCGCGCAGCACGCCGTCGATCACCGGCTGCTTGCATTCCAGACAGCCGATGCCGGCGCTGGTACAGCCTTTTTTCACCCATTCGCGGGTGTCGTTGTCGCTGTACACCTGATGCAGCTGCCACACCGGGCATTTTTCCGGATTGCCGGCATCAGTACGACGCACGCGGGCCGGGTCGGTCGGCATGGCCTTCACCTTCTTGCTCACCAGCTCCGGCGATTCACGCATGGTGATGGTATTGCCGTAGGACTTGGACATCTTCTGGCCGTCCAGGCCCGGCATGCGCGAGGCGGCGGTCAGCTTGGCTTCCGGTTCCGGCAGGATGGTCTTGCCCTTGTTTTCCAGCCAGCCAGCCAGACGTTCGCGGTCGGCCACGCCCAGGTTCTGGCTGGCGGCCAGAATCTCGCGCGCAGCTTGCAGGGCTTCGGCATTGCCGTCTTGCAGATAGGCGGTGCGCTGCTGCATGAACTGCTTGCCCAGCTTGCCGATTTTCTTGGCAGCGGCCTGGGCCAGTTCGTCGAAATTGGGTTCGCGGCCAAACAGGTTGTTGAAGCGGCGTGCCACTTCGCGGGTCAGTTCGATATGCGGCACCTGGTCTTCGCCCACCGGCACCAGCCCGGCCTTGTACACCAGGATGTCAGCAGCCTGCAGCAGCGGATAGCCGAGGAAGCCGTAGGTACCCAGGTCCTTGGTGGACAGTTTTTCGATCTGGTCCTTGTAGGTGGGCACGCGTTCCAGCCAGGACAGCGGCGTCACCATGGACAATGCCAGATGCAGTTCGGCATGCTGCGGCACCTTGGACTGGATGAACACCGTGGCCTTTTCCGGGTCGACACCGGCAGCCAGCCAGTCGATCACCATGTCCCAGATGCTCTTTTCGATGATGGCCACGTCGTCGTAGTTGGTGGTGAGGGCGTGCCAGTCAGCCACCATGAAATAGCAGTCGTGGCTGGATTGCAGCTCCACCCAGTTCTTGATGACGCCGTGGTAATGGCCCAGGTGCAGGCTGCCCGTGGGGCGCATGCCGGAAAGGATGCGGTTGGCAAACATGGTGTGATTTCCAGATGGTCCGGGAATGACAAAGCCTGCTCCGGATTGCGCATGCTGCGCACGCCGTACAGGCTTTGACGGCCACCCGGCAGGTGGCCTCCCGCAAGTTATAGAAACAGACTGAGCAGATGATACACCAGCTGGCGCAGCGGATTGAGCAAGGGCATCAGTACGCCGGTAAAGATCAGCGCAATGAGGATCCACATGCCATAGGGCTCCAGCCGGGAATACTTGTAAGCCATGCCCGGTGGCAGCAGGCTTTCCACGATGCGGCCGCCATCCAGCGGCAGTAGCGGCAGCAGGTTGAGCACCATCAGCATCACGTTGATGTTGATACCGGCCTTGCTCATCAGCGCCAGCGGCTCGGAATAGCTGTTGTTCATCACGATAGCCAGCTTGAACAGCAACACCCACCCCACCGCCATGATGAAATTGGCCAGCGGACCAGCCGCAGCCACCCAGCGCATACCCACCCGCGGGTTGCGCAAGGCACCAAAGTTGACCGGTACCGGTTTGGCCCAGCCAAACAGCACGCCGCCCATGATCAGGGAAATCAGCGGCAGTAACACCGTACCTACCGGGTCGATATGCTTGAGGGGGTTCAGCGTCATGCGCCCCAGCATGTAGGCGGTGGAATCGCCAAAGCGTTTGGCCGCATAGGCGTGCGCTGCTTCGTGCAGGGTAATGGCCAGCAGGACTGGCAAGGCATAGATGCTGATCTGCTGGATCAGTTGAGAAGTATCGCCCATGGCTTCTTTTTCAAATGGAAAACGTTGACCCCCACTAGATGGGGGCAGGCTCGGATGGTTCCAGTAGCGGGCTTACAGACCGAACAGAGCCGGGTCGCCCTTGCCACGACGCAGCAGTTCCACCCCCTCGGTCATGTCGATCACCGTGGTGGGTTCGGTACCGCACCAACCGCCATCAATCACCGCATCCACCGTGTGTTCCAGCCGCTCGCGGATTTCATACGGGTCGGTCAGCGCGTCCTCGTCACCCGGCAACAGCAGGGTACAGGACAAGATGGGCTCGCCCAGCTCTTCCAGCAGGGCCAGTGCCACTTTGTGATCCGGCACGCGCAGGCCGATGGTGGCGCGCTTGGGGTGCAGGGTGCGGCGCGGTACTTCCTTGGTGGCCTGCAGGATGAAGGTGTAGCTGCCGGGCGTGGCGGCCTTGAGCTGGCGGAACTGGCTGTTGTCGACGCGGGCGTAGTTGGCCAGCTCGGACAGGTTGTGACATACCAGCGTCAGGTGGTGTTTGAGCTCGATCTGGCGGATGGCCAGAATGCGCTCCATCGCCTTCTTGTCGCCCAGCATGCAGCCCAGCGCGTAACAGGAGTCGGTGGGATACACCACCACCCCGCCATTGCGCAGGATGTTGGCTGCTTCCCGGATCAGCCGCGCCTGCGGATTGTCCGGGTGAATCATGAAAAACTGTGCCATGTGTGTGCTTTAGTGTTGGTTTATGCCGCACGCGGAGCGCGGATAATGCGCTCCTGCAATGCCAGCCATACCGGCTGGCAGATGGGCGGCAGGTCATCGGTACGGCCCACGTCGCGGCCACCTTCGCCGGGCGCATGAAAATCGCTGCCGGCACTGGACAGCAGGCCGTAGCGCTGGGCGATCAACGCATACTTGTGCATGTCGTCCAGGCTGTGGCTGCCACTGGCCACCTCGATACCCTGGCCGCCAGCGTCCTTGAAGTCCAGAATCAGCCGCTCGATCAGGGTGCGTCCCATATCGTAGCGACCGGGATGGGCAATCACCGCCATGCCGCCAGAAGCAACAATCCAGCCCACTGCATCGGCCAGATTGGCCCATTCATGCGGCACATAGCCAGGCTTGCCCGGTGTCAGGTATTTGCGAAACACCGTGCGCACGTCCTTGACCTCGCCGCTGTTCACCAGAAAACGGGCAAAGTGGGTGCGGCCTATCATTTCCGGGTTTTCGCAGACGGCCATGGCACCATCGAAAGCGCCATGAATACCGATGCGGGCCAGCGAGTCGGACATCTCTTGCGCCCGCTGCACCCGGCCATCGCGGATGGACTGCAAGCCCGCCTTGAGTGCCGGATGTTCCGGGTCTATTCCCAGCCCGACAATATGCACGGTGTGCTTGCCATTCCAGGTGACCGAGACTTCCACGCCATTGAGAAAATCCACGCCGTGGGCCGCAGCTGTGGCACGGGCATCAGCCAGGCCGTGGGTACAGTCGTGGTCGGTCAGCGCCACCAGCGTGGCTTCACGTTCGGCGGCACGGGCAATCACCTCGGCTGGCGGCAGCGCACCGTCGGAGGCATGGGAATGAAAATGCAGGTCAATGCTGGCCATCTATCAGTTTCCGTCCTTGCTCTGCCGGGCCTGCTGGCGCGCCTGCCAGGCAGCAAGCCGGCTGCGGTAATCGCGCAGCTCGGCGTAATAGGTGTCGAGAATGCAGGGGTCGCAACCACTGCCGCAGCACATGTCGTCGGTGACTTCAAACGGCGGCTGCGGCATCGGGTCGTCATCCGGCGGCAAGACAGCCTCGGACATCAGGCCGCCACCACCGTGATGGTAAAGCCCTCACCGCTGACAACCTGACCGGGGCGGATCTTGCAGGTTTTGCGCAGCTCCTGTGCACCGTCCACCGCAACATTGCCCTCGGCAATGAAATGTTTGGCTTCACCGCCGGATGAACACACGCTGCAGGTTTTCAACAGATCACACAGGGCGATGTATTCATTACGCAATTGAAAGGTTTCATTCATTTTTACACATCCATTCTGGACAGGCTTGTGCACCGCTTGTGGACAAGACCTGCAACTATTTGAGCAAAAAGCATAAATTGGCACTGCCTGTTTTTTAGGCAGAGGCTTCAGGTTTTCCACCCACTGACGGGACAGAGCTGTGAGCGGCCTGTGGAAAAGAAGAACAAGACCCTGAAAATTAAAGACTTTGTCAGAGCTGATTATTTTTTAAGCTATTTCCACCCCATTCCGGCAGCTGCCGCAAGGCATGCCAAGCTTGCTGCAGGCGCTGTGCTTCGCTGCCTTGCAACAAGACGGCGGCAATGCCCACCCCCGCCAGTTCGGCCTGATACAAGCCCAGCAGCCAGTCGCGTTCCTGTGGATGGCTGCGCAGCGGGTCTGGCTGCCAGGGGATGTCTGTTGCCGTCAACAGGGTCAGCACATAGTCCTGTGGGCGGTAATGCTGCAGTAAGGCGGGCGATGCCTGCCCGAATGCCACTTCCGCCCATATCTTGCAGGTCAGCACCGTGGTGTCGCAGATCAGCCAGCCATGCTGCCGTGCCGCCGCCTGTTCGGCCTGCAACTGCCCGCAGGCAATGGCCTCGATGTCGGACATCGCCACCTGGTACGGGCGGTTGGCGTAGTAGTCACGCGCATATTCCGTCACATGGCTGGCACGCACGCCTTGCGCCTGCATGCTGGCGGCCAGTTGGGCCGACAAGGTGCTCTTGCCACAGGACTCCGGCCCGACCACGGCAATTCGGTGAATGATGCTCACGGCAAACCTGCTGCCAAAGAGTGTAATTATACGTCGGCTTGCCTGTGCATCAGTAGTCTTGCCTGTGTTTTATGTTGCTCAGGCTGCTTTTCTCACCGCAAGCGGGGACAGCCCTGTGCGTGAGCTGTGGACAAGACAGACAAGTTGCTGAATGGCAAAGCACTTTGCTGAACCGCCTGTTTTTTAGGCAGCCAAGTCGCTATTTCCCGCGGCGGTCTGTTACGAACAGCAATACCACCCGGCTGACGCTTTTGCACATCGGCCGGGGAAAGGCTTGTGCACGGTCTGTGGGCAAATGCACTAAGTCACTGATCTGGTAGATTCTTTCAGCGCCGCCTGTTTTTTAGGCAATTACTGTTTGGCACGGAAAATACCCGCTTTTTGCTTGCTCTAGCGTGCACAAATCAGCGACGAGGCCGCTAAACAGCGGGTTAGTCCGAGTTTTACACACCCTGCGGGGACAGGCTTGTGCACCGCCTGTGGGCAAGTCCGCCAAATACATGAATCAGCATGTATTTTTTTGCAGTGCCTATTTTTTAGTCAATGGATGACACTGCGGCTTATTCTGCCCGGCGCCATGGCGGTGGGTCACCAGACTGTGTTTTTGCACACACAGCGGGGACAGGCTTGTGTGTGGTCTGTGGACAAACAGCTTAAGTCACTGAGACTAAACGGTCTTTGTACCACTGCCTGTTTTTTGTGCAAAAAATGATTTTTCCCACGCCTGCCGTGTACCGATATGTGGAGGGGGTGTGGATAAACGTGGCAAGTAACTGATGCTACAGCACAAATCTGGACTGCTCATTTTTTGGGCAGCCACCACCATGGTTACGGCAAGAAAAAAGGCGTGCCACAGGCACGCCTTGCATGGCCGAATTACACCCGATGCTAGCTGCTCTCACCCACCAGCACGCTGGCCAATTGCTGACGCAGTGCCTGACCACGCAGCCCTTGCGACAACAACACCAGCAGCTTGGCGGTGGCCGCCTCCGGCGTGAGGTCGGCCCCGGCAATGGCACCGGCACGGGCCAGCGGCTGACTTGCGGCATAGGCACCCACTTCCACTGCGCCATGCACCACCTGGCTGATATTCAATACTGCGCCACCACGGGCGGTGAGTGCAGCCACCCCATCCAGCAGGGTCTGATCGGCCGGGGTATTGCCATTGCCATAACTCATCAGCACCGCAGCATCCAGCCCGCCATCCTGCATGGCCTGCCCGGCCAGCGTGCTGGCATAGCCCGGAGTCAGGAAGAAGCTGGCCAGCTTGAGCGAAATATCCAGTGTCACTGGCTGGAAGGGCTGGCTGGCGGTCAGCCAGTGCTGGCGTTGCCAGTGTGCCTGGATGCCGAAGCTGGCCAGCGCCGGGGCGTTCGGGCTGTCAAAACCGGCAAAGCTGGCGGCATCCAGCTTGCGGGCGCGGCAGCCACGCAGCAGCAGGCGGTTGAAGGCGATGCACACTTCGTGCAGGTCCGGCTGGCTGGCGGCTTCCAGCGCATCGGCCAGATTGCTCCAGCCGTCCGAACGCGGGTGTACCAGCGGCAGTTGCGCACCGGTGACAATCACCGGCTTGGCCAGACCTTGCAGGGCAAAGGCCAGCACGCTGGCGGTGTAGGCCATGGTGTCGGTGCCATGAATCACCACAAAGCCGTCATACGCGGCATAGCGCGAGGCCAGATCGTCAATCAGCTGCTGCCACTGGGCCGGGACAATGGCGGAGGAGTCAATCAGCTGCGGGTATTCCACCACGTCAAAGTCCAGCGCCGGGGTACGGAAGCGTTCCAGCAGGCGCGGCAGCAGGCCGGGAACGGGGGCCAGGCCTTCCGGGGTGTGGTCCATGCCGATGGTGCCTCCGCTGTAGAGGACGAGCAGGCGGGTCATGTGTACTTCCTTGGTCAACATCAAACAGCGGGCATGGTAGCGCAAAACCTGTCAGCTTGCGGCTTGCCGCACGACAGACAGCAAAACCCCCGCGACAGACGGGCTGCCGCGGGGGCCTTGATCACTCTGAAAACCTCAGCGCAGTGCTTCGCGGATGGCATCGTCCACTGCATGCTGCGCCATGCCGATCTGACCGACGATGTAACGCTGCAAGCCGCGCAGATAGGGGTCGTCCTCTTCATGGCTGGCATCCTGCCGCGCCTTGTCCAGCAGGCGCAGTGCCTGGTGGAAGCGGTCGTCCGGGCGATACTGGGCATCCGGCGGCAGCCGCTGGAAGGGGTCTTTGCCATCGTCAATGGCGGCATCATGCATGGCATGCAGCGCTTGGTTGATGGCCTCTACCGCGCGGCGCTCGCCCTGTTCAACCCGCGGCTGGTCTGGATGGGCCAGCAGGTCGCGCGCCAGACGCAGGTCGGTCATGGCATGCATGTAATAGGGGTGCTCGTCCGGATGCCAGTGATGCTGCTCGAAGCGCCAGGGCATGCCTTCATGCCACTCGCGCTGCATGTCCGGGTGCCAGTCATTGCCATGCCAGTCGTCGGCTTGCGCCGCGCCGGCGGCCAGCAGTGCCGAAGCAGCCAGCAACAGGCCGGCCAGGGATTGTTTCAGGGTAGACATGGTGAATCTCCTTGGATTGCAAGCGGTGTTATTGTTGTTGCGGTAAATCCTGGCCAGCCTTAGCGCAGGGCGTCGGCAATGGCCTGCTGCGTAGCGCGGTGGGCGTCATCGATATGGCGCAGGATGCGACCCTGCAGATCGCGCACCCAGGGGTCGTCCTCGCGGTGGCTGGCGTCACGTCTGGCCTGCTCCAGTAGCTGCAGTGCCTGATGGAAGCGGTCGGTCGGGTTAAGGCGGGCATCCGGGGCGGGAATCTGCCACGGGTTCTTGCCATCCTGAATGGCAGCCTGGGTCATTTCTTTCAGTGCGGCATCAATGGCACCGACAGCCCAGCGCTCATCATCCTGCACCGGCTGTACATCCGGCCGTGCCAGCAAGGCGCGCGCCTGGCGCAGATCGCTCATGGCATGGCCATAATAGGGATGCTCGGCCGGATTCCAGTGCGGGGCAGCAGCCACCGGCACCGGCTTGTACACCACCTGGGTGCGGGTTGGCGTAACGACGCAGGCGGACAAGCTGGCCGCAACCATGGCCAGCAACAGCCAGCGGCCAGGTCTGGTAATTGAAATTTTCATCAGGGTCTCTCCTCGTAATGATGCACGGTAAGAAGCATGACCCCGGCACAGCGGCGAGTCTGTTGCCCGGCTGTATCACTTGGTAAGCATTTGTAATGAAATTGTGTGCAATTGTTAATTGATGCAGCTGTTGCACGGTAACAAGGCACGTCAACCCATCGGCATGGTGGCCGCTGCCAACTCTCCGCTATCTGTCGGGACGTGGCTGTCTACCGTGACGCGGATGGCATCGTGCCGCCAGTACTCGATATCACAGTCGATGATGCGCTGCTGCTGATCGTAATTGACGCGGGCAATGCGCAGGATGGGCGAACCCTCGGCCAGCATCAGTGCCTGGGCTACTTCGCCGCGCGCAGCCGTGGGGGTGATGTCAAAGCGGGAGCGGCGGTATTGCAGACCATAGCGCGTCTGGTACAGCTCGGTCAGAGACTGTGACAGATCTTCCTGCATGATGCCGGGAAAGCATTCCGGCTTCAGATAGTGTTCGACATATAACACTACCCGGCCATCCAGGCTGCGCAGGCGGCAAATCTGTAACACCCGCGCCAGCGCAGGCAATTGCAGACGCTGGCTGATTTCGGGTGCCGCCACCATGCTGCGCGAGGACAGCACGCGGGTATCCACCCGTCGTTGCTGCTGCTGCACCATTTGCTGAAAATGCACCCGGTACTGCGGGTTGTATTCCAGCCGCGGCGGGGCCACAAACCAGCCGCGGCGGTCTTCACGATAGATGCAGCCTTCGGCCTCCAGCGCCAGCAGTGCGTCTTTCAGGGTGATGCGGGTGGTATCAAACAGCTGCGACAGGGTGCGTTCCGAGGGCAGCTTGCCGCCTGGCGGCAGCAGGCCAACGGCAATCTGTGCCAGCAAGGACTGTCGTATTTGGGCCACCTGGGTCTGATTATTTTCTGTCGCCATGATCTGGCCTAGTCCACTGAAAGTTAACGTCAGCTTAGTGTTTAGCAGACCTGCATGACAGCAGCGCGACAGTATGTCGGTTTATGACCAAAACAGGTCGATCCCAAGACTTCATGCAACTGACACGGAACTGAAACTTGCCGCACATCATCTCGTCATCTGCACTGCCTAAGATCGCCCTGCTCAATTGACCTAGTCCAAAGGATGGAAGCAATGAACAAGAAGCTGATGGCCGCAGTTGTATTGTCCGCACTGAGTATTGGTGCTTCCGCTGTGCACGCACAGGATCTCAACAGCCTGATCAAGGCTGCCAAGCAGGAAGGTGAACTCACCACCATCGCCCTGCCGCATGACTGGTGTGGTTATGGTGACCTGCTGGCTGGCTTCAAGGCCAAGTACGGCATCAAGGTAAACGAACTGAACCCGGATGCTGGTTCCGGCGACGAAGTCGAGGCCATCAAGGCCAACAAGGGCAACAAGGGTCCGCAGGCGCCGGACGTGATCGATGTTGGTCTGTCCTTTGGCCCGCAAGCCAAGGAAGCCGGCCTGATCCAGCCGTACAAGGTATCCACCTGGAACAGCATCCCGGCCGAAGTGAAGGACAAGGATGGTTACTGGTACGGCGACTACTACGGCGTACTGGCTTTCGAAGTGAACACCGACATCATCAAGAAGGTACCGGCTGACTGGTCCGACCTGTTGAAGCCGGAATACAAGAACGCCGTGGCACTGGCCGGTGACCCGCGCACCGCCAACCAAGCCATCATGGGCGTATACGCCGCCGGCCTGTCGCAAGCAGGCGGCAACCCGGCCAAGGCAGCCGATGCCGGCCTGAAGTTCTTCTCTCAGTTGAACAAGAACGGCAACTTCGTACCGGTAATCGGCAAGGCTGCCTCGCTGGCCCAGGGCACCACTCCCATCATCGTGCGCTGGGACTACAACGCCCTGGCCGACCGCGACACCCTGAAGGGCAACCCGAAAGTGGCCGTAGTGGTGCCGAAATCCGGCGTGGTGGCTGGCGTATACGTACAGGCCATCAGCGCCTACGCCCCGCATCCCAATGCCGCCAAGCTGTGGATGGAATACCTGTATTCCGACGAAGGCCAACTGGGCTGGCTGAAGGGCTACTGCCACCCCAGCCGCTTCAATGATCTGGCTGCACGCAAGAAAGTACCGGCTGAACTGCTGTCCAAACTGCCGGCTGCGGCCAACTACAAGAAAGCCGTGTTCCCCACCCTGGAACAGCAGGAAGTCTACAAGGCCACCATTACCAAGCAGTGGGACAGCGTAGTGGGCAGCAACGTCAAGTAAGCCTGCACGGCTGATTCACCCCGCCGTCATGGCCGCTTCCACCGTGGCCATGACGGTTTTTGATTCCATCCTGTCACCGGGACAGACCCGAGCTGCCCACCAGGCAGTACAACAGCACGGCAGCACTCCTGCCCATGCCGGGCTTCCCTTTCTCTACGAGGCTGCACCACGGATGCCCACTTCACCCGATTCCGTCACCCACGGCCCGGCACCGCAGGCCGGTCATCCCCGCAAGGGACTGACGCTGTCTGCCTTCAACTGGCTGGGCGTAATGCCGTTTTTCCTGTTTGCCCTGCTGTTTCTCATCCTCCCCACCGCCACGCTGATGATAGGGGCGTTTCAGGATGCCAACGGCCATTTCACCCTGGGCAATATCGCGAAACTGTTTGACGACAGCATTCTGTCGGCTTACTGGATCAGCTTTGAAGTCAGCGCGGCGTCCGCACTGGGCGGCAGCGTCATCGGCCTGTTGCTGGCGCTGGCGGCCATTCAGGGCGGCCTGCCCGCCTGGATTCGCCCCACGCTGATGACCTTCTCCGGCGTGGCGTCCAATTTTGCCGGCATTCCGCTGTCGTTTGCCTTTCTGTCCACCCTGGGCCGCATGGGTCTGGTGACGGTACTGCTGCGCAACTATGCCGATTTCGACCTGTACGGTACTGGTTTTTCCATTCTCAGCTTCATCGGGCTGACGCTGACCTATCTGTACTTCCAGATTCCACTGATGGTGCTGATTGTTACCCCGGCCATCGACGGCCTGCGCAGCGAATGGCGCGAAGCCTGCGAAAGCCTGGGCGGCAGCAGCATCGCCTACTGGTGGCATATTGCACTGCCCATCCTGTGGCCCAGCATTCTGGGGTCTGCCCTGCTGCTGTTTGCCAATGCCTTTGGCGCGGTAGCCACCGCCTATGCGCTGACCGGTAGCTCGCTCAATATCGTGCCCATCCTGCTGTATGCGCAGATTCGCGGCGATGTGCTGCACGACCAGAACCTGGGCTATGCGCTGGCACTGGGCATGATCGTGGTGACCGGCCTGTCCAATGCCGGCTATATCTGGCTGCGCAGCCGCGCCGAAAGGGGGCGTGAATGAAATCGACATCGCGACTGGGTGCCTGGGTGGCCATTGCCATCGGCACCATTTACTTTCTGCTACCGCTGATTGCCACTTTCGAGTTCAGCCTGAAGATGAACCGCGACGGCTACAGCTTCGAGGCCTACAAGGTGGTGCTGGCCGACCCCGGCTTTCAGGCTACTTTTGGCTATTCCACGCTGATGGCAGTGCTGACCATCATCGTCGGCATCGTGCTGGTGGTGCCCACCGCCTACTGGATTCAGCTGAAGCTGCCGCGCCTGCGCCCGCTGGTGGAATTCATCACCCTGCTGCCGCTGGTGATTCCGGCCATCGTCATCGTGTTTGGCTACCTCAAACTGTACAACAGCAGCTCCTGGCTGCCGCTGACCGGCAATGAACGCGCCACCGATTTTCTGCTGATGTGCAGCTACGTCACGCTGGCCCTGCCCTATCTGTACCGCTCCATCGACGCCGGCCTGCGCGCCATCGATGTGCGCACCCTGACCGAAGCCGCCGAAAGCCTGGGTGCCAGCTGGCCCAGCATTCTGCTGCAGGTGATTTTCCCGAATGTGAAGTCGGCCATCCTGTCCGGAGCCTTTCTTACCTTCGCGGTAGTGATTGGCGAATTCACCATGGCCAGCCTGCTGGGCCGCCCGGCCTTTGGCCCCTACCTGCAACTGATCGGTGCCAACCGCGCTTACGAGCCGTCGGCACTGGCCATCATCGCCTTCCTGGTGACCTGGGCCGCCATGGGGCTGATCCAGGTATTCGCCCGCAATGCCCGCCCGGCCCGCAAGACGGCCTGAGCCCAGACCGAATCCAAGGAAACCACATGGCTTACCTCACCATCAATAATCTGCACAAACGCTTTGCCGACCATGTCGTGGTACACGACTTCAATATGAGCATCGAGCAGGGCGAGTTCGTTACCTTTCTGGGCCCGTCCGGCTGCGGCAAGACCACCGTGCTGCGCATGATTGCCGGTTTTGAATCCCCCACCTCAGGCCAGATCCGCGTCGGCAGCGATGAAATCACTCATCTGTCACCACAAAAGCGCGGCATCGGCATGGTGTTTCAGAGCTACGCGCTGTTCCCGAATATGAACGTGACGCAGAACATCGGCTTCGGCCTGAAAATGCGCAAATGCGACGGCGCAGAAATTGCCCGCAAGGTGGCGGAAGTCATCAAGCTGGTGGAGCTCTCCGGCAAGGAAAACCACTATCCGCACGAACTGTCCGGCGGCCAGCGTCAGCGGGTGGCGCTGGCGCGCGCACTGGTGGTGGAGCCGCGCATCCTGCTGCTGGACGAACCGCTGTCGGCACTGGACGCGCGCATCCGCAAAAACCTGCGCGAGCAGATCCGCGACATCCAGCGCCGTCTGGGCCTGACCACCATTTTCGTCACCCACGATCAGGAAGAAGCACTCACCATGTCCGACCGCATCTTCGTGATGAATCAGGGCAAGGTGGAACAGGAAGGCCGTGCCGAAATGGTATACACCCAGCCGGCCACCGAATTCGTGGCCCGTTTCATGGGCAATTACAATCTGCTGGGTGCGGCCGATACCCAGCGCCTGCTGGGGCTGGATATCCAGGGCCACATGGCTATCCGCCCGGAATCCATCCACGTGCTGGATGCCCACAGCCAGCAGGCCGACACCCTGGCCGGCACCATCCGCCAGCACCAGTTGCTGGGCAATATCATCCGTTACCAGATAGAAAGCGGCGGCATCACCCTGCTGGTAGACCGGCTGAACCGCACCGCCAGCGACCTGATGCCGGCGGGCACCGCCGTGCGCCTGCAAATCAGCCGTGACGACATGCGTGAGGTACGCTGATGCTGGCCATTTTCGATCTGGACGACACCCTCACCAATGGCGACAGCTCCAGCCTGTGGCTGCAGTTCATGGTGCAACACGGTCTGGCTGCCGCCGACATGCTGCCGCGCGAGGCCGAGCTGATGGCGGCCTACCGCCGTGGTGAGTTGCGTATGGAAGACTATATGGACTTCACCCTGCAACCAATGCAGGGTCGCAGCGTGGAGGAAGTGGCCGAGTGGGTGGAGCGTTTCATTGCCGACATCATCGCCCCCATCGTGTTTGCGCAGGCACATGACACGCTGGCACGCTACAAGGCCGAGGGCCGCACCCTGCTGGTGATCTCCGCCACCGGGGAACATCTGGTGGGGCCGATCTCGCGCTATCTGGGAGCGGATGATTTCCTGGCCATCCAGCTGGCCACCGAGGCCGGTTGCTACACCGGCCACACCAGCGGGGTGATGACCTACCAGCACGGCAAGGTGATCCGCCTGCAGCAATGGCTGGAGCAACATGGCCAGAGCCTTGCCGGCAGCCACGGCTACAGCGACTCCATCAACGATGTGCCGCTATTGCAGGCGGTGGAGGAGGCTTACACGGTGAATGCCGACCCCAAGCTGGCCGCCGTGGCACAGCAACACGGCTGGCAGCAACTGAACTGGTAAGCAGGTTAGCGGTAATGCAGCAGCATGCGTGCAAACGCGCCTTGCTGCTGCAACTGCCCCAACGCCCGGTCAAGCTCGACCAAACCGATCTGACTGCGCGCTGACAGCGCACAACGCATGCGGTAGCTGCTGATCACCAGCGGCGGCTGCATCGGTGGCAGCTTCAGGCCGTGCGCCAATTGGTAATCCAGATACAGCCGGTTGCTGACGGCATGCGGTACACGCCCGGCAGCCAGCTTGTGCAGGCTGTCATCCATGCTGTGGGCGTCATCACGCACAAAGCGGCTACCCAGTTCTGCCTGCAGTTCCGGATAGGCAAAACCCAGCACCGTGCCGACAGGCTGGCCGGCCAGTGCAGACAGCTGACTGCGTGGCGGTGCCTCGCGGCTACTCAGCAGCAAATCCTGATTTTGCAAGAAGGGCTGGCTCCAGCGCAGGCTCTTGTCTGGCATCCACGCTGGTAAGGCCAGACACACCACATCACCCTGCCCGGCTTCCAGCGCCGGAATCAAGCGCTTGCGCGGCAATACCCGGAAACGCGCCGTCCGTTGCAAGCGGGCTGCCAGCGCCAGGCCGATATCCCGATGCAGACCATCCTGTAGTGTTTCATTGACGATATTGGCCTGCGGCATCTCGGTGCTGTCATCCACCAGCACCCGCAATTCGCCGGCCATCGCCGGGCATGCCGACAGCAACAGCAACATGCCGCCCCAGCCGATTCGTGGCTTCGCCATTCTTATGCTTCCCCTGTACTTACCCGTCTGTCAGTACAGGGGAGAACCGCACTTGCTGTCAATGAAAACCGCCGCGCGCCATGCAGTTCTGGTAGCGGCCATCCACCCGCCGGGCAAACCATTCGGTGGTCAGCTGATGGGTGAACTTGGGGCTGACCAGCACAATCTGCGGAATGATCTGACGCGGAGCAGCCCGGCCGGACTGCTCGGCCAGCGTAAATACCCGCTTGTAGACTTCGGTCTGGCTGAACACCGCCAGTTTTTCCTGCCGCAGATCGCGCGCCATCTCATCCGGGCTCAGGCGCAAGCGTCCGGCCAGGCCGTTGAGGGCGCGCTGGGTGTCGCTGGTGGCACCGGACAACACGCGGTTCATCTTGTCGCTGTACAGCATGATGTCGCCATCCAGCGCCAGCTTTTGCCCTGACAGGTGCTGCACCGCCTGCTGGAAAGCGGCGTTGCGGCTGGCATAGCGCCCGGCATTGTAGTCGGCAAAGCGGTACACCATGTCCGGATAGCTGATGGGATACTGCAGCAGGATGGCGGTGCCGAAATACACGCTGCCGCGCAGGCTGAATACTTCGTCGCGCAAGCTGGTATAGCTGTAGGGATAAGGCCAGGCACGCACCTGGGTTTCGGCAAAGGCCACACTCACCTGCATCGGCCCGCCATCGCGGATGGGGTTCTTGTGTTCGAAGATGGTCTGGCCGAACGGCAGTTCGCGGATCATGTCTTCAAACAGCGCATTCATCTGCTTCTTGGTGCGCAGGGCATTCACCCGTTCCTTGTAGGTCTGGCCATTGGGAGATTTCTTCAGCATGGCAGCGTCCACCACCAGCGAGGGGATGAAATACTTCTGCCGCCGCTCTTCAATCTGCCCCCAGACAATCCTGGAAAGGTTTGGCACCACCGGATCGGGGTTGAAGCCTGACTCCTGCTCCGCCACCGCCAGCACCGCGCAGAAGTATTGCGGCGCATACGGAATCTTCAGATGGCTGAAGGCGGTCATGATGTCGCCATGCCATTCGCGCCGCGCCGGAATGCCACGCGGCAGCAGCTTGTCCAGCAAGGCGCTGCCCTCCTGCTCGTTGGCATAGGCCGGTTGCAAGGGCAAGGGCACCGGCTTGCTGACGGGGGCAACAACAACGGGGGCCGGCTGTACCGGTTTGACAACCGGTGCGGGCAACAGGCTTTGCGGGTCCGGCATCGGGGCCGGGCGCAAGACAGGAGCAGGAACGGGAACAGGCTGGGCCACCGGGGCCACCGTGGCAGCACAACCGGTCAAACCCAGTAATGCCGCCACCGACAGAAAACGGTACATGCAAAAATCCTTCAAGAACGTCCTGCCGGAATGCGGACGCCGGAATCGTGATGGTGCCATGCCGGGGCATGGCCGTGTGCATCAGTGCTTGATTTTGTGGCTGGGCGCCGGGGTGGGCAAAAAGCCCTGGCTCAGCAGGTGAAACACCAGCCAGCCCAGTGCGCAAACTCCCACCAGGGCGGCCAGGCCCAGCAGGACTTTCACCAGCAAGGCCATGCGCGGCGAGGCAAGCAGGCCATCGCTGCGCGGTGCGCCTTCCGGCTTGACCAGGGCGGAAGCAACTGGCGCGGATGGCAGCACCTCAGGAGCAGCTAACGGCAATACAGGCGGAATCTCAATCCGGACCTCGGCCTTGTCGGCCTGGGGCTGAGCAACGATGGCAGCCACGCCCAGCGAGGGCGCATTTTGCACGGCAGGGGCGCTGTATTGCGCGACCATGCTGGCGGTTTCTCCAGTTTCTCCAGCCTCACCAATCCTGGCCAGTCGACTGGTCAGACCATCCAGCCAGCCCAGCGGCGGCGGAGGGGTCAGTGCCGGGGCACGCTGGCGGATGATGCGGCTTTCCACCAGCACAAACACCACGCACAGCAGGGGAACCACCACTTGCAGGGCCGGAGCCTGGGTATTGACCCAGTCGGCCAGCAGCGGGTCGCTCACCGCCAGCTGACCGGCCACCCAGGCCAGCAAGCTGGCACCCAAGGGCAGCAGCAGCGGGTAATCGTTCAGCAAGCGGGCAATCAGCAGGCTGCCGTACATCAGCAGCGGCACGCTGAACAGCAGGCCCAGAATCAGGTACAGCACACTGCCTTGTGCGGCGGCGGCCAGTGCCACCACATTGTCCAGACTCAATACCAGGTCGGCCATCACCACCACCGACACCGCCGACCACAACTGGCGGCTGTCCGCAGTTGCACCGGGCTGGCCGTCAGCGTCGTCATCGCCCAGCAACAGCTTGATGGCAATGCTGATCAGCAACGCTGCACCCAGCAGCTTGAGCAGCGGCACCTGCAGCAGAAAACCCACCACGGTGGTAAGCAGTACGCGCAGCAATATGGCGAAGCCCGTACCCAGCATCACCGCCTTGCGCATCAGCTGTGGCGGCAGCGAACGGCAGGCCACGGCAATCACCAGCGCATTGTCACCACTGAGAATCAGGTCCAGGAAAAACACTTGCAGCGTCATGCCCAGTGCCTGCATCAAACCATCCAGCTCCATTACAACCTTTCCATTGCAATATGGCCTGCTGCCTCAGGCAGCCAGGGCACCGGCAAACCCGGCAAACAGACCAAGGCCACCGGCCAGTAAAAACAGGGCCGCCACCAGCACGGCATACGGTCCTTGCAGACGCAAGGCTGGCGGCAGTTCGCAGCGTGCCAGCCGGTACAGGAAACCCAGTACCAGCGGCAGCAACACGGCATTGAGTACGGCAGTGGCAATCGACAAGCGCACCAGGCTTGGGCTGCTGCCCACCACCACGGCAGCCAGCAGCAACATCAGGGCAAAGGCAGCATAGAACCACGGCACCTGCCGCGGGTGCTCGGCCAGGGCATGATGCCGGCCACCCAGCTCGCCCAGCGCCCAGGCTGCCGACAGGCACACCACAATGGTGGCCACCAAGGCTCCGCCGCTGAGTGCCAGTGCAAACAGCAGCCGGCCTGCCAGCGGGCCCAGCGCGGAACCAAAGGCATTGGCCAGTTCCGGTATGGTATCCAGCACGACCCCGCCATGACCGGCAAATACGGCAGCAGCCGCCATCAGGACTGCCGCCGTGATCAGCTGGCACAGTATGGCGCCGAGCATGGTGTCGATACGCGCGGCGCGCAGATCATCCAGATTCAGCCCCTTGTCGATCAGCGCAGACTGTTGATAAAACACCGTCCACGGCATCACGCTGCTACCCAGATTGGCGGCCAGCAGATACAGATAACTGGCATCGAGCAGCGGCATCTCCAGCAATTGCGGCTTTATGTGCTGCCAGCTTGGGTAGGCGTGCCACGCCATCCACAGGAAAGCCAGCTCCGCCACGCCAAACAGCATGGCAACCCGCTCCACCTCGCGGTAGCTGCCACTGCAAACCATCAGGAAGATCAACACAGCCACCAGGCTGACGCTCTGCCATACCGGCACGCCATACAGCTGTGCCACCCCGGACAGACCACTCATTTCGGTAAGCAAGGCACCAAAGCAGCTCAGGATCAAGGCACAGGTGGACAACCAGGCCCAGCCGCGGCCAAAGCGCTGCAGCACCAGTTCGCCATAGCCTTTGCCGGTGGACAGCGCCAGCCGCACCGTCAGTTCCTGCACGATGAATAGCAGCGGAATGATGAGGAACTGCAACAGCAATAGGCGGTAGCCCCACTGCGCACCGCTCTGGGCGGCGGTGAGCACGCTGCCGGCATCGGTATCGGCCAGCATCACCACCAGCCCTGGCCCCAGGGTGGCAGCCAGCCGCTGCAGGCGGCCAAGGCGCGGCGACAGGATACGCAAGGCGCTGGCCAGCTGGGTCATGGCTTGCCGCTGGCCGGGCCGTTGCGGAAGTCATGCAGCAAGGCGGAATCCGGTGTCAGCAGCAGCGTGGGAGCAGAGTCCGACAGCGCCTGGCGGTAAGTCTGCAAGGAACGGTAGAACTTGTAGAACTTGGGATCCTTGCCAAAGGCGGCCGCCAGAATACGATTGGCCTGAGCATCCGCCTCGCCATGAATGATGGCGCTTTGACGTTGCGCTTCAGACAGAATGACAGTGCGCTCACCATCAGCCTTGGCCTGGATTTCCTGTGACCACTGTCCGCCCTGGGCGCGCAGCTCACGCGCTTCTTGCTGACGTGCTGACTTCATGCGGTCGTAAATGGCCTGGCTGGTTTCCAGCGGCAGGTCGGCACGGTGCAGACGCACTTCGGTCACCTCGATACCCAGCATGCGGGCGCGGGTGGCGGTTTCCTGCTGGATTTGCTGCACGATGCGGGTACGCTCTTCCGATAGCAGGGCCTTGAGCGGCACCTTGCCCAGTTCGCGCCGCAGCGAGGTGCTGACCAGCTGGGTCAGTTGTAGCCGCGCCTGGTCCTCAGTACGCAGTGCCTGGTAAAAACGCAGCGGGTTGGCAATGCGGTAACGGGTATAGGTTTCCGCTTCCACCCGTTTTTCATCGCCCAGGATGATCTGCTCCGGCGGCGGTGCCAGGGTTTGCAAGCGCACATCGTAAAACTGCAGGCTGTCCACCAGCGGCAGCTTGAACTTGAGGCCAGGCTCGGCGTCCACGTCTATCGGTGCGCCCAGGCGGATGATCAGACCCTTCTGCCCCTCGCTGAGGGTATAGAAAGAAGACGACAGCAGCCACACGGCCGCCAGGGCGGCCACAATGCCCGCACCCTTGTAGGAAGTAGCCATCAACGCGTCTCCTTGGCAGGCTTGGCCTTGTCTTTGTCCTGCAACTGCAACAGCGACAGCACACCGCCATTGCCGCCCTTGCCGGAGGAATCCACCACCACCTTGCTGGCCTTTTTCAGCACTTCGTCCATGCTGTCCAGATACAGCCGCCAGGCGGTGACATCCTTGGCCTGGGCATAGCTCTGGTAAACCGAATCAAACCGCTTGGCCTCGCCCTGCGCCAGATTCACCACCTGGCTTTGATAGGCCTGAGCCTCCTGCATGATGCGGGCGGCATCGCCACGCGCCTTGGGCAGAATGTCGTTGCTGTAAGCCTGGGCTTCGTTGCGTGCGCGTTCCTGGTCGGCACGGGCGCGCTGTACATCGTTGAAGGCGTCGATCACCGCCGCCGGCGGGTCCACCCGCTGCAACTGCACCTGAGTGACGATGATGCCGCTTTCGGCTTCATCCAGACGGCTTTGCAGCAAGCTGCGGGTCTCCTCTGCCACCTGCTGGCGACGGTTGGACATCACCGCCTGGATGGGCGTGCGTGACACCACCTCGCGCATGGCGCTTTCGGCGGCAATGCGCAGCGAGGTTTCCGGGTTGTTCACCTTGAACAAAAACTGCCCGGCGTCCTTGATGCGCCAGAACACCACGCCATCGGCCTCGACGATGTTTTCGTCACCGGTCAGCATCTGCTTGTCACGCGGATCGGTGGAATCCGTGGTAACACCGTCGTACAGATTAGCCAGCTTCAGCTGCTTGATCTGGGTAACCTTGGGCAGCATGACGGTTTCGATCGGCCATGGCAGGTGATAGTGCAAGCCGGCCTGGGTGGTATCCACCCAGCGGCCCAGGCGCAACACCACGCCCTGCTCATCCGGCTGCACTTTGTAGATGCCGGCCATGATCCAGCCAATGACCAGCAGGCCACCCAACAGCAGCAAACCCTTGCCGCGCATGCCCATTACGTCCAGGTAATAATCTACGCGCTGCGCCCAACTGCTGCGTGATGCGCCCTGCCCTGTTACTGCCGCTTGTCCGGCCTCGTCTTGTTGCACTGCATTGCCTTTCTTGTTGCGGGCCTCTCCCGCGCTTGCCGCCTGCCGACATGTCAGCCCAATCGCTGCCAGCCATTGTCTACAACGCAGCAGGGTTATTGGCGGATGACAGCCCCTGCTGCGCACGCTTGTGCTACAGCCAGGTGCTAAGCGCCAGGCCTATGCCACCCAGGGCCGAAACCAAAGAAACAGCCAGCAACCAGCGTCGCTGGGTCAGTACCGTGATGGATGCCATGGCAACGGCAATCTGGATCAGCGTCATCGCCAGCGCCATGCGCTCGTGCGGACGCAATACCTTTTCGGATTCTTCACTCAGCTGGCGCGACTCTTCCTGTAAAGCCTGGGCTTTCTTCAGCTGCTCGGCCTGCTGGGTTTGCTGCTTTTGCAAGTCCGCTTGGTAACGGGCTTGCTGTGCCGGGTCGCGCACCAGCACCAGCGCCAGCTGGTCCAGATGGGCCTTGGTCGATTTGGCCTGATAGTAGGCCCAGGCATCGGATGCCTCGGACTGTTTGAGAATGCTCTGGTTTTTCAGAAACAAGGCTTCATTCTGCTTGGCGCCGCTCTGGTAGCTGAACACCGCGCCGATCGTGGCCAGAATGGCAGTCAACAAGGCAATCTTCTGCGCCAGCTGGCCCTTTTCGGCCTCCTCTTCCAGCAGCTTTTCATGCAGCCCTGCAATCTCGTATTCTTCCTCAGCCATATAACTTCTCCGTGGTCTGGATAGCCGACGTTTTATTCCGCAAGCATGGCCGGCATGCTCGCGCGCGCGCGCCTGTCAAACAAGCGGATTTCTGTGCAGTTTTTGTATCAAGCCAGCTAGCCAGCCATAGCGGGCCCGGGAAGGTATAGCCGGATTGATCCGCCCGAATCAGCAGGGCCACCACCCCACAGGCCGTAGAAGCAGCTACCCAGCCAGGGAAAACCCGGTTACAATGCACCCCTTCGCGGGCGTCGTATAATGGTAATACCCAAGCTTCCCAAGCTTGTGCCGTGGGTTCGATTCCCATCGCCCGCTCCACACCGGATTCCTGTAGATCCCGGATCTGCAAAAGAAAAAGCCAACCGTAACCGGTTGGCTTTTTTCTTGTCTGATCAGCAGCACCTGACCTGCTACTGCCGACCCCAGCAAATACCGCCTGGTGGCACCGCCGGCAAGACGGCTACATCTTGCTGAACTGATTCCGCAGACTCGGGCAGGAGCCCAGCTATTGCCGATGCCATGGCTGAGCGTATGTGGTGCTTATTGGCCAAAAATCATCACCTGCTGCTCGATGGCACCGAAAATACTTGTCCCGGCCTCGTCCAGCATCTCAATGCGCACCCGGTCGCCGGCACGCATGAATGAAGTCTGTGCAGCACCCAGCTCGATGGTTTCATACATGCGGACTTCGGCCAGGCAGCAATAACCCACGCCGCCGTTATCGATGGACGAACCATGCAAGCTGCCCTGCTTGTTCGATACCGTCCCGGAACCGATGATGGAGCCCGCCCGCAGTTCTCTGGTTTTGGCCGCATGCGCAATCAGTTGCGGAAAGTTGAAGGTCATGTCCTGCCCGGCATTTGGGCAACCAAACAGCTCGCCGTTCAGATGTACCCGTAATGGGCGGTGCAGCTTGCCACCCTGCCAATACGTGCCCAGCTCATCCGGCGTGACAGCCACCGGGCTGAATGCTGAAGCCGGTTTGGACTGGAAAAAACCAAAGCCCTTGGCCAGCTCCGCAGGGATCAGATTGCGCAAGGAGACATCATTGACCAGCATCAGCAGACGAATAGCCGAGGCCGCTTGCGCTGGCGTCGTCCCCATGGCGACATCGGCAGTGATCACGGCAAGCTCGGCTTCAAAGTCGATGCCCCACTCGACGGAGCCGGCGACAATGGGATCGCGTGGGCCGACAAAGGCATCAGACCCGCCCTGATACATCAGCGGACTGGTCCAGAACTCTGGTGGCAAGGCGGCTCCACGGGCACGGCGAACCAGCTCGACATGATTGACATAGGCCGAGCCATCCGCCCACTGGTAAGCACGTGGCAGAGGCGACTGGCATTGTGCCGGGTCAAACAACAAGGCCTGCGGCGGAATCTCCCGGTTCAGTGCCTGATAGCGTTCCTCCAGTCTTGCGGCGACAGCATCCCAGTCATCCAGTGCCTGTTGCAGGCAATCGGCGATGTCGGCCACGGGCAGGCAATGCGTGAGCGAGCGGTTAACCACAACCAGTTGGCCATCGCGGCGGCCATTTTTCAGACTTGCCAGTTTCATGCTGTGTTTCCTGTTTTGATCAATTTTCACATCTGGCCCCACCGGTGGTGAGGCCAGGACAACATTACCGCCAAGTAAACATTCAGCCCGTCACCCCCTTGCCCAGACTGCCGCGCAGGCCAAACAGCAGCAGCACGACAATCAGCAAGGACGGCAGGGCCACCAACTGGAACAGCGCAACCTGCGTCCAGTTCAGTGCAATCAGCTGGCCGCCCACCATCGGCCCGAGTACCGAGCCGATACGCCCTATGCCCAGACTCCAGCCCACGCCGGTAGTACGCAGCGTCGTGGGATAGAAACTGGCTGCCATGGCATTGATGGCAGGCTGACCGCCAACAACGGCAAACCCCACCAGAAACACCAGGGCAAACAGCCAGCCGGCGCTGGAAACGCTGTGACCGATCAGCGCAATCAGTACCGTGGCCAGCATGAAGCAGGGAAGCAGAATCCGGCGAAATCCGGCACGATCAATCAGCCAGCCCATCAGGATGGTGCCCAGCGTGCCTCCCAGCTGCAGCACGGCACCGACCAGCACCGCACGCTCCAGGCTCATACCCGCCAGGCGCGCCAAAGTGGGTAGCCAGTTGGACAGAAAATACAGGGCAATCATGTTGAGAAAACAGACCAGCCACAGCAGCAAGGTGCCGGACCGGCGACCATCCTGAAACAGGGCAAGCAGCGGCATGCTGCCTGTTGGCCGCTCAGCCAGTTGCAATAGCCCATTGGGCGGCAGCGGCGCCGACAACACACGCTGCAACAGGACCCGGGCCTGTTCTGGCTGTTGGCGAACCAGCAGCTGGTAGTGGATGGACTCCGGCAGATATCGCCACATCAGCAGTGCGATGAGAATGGGCAGGATTCCACCCAGCACAAACACCGACTGCCAGCCAAAGCGTGGAATCAGTAGCGCCGCCACCAGCCCGCCACTCATGGCCCCCAGCGTAAAGCCGCATGAAATCAGCATCATGGTGGAAACCCGCTTGCGCCGCGGGCTGTATTCGCCACATAGCGCCATGGCATTGGGCATGATAGCCCCCAGCCCCAGGCCCGTGATGAAGCGGATCAGCATCAATTGCTGCAGTGTGGTGACCAGCGCGGTCAGCAGCATGCACATGCCAAAGAACAGCGTGGAAACAATCAATACCGGCCTGCGGCCATAGCGATCCGCCAACATGCTGAACAGCAGCGAACCCAGCAACAGCCCCAGCAGGCCAGAGGAAAACACCGGCCCCAGTGCTGATTTGTCCACGGCCCATGTCTGCAACAAAGCAGGGGCGACATAAGCCATGGCTTGCACATCAAAACCATCCAGCACCATGCAGATGCCGCAGAGGATGAAAATCAGCCACTGGTATCTGCCAATCGGACTGGCATCAATCAGTGCGGCCACATCCACTTTTATCGTCTCACTCACGGCGTCTTGCTCCTGATTGTCTTTATGGACACTACCGGCCATGCCAACCAATGGTCTCTGTCTACGGCCCATCCCCGCTCATTCCGCTTGGGCAGACCGGGAGTTCGTCGTATCGTGCATCCAGCGGGCATGATGCGGAGCACGTTTGGTTTGCGACCATTCCTCCAGCATGTCCCACTTCACTGCATCCAGCCTGGCCTGCATCTCTTCCGTGGCGGTATTGGCCGCCAACTCCAGCCGATGGCCGCTGGGGTCCTGAAAATAAATAGACTGGAACAAGGTATGGTTGGTCGGTCCGACCACTTCAATCCCGTCTGCCTCCAGCCGTGCTTTCACGCTCAGCAGCACGGCAACGGATGCCACTTCCAATGCCAGGTGCTGGGTCCATGCCGGCGTGTTAGGGTCTCGTCCCATTTCCGGCCAGGTAGGCAGTTCGAAAAACGCCAGGACATTGCCATTGCCGGCGTCCAGAAACACATGCATGTATGGATCGGCGGCACCGGTGGAGGGCACCTGGTCTTCGGCAATCGCCAGAATGAATTGCATGTCCAGATACTTCTGATACCAGAGCACGGTCTGTCTGGCATCCTTGCAGCGATACGCAACATGGTGGATTTTCTTGATCAATTGCATGCAGCTGTCTCCCGGTTTTTGAGCGGCCATCCACGACGGGCGCAGCCAATCTGCGCGGTGGGTGTAAACATTTAAAAATGGCTCGAACTATTAATCCAACCGTTTTTCATGATTGATTAATTGGATTTTCTTATGAATATCACGCTGCGCCAGCTGCGAGCTTTTGTCGCCCTGGCACGTACTGGCAGCTTCACGCTGGCCGCCGAAAGCCTGTATATCACCCAGTCAGCCTTGTCTGGCCTGATGCGCGAGCTGGAGAACAATATGGGCATCCGCCTGGTTGACCGCAGCACGCGCCGGGTACAATTGACGGAAATAGGAAGAGAGTTCTATCCGGTTGTTGAGAAAATACTTTCCGACCTGGATCACGTGCTATCTGACGTATCTGAAAAAAAATCACTGCAAAATGGTTTTGTCAGAGTTGCAGCACCACAACTGATGGCCTCGACTCTGCTGCCGGAGCTGATTGCCGCCTATAACGCGGCATTTCCAGCCGTGCGCGTGAAGCTGGTTGATGCGGTTGTGGAAAGTATTGTGTCCAAGGTGTTCTCGGGCGAAGTCGATCTGGGGATCGGACCTGAACGTGAGCCAAATTCGGATATCGCCACCCAAACGCTGTTTTCCGGTCGTTTCATGGCGGTATTCCCGGCGGGGCATCCGCTTGGCAATCAGGCAGAAGTGAGCTGGGAGCAGTTATTGGCCCATCCCTTCATTTCCCTGCAAGGCCAGTTTACCGAACGCCTGAGGCAGGATTTGCACGATGCCGGGGCAGCAATGCGCATTGCGCCCAGCAATGAGGTCGCGTTCATGTCCACCGCACTGGCCATGGTCAACGCGGGTCTGGGGGTAACGGCCTGCATCAGCTATGCCACATCACTGGTAACGCTGTACCGTCTGGAAATGCGCCCATTGGTCGACCCGGTCTTGCACCGCGATTTTTACTGCTTTACTCAGCACAGCCGTTCACTCAGCCCCGCGGCACAGAGTTTCAAAACCTTTTCCAGCCGCTACCTGGCCACCATTGCCACATGATGCAGCCGCTGCCGGAATCTGGCTGTTGGCAGTAGCAAACAGCGGCTTCGATCCGGCACTACCTGCGGCTTTGCCCGCGCCAGCGCGCTTACAGCAATAGTCTATTTGCATTATTGTGGCCGCGCGGCACTGCTCATAACATCTAGCCCATCACCAGAGCGGTGGATCAGGGTAGTCACCCCCCTTCAGTCCATTGCATCCGCCCCCAGCATTGCCCGGCAGGTATTGCCGCGGCCAAACACGGCACAGACCGGTTGCATGGGTCGGCAAATTCACTCCAGGCATGGGACCGCAGAGATGAAAAGCTTTCACAGCATTGCCGCCGGTCTGATTACGGCCAGCATTGCCATTTCCGTCAACGCCGCATTTTCCGACCTGCTCAGCACGGCCCTGCACACCGTGGCGGCACGGGCCTTGCTGTTTTCGCTGATGATGGCCGCATGCTGCCTTGCCATGCTGCTGGTTGCCGGCAACAGCCGGCTTAAGCTGGCCATTCCCGGCCTGGATGAGCCGGCCATGGTGATTCTCGCCGCGCTGGCCACCACGAGCACCCTGCATCTTGCCAGCTTGCATGTTTCACCCGAGCAACTGCTCAGCACGCTGCTGATCACCAATGCCCTGACCGCCCTGCTGGCTGCGGCGGTGTTCCTGCTGGCCGCACGCTTTCGCGCCGGCCAACTGGCACGCTGCCTGCCCTTTCCGGTGCTGGCAGCCTTCATGGCCAGCAGCGGGCTGTTGCTGGTGGTGTTCGGTCTGAGCATCTCCGCCTCGCACAGCCTGTCCATCAGCCAGCTGGCCAGCTGGCATCTGTCTGGTCTGGAGATCACACAACTGGGCTGGGGCCTGGCCTTTGGTCTGCTGCTGTTGCTGTGCATGCGCAAGGTGGACCACCCGGCCATGCTTACCGCCCTGCTGTCACTCGCCTGCCTGTTGAGCCCGTCTTCCCCAGCCCTGTCGACGGGTAGCAACCTGCCAACGCTGCAGCTCGTTGCACCGGTCTGGTCGGAAATACTGGCAGCACTCCCCACCATGGCTGCCGCCGCCATCATGGCCATGCTTGGCAGTACCAGCAACATCATGGCACTGGATCAGGCCCAACATGCCGGAGCCGACCTTAACCACGAACTGCGCATGAACGGCATCGCCTGCCTGGGTTCTGCACTGTGTGCCGGTCCACCAGTCAGCGTAATGCTGTCTGACAGCCTGCTGGCCGGCAGCATGGGGGCGCAGCGCTGGCCACTGGCCATCAGCTTTATTGCCTGTGGCATGGTTGCCATCTGGCAGCAGCAATTGATGCTCAGCCTGATCCAGCCCTTCGTGCTGGGCGGCGTGCTGGTTTATTTCGGGCTGGAACTGCTCAGCCAGTGGCTGCGCCGCTGGTCCGCCCTGGCCAGCGCCGAGCGCGGCATTCTGCTGGGCACCATGCTGACCTTCCTACTGGTGAATGTGGTGGCCGGCATTGCGGTGGGACTGGTGTTGTCGGCCCTGTTGTTTTGCTATCGCGCCAGCCAGGAAAACCTGCTGCGCACCATTGCCGTGCTGCCGGGCAATCCGCTTAGGGCGGAACAGGGTTTGCTGAAAGTGGAACTGACCGGCCAGCTGTATTTTGGCTCAGCCAGCCGTCTGCACGACCAATTGCAGGTGGAAATACGCCAGCATCTTCCCCGTGGAGGCAGCGTTCAGCTGTGCCTGCGTCATGCCAGTCTGGACAGCTCCGCCATGCAAGCGCTGCATCGTCTGCGCCTGTGGTGCGAACAACAGGGCTATCCGCTGCAGCTGGCCTGCCACGAGGCCACCATGGCCAGCCAGTTACGCCGCTGGGGCATGACAGTGCAGGATGAAGCCCCCAGGCTTGCTCCTTCCCATCCGGAAGGCACACACCATAGAGCCAGGGCAGCCACTACGTCGCCACGCTTCCTGCACCTGCTCCAAACTGGACGCGACTAAGCCGTCAGGCACGGCACTGTACTAGCGCTGCCGTGTAAAAACCGGTAAGCACTGCTGCCCTATCCCTCCATACCAGCCGGCTGCTGCCCGGGCTGCCAGCACCGTTGCGCAGCCCGGTTTGCAGCCTGTCTGCTAAAGCATGCTAAAATTCGCGCTTTACAAACGCGGGCTGCCCGGTAATATTTTGGCTTCGCCAAACTTGGGCAAGCGGCTGCCAAGCCTTGTCAGCCATCGCCATGCTTGCAAACGACACTACCCCGCTTAGCCCCCCGAAGATGCACTCATGAAATGGAACTCCGGCCGGCTATGGCTTCGAATCTCGGTCTACGGCACCACCTCGCTGTTTGCGCTGTTCATCCTTATCCAGGCACTGATATTCTGGCAATTTGATGAATCGGCAGTCCGCAAAACACTCACCAGCGCCCTGAATGACACCCAGCGTCAGCTTGTGGTTGAAGGCAAGATCACCCCGACACTGTTTCCCTCGCCAGGCTTGAGCATCCACCAGCTAAGCATCAGCGAGCCTGGCAGCAAACAGCCGTTTGCCCGGATAGAGCAGCTGGATGTCTACCTGTCCTGGCTGCCTCTGCTTACCGGCAACCGAGAGATCAAGGCGCTGGAGCTGCATGGCGTCACCGCCAGCATCACCCGTGCGGCCGATGGTCGGCTTTCCATCATGGACCTGTTCCAGCGCCGCATTCCCGGCACCATCAGCATGAAGCTGGACCGGCTGGTCATCCGTGAAGGCACCCTGCTGTACAGCGACAAGATGAACGGCAGCGAACAGAAGCTGGACACCATCAGTCTGGATGCCGATGATCTGCGCAGTGGTGCCAGCCTGAGTGCGGCGGCCATTCTCAGTAATGGCAAGCGCCCCATCCGCCTGGCCATCAGCACGCCGCTAACCATTCAGGATGACCAGGTCAGCTTGGAAAAGCTGGACGCCGTAGCCCTATCCGAATTACCCGGGCTGGGGGAAAGCAAATTTACCGCCACCGGCCAGTACAAGCTGAACTTCGCTACCTTGCAAACCTCCGGCAAGGACCTGAGCTTCAGCTTTAGCAGCGAACGTCCCAGCAGCCAGCTGGAGCTGAAAGTTCCGGAACTCAATGCCAGCTTCAACGAAGTCACCATGCCCTCCGGCCATCTGAGCGGCAAGCTCAGTTACGCCCACAGCCAATACCAGCTGGATGCCGGGCTGGACAACCTCAAGCTGACCGAAGGCGGACTGGCCGCCGACAAGGTGAAGGGCGATTTCAACTGGCAGGCTGGCGATACCCGGCTCAATTTCAGACTGGATGCACCACTGGCGCTGATGGGCATGAAGCAGCTGCGCATGCAGCCCTTGAACATGACGGCCACGCTCACCACCCCGCTGCTGCCACGCGGCAAGCTGTTCTCCACCATGGAAGGCGCGCTGGATGGTGATCTGGACGAACCACGGCTGAACCTGCGGGTAGCCGGCAAGCTGGATGGTTCCGACCTGTCGGTCACCGTCAGCCAGTTCGGCCTGATGAAGCCGCGTCATGAAGTAACGCTGTCGGTGGGCAAGCTCGACCTGAACCGCTATCTGCCGGAAACCAAGGGCGATCCGGTAGCCATTTTCCAGGACAGCAAGCCGATTCCACTGGACTGGCTGGACTATTTCGACCTCACTGGCAAGGTGGCCGTGGGCGAGCTGGCCATGGGCCGCTTTCGCATGAACAACCTCAACGCCAGCGTGCGCATCAATCCGCGCGAACTGGAGCTGGACCAGATGTCGGCTGACATCTACCAGGGCCGCCTGCAGGGCGACATGCTGCTGGCCCGCCGCGACACGCCACACCTTGAGGTAAAACAGACGCTGAAGGATATGAACATCCGCCCGCTGCTGGTGGATCTGTTCAACTTCAGCCGACTGGATGGCAAGGGCAGCGGCCATATCGACATCAATGCCGATGGCAAATCCTTCCTTGAACTGCGCAACACCCTGACCGGCAATGTGGAAACCAGCCTCAACAAGGGCGCGCTGTCAGGTATCGACCTGGTCGCTGCGCTGAAAAATCTGCCGGCAGAACTCAAGGAATGGAATACCCAGGCCCAGGCTGACCAGAAAACCACCTTCTCCACCCTGTCCACCAGCTTCCGCCTGGACAAGGGCGTGGCCCGTAGCCAAAACATGCAGCTGGCCTCACAGCTGGTCAATGTAAAGGGTTCGGGCAAGGTAGACCTGATCCAGAACATCGTCGACTACACCATGGATGTGCAGGCCAACCCGCAGGAATTCAGCCGCTTCAAGGGCGTAAATGTGCCGTTGAAAATTACCGGGCCGCTCAATGCCCCGGTGTATGCACTGGACTTCAACGCCATGGTCAAGGGCAAGAAAACCGAAGGGGAAAAACAGCAGGCGCTGAAGCAGGAACTGAAAAAGCAGATCACCACCATTCTGCCCTGATCACCCCGCCCCTGCATGCAAAAGGCCGTGTCAATGACACGGCCTCAGGCTGCTGACAAAGTTATCTGGTTCGATTGCACTGGCCCCGGCAAAGCCGGGCCTTCCAGTTAACTTATCGATTCCGCAGCCTTCCCATCTATTCCCCTTCCCCCCGCCCTTGCCCTGCAAGGGAGCCTCGCTTTGCTTTCAGAAAGCGAGAGGGAGTTGTCTAAAATCCGGAGCCGTGTCCCTGACACGGCCTTGTTCCTGGTGCGGGCAGCAAATCAGCTGGGCAATATGGTTGTGATGCGTAAGCTCAGCCCTGCAGGATGCGGGTTTCCGCCAGCGCCAGCTGCTCTGGCGTGCCCAGCAGCACCAGTACATCGTTGGCGACAATCTCGAAATCGGCATCAAAATCCAGCCGGCGTATGCTGTTGCGACGCAGCGCCTTGACTTCCACGCCCAGCAGCTCCAGCTGCAACGCGCCCAGCGGATGGCCGATGGCATACGCCCCCGGACAGGCCTGAATGCTCAGCAAGCGTGGCACTAGCGCCTCGTCCAGCCCCTCGCCATCGTCACTGGTTCCACGGAAAAAACCACGGAACAGGTTGTAACGCTCCTCCCGCACCGAGCGGATGCGCCGCAGCACCCGGTTCAGCGGCACGCCCAGCACCATCAGCGCTTGCGAAGCCAGCATCAGGCTGCCCTCCATCACCTCAGCCACCACTTCGTCCGCCCCGGCACGGCGCAGCTGGTCGATATCGCTGTCATCCACCGTGCGTACGATCACCGGCAGATCAGGCCGCGCCGACTGCACGGTATGCAAAATGCGCAAGGCAGCGTGGGTATCGGCAAAGGTCACCACCACCACCTTGGCCCGCATCAGGCCACCGGCCACCAGTACTTCCTTCTTGCCGGCATCGCCGAACACCACCGGGTCACCGGCCTCACCGGCCTCGCGCACCCGCTCCGGGTCCATGTCCAGCGCAAAGAATGGTATGTCTTCGGTTTCCAGCAGGCGGGCCAGTGCCTGGCCGCTACGCCCATAGCCGCAGATCAGCACATGGTCGGACTTGCCCATGCTTTCCACCATCAGGTGGTGCAGGCTGAAGGCCTGCATCATCCAGTCCTGCTTCACCAGCCGGCGGGTGATGGCCTCGCCGTACATGATCATGAACGGCGCTACCAGCATGGACAACAAAATGGCGGCAATCGCGGCCTGCTCGGTACTTTCGGCAATCAGCCCCAGATTGCCGGACAGCGCCAGCAGCACAAAGCCGAACTCGCCGCCCTGCGCCAGCGCCAGACCCGCACGCATGGAATGGTTGGGCTGGTGCCGCAACAGACGGCCCAACACGAATACAATGCCCAGCTTGGCCAGCAACAGCAGGCCCAGCATCAGCGCTACCTCACCAAAACGCTCGAACAGCACCGACAGCTGCAGGCGCATGCCCACGGTGACAAAAAAGAAGCCCAGCAAGATGTCGCGGAAGGGCTTGATGTCCTCTTCCACCTGGTAACGGTATTCGGTCTCGGAAATCAGCATGCCGGCCACAAAAGCACCCAGCGCCAGCGACAGGCCGGACAGCTCGGTCAGCCAGGCCACTCCCAGGGTGATCAGCAGCACATTGATCATGAACAGCTCGCCCGAACGCTGGCGCGCCACCAGATGGAACCAGGGCCGTACCAGGCGCTGACCGAAGAACAGCAGCAGGGCCATCACCACCACGACCTTGACGGCAGCCAGCCCCAGATCCATCCACAAGGTCTCGCTGCCGCCGGCAAAGGCAGGCAGCAGAATCAACAGCGGCACCACGGCAATGTCTTGGAACAACAGCACACCGATAGCCAGCTGGCCGTGCTGCTGATTCAGCTCCAGCCGCTCGGTCAGCAATTTGCTGACAATGGCGGTTGATGACATGGCCAGCGCACCGCCCACGGCAAAGCCGGACAGCGCAGAACCGGTCAGCCAACCCATCACCAGCGCAATCAGCGACAGCGTAACCACCACCTGCGCCAGTCCCAGGCCAAATACCAGATGCCGCATCGCCCGCAGCTTGGGCAGGGAAAATTCCAGACCAATGGAGAACATCATGAACACGATGCCGATTTCCCCCAGGAACTGCGTCTCCTCGCCCTCGGGAATCAGGCTGGCCACACCAGGACCTGC
Organism: Aquitalea denitrificans; assembly: GCF_009856625.1. Classification (GTDB taxonomy): domain Bacteria; phylum Pseudomonadota; class Gammaproteobacteria; order Burkholderiales; family Chromobacteriaceae; genus Aquitalea; species Aquitalea denitrificans. The sequence goes on from NZ_CP047241.1 coordinate 3,551,719, forward strand.
CAGGAAGCCCACCACCAGATAGCCCAGCATAGGCGGGACGCGCAGGCTGCGGCACAAGGTAACGGACAACACGGCCGCCAGCAGAACCAGCACAATCGGGGCAAGCGAATGCATGAGCGCAACAATCTCCTGTGTAAACGCGGGAAAATCAACATGACGGTAACATCAGTTACCTGCAAAGATGAGCTGTCTGCAGCAAGCAGACAGCATAAAGCATGACCCGGACGCGGGCAAAAACCATCCGGCAACGGCGCACGAAATCAGACACCAAGCAAAAGATGCACCAGCTTCTGCCTCCAGCGATTATAACCTTTGATATACTTTCCCCTATGGAAAAAGCTCAAACAAGCTCCCGGCTCGATCTGGCGCGTGAAGTGCTGCAGACCGAGGCGGATGCAATTCTGGCCCTGTCCCGTCGACTCAATGGCGATTTTCTGCGCGCTGTCGATGCCATTCTGGCCTGCACCGGCCGCATCGTCGTCACCGGCATGGGCAAATCCGGCCACGTGGGCCGCAAGATTGCCGCTACCCTGGCCAGCACCGGCAGCCCGGCCTTTTTCGTACACCCAGCCGAGGCAGCCCACGGCGATCTGGGCATGATCACCGCGCAGGACGTGGTGATTGCGCTGTCCAACTCCGGTGAATCGGGCGAAGTGGTGGCCCTGCTGCCGGCACTCAAGCGCAAGGGACTGGTGCTGATCGGCATGACCGGCAATCCCGCCTCCTCGCTGGGCCGCGAAGCCGACATCCTGCTGGATACCCAGGTGGAAAAGGAAGCCTGCCCGCTGGGCTTGGCCCCCACCACCAGCACCACGGTGCAGATTGCCCTGGGCGATGCCCTGGCCGTCACCCTGCTGGATGCCCGCCAGTTTGGCCCGGAAGACTTTGCCCTGTCCCACCCGGGCGGCAGTCTGGGTCGTCGCCTGCTGGTCCATGTCAAAGACCTGATGCACAGCGGCGACGAACTGCCACGGGTCCTGCCCGGCACCCCGCTCAAGGATGCGCTGCTGGAAATGTCGCACCAGCGCCTGGGTATGGTGGCCATTGCCACGGCTGACAATGTCATCAAGGGCATCTATACCGATGGTGACCTGCGCCGTACGCTGGAACGTTCCGGCAATATCTACGATCTGATCATCGACCAGGTGATGAGTCCCGCCCCGCAAACCATCCTGCACAGCAAACTGGCCACCGAGGCGGTTCACCTGATGGAGCAACGCCGCATCACCAGCCTGCTGGTGGTGGATGCCGACGGCAAGCTGGCCGGTGCCATCCACATGCACGACCTGCTCAAGGCCGGCGTCGTCTAGCCGCCAACAAGGAAGCCCATGCAAGCCATCACCGAACAAGCCCGCAAGATCAAGCTGCTGATCATGGACGTGGACGGCGTCCTCACCGACGGCCGCATCTACTACAACGCCCAGGGCGAAGAAAGCAAATCCTTCTACGTGCAGGACGGCCTTGGCCTCAAGCTGCTGCAATCCACCGGCGTGCGCCTGGCCATCATCTCCGGGCGGGCCGATCGCTGCGTGGAGCATCGTGCCCAGGCGCTGGGCATCGACTTCTATTTCGGCGGCATCCACAACAAGCAGGAAGCCCTGAACCAACTACTAGAACAAGCCGCCGTCAGCCTGGAAGAATGCGCTTTCATCGGGGATGACCTCATCGATCTGCCGGTACTGCGCCGCGTCGGCCTGGCAGTGGCCGTGCCGGCAGCGCCCACCCTGGTGCGCCAGCACGCGCACTATGTCACCGGTTTTCCCGGCGGACAGGGTGCAGTACGTGAGCTGGCCGAACTCATCATGCAGGCACAGGGCAGCTTTGACGCCATCCTGGCCCGGTACCTGGCATGATCCGTTCGCACCGTCTGTTTCCCATCCTGCTGGTGCTGATTACCGGTCTGCTCACCGTCTGGCTGGACGCCGTGTCACGCTGGCAGCCCAACAAACGCGAACTTGACCCCAACAAGCCCGAGGTCGTGGCCGATAACGTCATGGCCACCCGCTTCGACCCCAAGGGAATGTTGCAGGAAAAACTGATTGCCAGCCGCATGTGGCAATACCCTGACCGCACCGAATCATATTTCGAGGCACCAGACCTGCAAAGCTACAAGAACGGCACACTGGCCTATCACGCCATCGGTGAGAGCGGTCGGTACAACAGCAAGACAAAGCAGGTGCTGTTCGACAAGAAAGTCACACTGATCCAGCCAGCCACCGGTACCCAACAGGAAACCCGTGTGCTCAGCAGCAATATGCGCATCGACACCGTACGCCATATCGCCCAGTCCGCGGCATTGAGCCACTTCTACTACGGCAAGTCGACCGGCAGCGCCGTCGGCTTCATCTACGAACAGCAGGCCGGCCAGTTGCAGCTGCTGTCCAATGCAAAGGTCACTTATGAAAAATAACTGCCGCCGCTTCATCCGGCTGGCCTGGCTGGCCCTAGGCCTGTGCGCCCTCCAGACTGCCCATGCCGAAAAGACTGATCGCGACAAACCCATCGAAATCAGTGCCGACCGCGGCAATCTCGATCAGCTCAAGGGCGTCACGGTATGGCAAGGCAATGTCATCATCATTCAGGGTACACTCAAGCTGAATGCCGACCGCGCCACCGTCACCCAGGACAAGCAGGGGAACCAGACCATGCAGGCCACCGGCCGCCAAGTTGTCTTCCGCCAGAAAATGGATGGCAAGAACGAATGGATCGAAGGCCAGGCCAACCAGCTGGACTACAACACCGTCACCCACGCCGCAGTGCTGACCGGCAACGCCCGCGTCAAGCGTGGCAACGATTTGGTCATCGGCAATGTGATTACCTACAACACCGAAACCGAAATGTATGACGTCAGCAGCGGGGCCAGCAGCAATGGTGGCCGTGTCACTGCCATCATCCAGCCCAAGCCCAGGGACAACACCCCTGCCGCCAAAAAAACCGACGGAAGCGCGCAATGAGCGGCCCCAGCATCCTTAAAGTGGAGCGGCTGAAAAAGCGCTTCAAGAAACGCACGGTGGTCAAAGACGTCGCCTTGCAGATCCAGAGTGGAGAAGTCGTCGGTTTGCTTGGCCCGAACGGTGCCGGCAAAACCACCAGTTTTTACATGATTGTCGGGCTGATCGGTGCCGATGAAGGCGAAATCACGCTGGATGGCAGCAGCATCACCCATCTGCCCATCCATCAGCGCGCCCGCCTTGGCCTGGGTTATCTGCCGCAGGAAGCCTCCATTTTCCGCAAGATGACGGTAGAGGAAAACATTACCGCAGTGCTGGAAATTGCCGGTTACAAGGGCGACAAGCTGGAGAAGGAACTGAGCCTGCTGCTGGACGACCTCAACATCGCTCATCTGCGCGAAAGCAATGCGCTGGCCCTGTCCGGCGGCGAGCGACGCCGGGTGGAAATTGCCCGGGTACTGGCCACCCGCCCACGCTTCATCCTGCTTGACGAACCCTTTGCCGGCGTCGACCCGATTGCCGTGATCGACATCCAGAAAATCATCACTTTCCTGCAACAGCGTGGCATCGGCGTACTGATAACCGACCACAATGTCCGGGAAACCCTGCGCATCTGCGACCGGGCCTACATCATCAGCGATGGCTCGGTACTGGCATCCGGCGAACCGGAAGAACTGGTCAACAACGAGAAAGTGCGCCAGGTCTACCTGGGCGAGCACTTCCACCTGTAAACCATGAAACAGTCATTACAGCTCCGGGTTTCACAGCAACTCACCCTCACTCCACAACTGCAGCAGTCGATCAAGCTGCTGCAGCTGTCCACGCTTGACCTGCAAACCGAGGTAGAGCGCTTCCTGCTGGACAACCCCATGCTGGAACGCGGCGACGACCTGCCCGCGCAGGAAGGCCCCGCCACCGAGTCCGCCAGCAGCAACGAAGAATCAACCACCCCCACATCCGACAGCAGCGACAATGACAGCCACAGCGAAAGCAGCGGCGAGCTGACCGACTGGGGCAGTGGCAGCCGGCGCAACGACGGTGACGATGAGTTCGACCCCATGCTGAATGTCCCCTGCCCGGTCAGCCTGCGCCAACATCTGCTGGCCCAGTTGGGGGAGCTGACGCTGCCCACCAGGGATCAGGCCATCGTACAGCTGCTGATTGAAGAACTGGACGATAACGGCTTTCTCACCATCGACATGGAAGAACTGGCCAGCAATCTGCCGCTGGAACTGGAACTGGAATGCGACGAACTGATGGTTGGCCTGCGCCTGCTGCAGCAGTTCGACCCTGCAGGCATTGCCGCACGCAGCCTTGCCGAATCACTCAGCCTGCAGCTGGCTCGCCTGCCGCACCAAGAGCCTGGCCATGCCCTGGCATGCAAGATCGTGGCAGAGCACCTCAGCTTGCTCGGCAATCGGGACTACACCCGCCTCAAGCGCATACTGGGCGCGGATGACGAAGCCATCCGCCAGGCACAGCAACTGATCGCCCGACTGACTCCCCACCCCGCCGCCGGTTTCGGCGGCGAAGACGTGCACTATGTCATCCCGGACGTCACCGTACGCAAACGCCGCGGTCACTGGGTGGCCGAACTCAATAACGGGGCGGTACCGCGCTTGCGCGTCAACCAGCTGTACGCCCAGATGCTGTCGGAAAACCGCAGCGCAGCAGGCGAACTGACCGGTCGCCTGCAAGAAGCCAAGTGGCTGGTCAAGAACATCCAGCAACGATTTGACACCATTCTGAAAGTGTCAGAAGCTATAGTCGAAAGGCAACAAGCGTTCTTTGAACACGGTGAAGTGGCCATGCGCCCGCTTATCCTGCGTGACATTGCAGACGAGCTGGGATTGCATGAATCCACGGTGTCACGCGTCACCACCCAGAAATACCTGCTCTGCCCTCGCGGCCTGTTCGAACTGAAATACTTTTTCGGCAGCGCACTGGAAACCGACAGCGGCGGCGAATGCTCAGCCACCGCCATCAAGGCCCATATCCGTCGCATGATCGATGGTGAGAACACAGCCAAGCCGCTTTCGGACAGCGCCATTGCCGACGAACTGGGCAAGCAAGGGATACAGGTTGCAAGACGCACCGTTGCGAAGTATCGTGAAGCTATGCAGATACCGCCGGTCAATCTGCGCAAGGCACTGTAAAGCGTGTCTTGAAGAATATCCGCTCGCCCGGCCGACCCGACCGGGCAGTCAACACAAGAAGGAGTTAGGGTATGAACCTCAAAGTAACCGGTCTCCACCTCGAAGTAACCCCGGCAATCCGTGAATTTCTGGAAAGCAAGCTGGAACGTATCACCCGCCATGTCGATCACGTGATCGACGTCACCGTCACCCTGTCGGTGGACAAGCTGGTACAGAAAGCGGAAGTCAACGTTCATCTTTCCGGCAAGGATATCCACGTAGAAGCCACCGACTCCGACATGTACGCTGCCATCGATGCGCTGATGGACAAGCTGGATCGACAGGTACTCAAGCACAAGGAAAAACAGAGCGAACACCGCGCAACTCCGCAAGTTCAGCCGGAAGCATCCCTGTAATCACCTGACCGACGATGCGGGAACCCACGGGTTCCCGTTTTTATTTGCACGGAGCCTTTTTCATTTTGATGAAGGCAACGTAGAATTGGCCAGTTTTTGTAGCCGTGTGCATACATTCCTATGAGCCTGATTGGCAAAATCCTGACACAGGACCACATTCTTCCGGACCTGGATGTCGCCAGCAAGAAACGTGTCTTCGAGCAGGTGGGCCTCCTTATCGAAAATACCCACGGCATTGCGCGCAGTGAAATTTTCGACTGCCTGTTTGCCCGGGAAAAACTGGGCTCCACCGGCCTGGGCCAGGGCGTGGCCATTCCGCATGGCCGGGCCAGAGGGCTCAAGGAAGCTGCAGGCGTGTTCATCCGCCTGAAAAACCCCATCCCTTTCGATGCCCCGGACGGCAAGCCCGTGCAAAGCCTGTTTGTACTGCTGGTTCCGGAGCAGGCAACTGATCTGCATCTGCAGGTTCTGTCAGAACTGGCCCAGCTTTTCTCCAGCAAACAATTGCGTGAGCAACTGCTGAGTGCGCCATCGCGTGCCGATCTATACCAGCTGCTTACCGGATGGAATACCAACAATGCCTAGCATTACCGTGCGCCGGTTGTATCAGGACAATCAGCAAAAGCTCAACCTGACCTGGGTTGCAGGAACCGGCGGCGCGGACAGCCCCATCGGCAATGATGAACAACGCCCGACACTGGCGCTGGTAGGCCACCTCAACTTCATCCACCCCAACCGGGTCCAGGTTCTGGGCCTGGCTGAGGTCGATTATCTGAACCGGCTGGAACAGTCTGCCGCCAAAACGGCGCTGGACCAGTTGTTCCACAAGACCATGTCGGTGGTGATGGTAGCCAATGGCCAGCAAGTACCCAAACTGCTGCGCGATTACTGCCACACCCATAATGTGCCATTGATGAGCACACCGCTGGAAAGCCCCTACCTGATGGATGTACTGCGCATCTATCTGGCTCGCGCGCTGGCGGTATCCACCGTACTGCACGGGGTTTTTCTCGACGTGCTGGAAATCGGCGTGCTGATCATGGGCGACTCGGCCATGGGCAAGAGCGAGCTGGCACTGGAACTGATTTCCCGTGGCCATGGCATGGTGGCAGATGATGCCGTCGAACTCTATCGCATCGGCCCGGAAACTCTGGAAGGCCGCTGCCCGCCACTGCTGCGTGACTTTCTGGAAGTTCGTGGCCTTGGCATTCTGAACATCCGCACCATATTCGGTGAAACTGCAGTTCGCCCGAAAAAAGTGCTAAAACTGATTATCCACCTGGTCAAGGCCAACGATCAGGCAATGCAGGCACTGGACCGGCTGAATATCCAGTCGGAAACCCAGGACATCATCGGCGTCACCGTACGCAAGGTGGTATTGCCGGTTGCTGCGGGCCGTAACCTGGCGGTACTGGTCGAAGCTGCAGTGCGCAATTACATCTTGCAGCTGCGCGGCATCGACAGTACCCGTGAATTCATTGAACGCCACACCAACTTCCTCAGGGATCAGGAAAATGCGCCTGATATTGATTAGCGGCCTGTCCGGCTCCGGCAAGTCCATCGCCCTGCGCGCCCTGGAGGATTCCGGCTTCTACTGCGTGGACAATCTGCCGGCCACCATGCTGCATGAAGCCATGTCGCTCTATGCCGATTATGGCTACAAGCAGATTGCCATCAGTGTGGATACCCGCTCCAGCCCGTCGCTGGGTGCATTGCCGGATGAAGTGCACAAGCTGCGCCAGCAGGGCGTGGATGTGCGACTGCTGTTTCTGGAAGCCAAACCCGAAACCCTGGTCAAGCGTTTTTCCGAAACCCGCCGTCGCCATCCGCTGTCTGGTATCGGTGCCACCGTGGAAGAATGCATTCAGCTCGAACAGGAACTGCTGGCCAGCATTCAGGAAATGGGTATCCGCATTGATACCAGCGAGCTGTCTGCCAACGCACTGAAAACCGCTATCAAGCAACTGGTGGAAGCAGACAGCAGCCGGCTGACCATTATTTTCGAATCCTTCGGTTTCAAGCACGGCGTACCGCTTAATGCCGATTTTGTGTTTGATGTACGCTGCCTGCCCAATCCTTACTACGACCCGGCGCTGCGCCCCTTCACCGGACGCGACCAGCCCATCATCGACTTTTTCGGTCAGCAGCCGCTGGTCGCGGCAATGGCTGAAGACATCAGGTGCATGATCGCCAAATGGCTGCCCGAATTCAGCCGTGAAAACCGTAGCTATCTGACCGTCGCCATCGGGTGTACCGGTGGCCAGCACCGTTCGGTCTACATTGCCGAACAACTGTCGCGTGCCTTTCCGGCCGAACAGGTTCTGATTCGCCATCGTCAGTTGTTCCGCGAGTCCTGATCCGCCTGCTGGCAGGCTGCACATCTTTGGCTCAATCCGTGCAAGATCCAGACGGGATAGCCAGCTGACAGCACATGGAAATACTGATGCAAACCCCACAAACCGTCACCGTTGCCCTTACTGGTGCCTCCGGCCTGCCCTATGGCCTGCGCCTGGTTGATAGCCTCATCAGCGCAGGCGTACGCGTATGGGTGCTGTACTCCCAAGCCGCACAAATTGTCGCCAAGCAGGAAATGGACTTGCATCTGCCCTCACGCCCTGCCGAAGTTGCACAATGGCTGCAACAACGTAGCGGGGCAAAAGCCGGGCAACTGGCCGTATTCGGTCGGGAAGAGTGGTTTGCCCCGGTGGCATCGGGTTCCAATCCGGCTGACGCCATGGTGGTTTGCCCTTGCTCGATGGGTACATTGGCGGCCATCGCCCATGGCATGAGCGACAATCTGATTGAACGTGCTGCCGATGTCAGCATCAAGGAAGGCCGCAAGCTTATTCTGGTACCGCGAGAAACCCCGCTGTCGGTCATCCATCTGGAAAACATGCTGAAACTGGCGCGGCTTGGCGCTGTCATCCTGCCGCCATCACCCGGTTTTTACACCCATCCAGCCAGCGTCGACGACATGGTGGACTTTGTGGTGGCACGCATTCTCGACCAGTTGCGTGTCCCGCACAGCCTGATGCCACGCTGGGGAGAGTCCGTAAAGGAGTAAAACATGCTGCAAGATGCATTATGGAGTCTGCCGGCCTTGCGCCGTCTGGAGATAGAGGCCGAATTACAGGGCCTTGACCTGATGCAGCGCGCAGCACGCGCCACAGCGGCATGGACCCGACGGCATCTGCCACCCGGTGCGCGTATTCTGGTGGCAGCCGGCCCCGGCAATAACGGCGGCGATGCCCTGTACGCTGCCCTGCTGCTGATGCAGGAGGGCTACAGCCTAGATATCCTGATGCCGCAAATGCCCGCCAGCCCGCAGGCGCAGCAAGCCTACCTGGCCTTGCGCAGTGCCGGTGGCATTCCCTTGCAGCAACTTGCAGCGGACGCCCCTGCTCCGGCATTGCTGATTGACGGGCTGTTTGGCATCGGACTTAGTCGTCCCCTGGATACCAAGTGGCTGGCCCTGATCCACCAGCTGGATCAACTTGATTGCCAGCGATTGGCGCTGGACTGCCCAAGCGGTCTGAACGCCTACACCGGTCAGGTACAGCAAGCCTGTATTCACGCCACGCATACCCTGACTTTTCTCTGCCACAAACCAGGCTTGTTTTATTCCGCTGGAGCAGACCATGCCGGGCAGGTAGAACTGGCCACCCTGGACTGTCCCCCGGCCCTCCAACCTGCCCCGGAAGGCTATTTGAACCGGCAAGGTGCACAAGCTTTGCAACGCCGTCGCGACAGCCACAAGGGCAGTCATGGCACGGTTGCCATCATCGGTGGCAGCGAAGGCATGCTGGGTGCGGCACTGCTTGCCGGCCGAGCAGCATTGGCCGGTGGTGCCGGCAAAGTCCATGTACTGGCGCTGGATGGCCGCCTTGCGGCAGATACATCCTGCCCGGAGCTGATGTTGCATGATGCACGGCAACCGCACAGCCAACCCGACTGCGATGTGCTTGCCACCGGCCCGGGACTGGGGCAAAGCAGGCAGGCTAGACAATGGCTGGAACATGCGCTGGCATCTCCTCTGCCGCTGGTGCTGGATGCGGATGCCCTTAACATGCTGGCAAGCGATGCCCAGCTGCAGGATCTGCTGGCCATGCGTGAGGCCGACACTATCCTGACGCCACACCCTGCAGAAGCAGCACGCCTGCTGGGCAATAGTACAGCCACGGTTCAGGCAGACCGTCTTGCCGCAGTTCAGCAGCTGGTCAGCCGCTTCGACTGCCTGGTAATCCTCAAAGGTGCCGGAACGCTGATTGCGGCGGCTGGTCAGCCTTATCAGCTCAATACCAGCGGCGGCCCCGCGCTCGCAGTTGCCGGTCAAGGCGATGTACTGAGCGGCCTGATTGCCGCGCTGCTGGCACAAGGCATGCCGGCCATGGCCGCATGCTGCCTTGCCGTACGGGTACATGGCATGGCCGGAGATGAATACCAGCAGGAAACCGGTGGCCCCATCGGGCTGACTGCCACAGCCACTGCCCACCGCTGCAGTCTCATTCTCAACCGCTTGCTGAACGCATAAATCCTGTCGGGTAGCAGCGTTTGCTGCTCTTTTGTCCATGGAAATACTTTTCCTGCGGAAATCCAGCCTAGGTAAAATGATCGGCTCTTCCGGAGGAAAAACTTTTGCATCAACAGAAGAAAGCCTATGTGTACGGGCTGAGTGCCGTACTTGTCTGGTCTACGGTGGCCACTGCCTTCAAAATCAGCCTGGCGCACCTGACGCCTGCACAGCTTGTCCTGTATGCAAGCCTTGCCTCTACCGCCAGCCTGCTTGGCATCCTGCTATATCAGAGGCGCCTGAGCAGCCTGCTGCCGGCAATACGCCAGCACTGGCGTCGCTCACTCCTGCTGGGCACAGTCAACCCGCTGGTCTATTACCTGCTCTTGTTCAAGGCCTATGCGCTGCTTCCCGCGCAGGAGGCTCAGGCCATCAACTACACCTGGGCACTGACCATGACCCTGCTGTCCGTGCCCTTGCTCAAGCACAAACTGAGCCTGAACGATGCGGGAGCCGCAGTCATCTGCTACCTGGGCGTGCTGGTTATCGGCACCCATGGCCAGCTGTTCAGCCTGCATTTTTCCAGTTTGGCCGGTGTAGGCTATGCACTGGCATCCACTCTGCTGTGGGCCACCTACTGGGTCCTTAATGCCCGGGACCAGCGCGAACCCATACTGGGGCTGGCACTCAATTTTCTGCTCTCACTGCCGCTAAGCCTGCTGTTCTGTGCCATAACCGGTGAACTGCATGCTGTCGCATGGCAAGGACTGGCGGGAGCCGCATATGTCGGAGCTCTGGAAATGGGTTTTACCTTTGTCTTGTGGCTCAGTGCCATGAAACTCACCAACAGTACAGCGCGGATCGCCAATCTGATTTTCCTCTCCCCCCTGCTTTCGCTGGGTCTGATTCACTTTATCGTGGGAGAGCAGATACTGCCGTCGACCTTGCTGGGTTTGGCGCTGATCCTGGGTGGGCTATTGCTGCAGAAACTGCCCAGACTGCGGCTGGGTCGACAGCACCGCCCGGTGGCAATCAGTCAGCAATGTGTTAACCCTCAACCTGACCCCAGCAAAAACGTGTGATTCCCTAGCCACAATTCAAATAATGTGGTGCTATTTGCAACCGTAAGCCAGTAAATTATGCATTTGGCACTGGATTGCCGTGACAGTCTCATCAAAGCGATGACACCATGCCTGACAAGCAAAAGTGGCATTTCCCAGGAAGACTTCCTAGGATTAAGCAGGGCAAAAAGGATAATAAAAGCAATGAATAGCATCAAATCCAAGCTCAGGCTCTGGCTGATGATAGGGGTAACGGTGATTGTGGCCATCACCGGACTGTTGTCGTACAAGCAAAACCGCAGTCAGGACGAAGAAGACTACCAGGCTCAGCGCGCATCGCTGCAAGCGCGTCTATCGCTGTCATTGCCACATGGTGTATGGCAGATGGATGACTCCTATACCCGCCTTACTCTGGATGCCGAGCTGGGCTGGAGTTCCGTACTTGCCATTCGCATCACCGGCGATGCCGGGCTGAATATCGGTCGAAGCCGCAATACCGACAACGCCACATTGCGTGATATGGCACCGGCAGAAAAGCCCAGCAGCGATGATGTGCTGAACATCCCCATCATCTACCAGAACCGGGAAAAGCTTGGAACTGCCACCGTCTATCTTTCCCGTAGCCAGCTGGAACACCGCCAGCGCATGCACTTGCTGGAAATCCTGGTGGAAATCCTGATTCTGGACGGTCTCATCTTCATTGTGATGACCTACAACCTGAACCGTTTTGTTTTTGATCCACTTAAGCGGCTGCAGGAAGCACTGAATCAGGCTGCCAGCAGCGACGATGCAAAATCATTGCGACTGGAACAGCAAACCCAGGATGAGTTCGGTGCGGTCACCCACAGTTTCAACCGCATTGTCGACCGTATCTCGGCCGATCTTGCCATGCGTACCAGTGCCGAGGCGCAAGCGCGCCAGGAACGGGACAATGCCGAGCAGGCGCTGCGCCAGTTGGTACAAACCCAACAGACCCTGGTTGAAACCGAAAAACTGGCCTCGCTGGGTAGCCTGGTTGCTGGCGTAGCCCACGAGATTAACACCCCGGTGGGAATTACCCTGACCACGGCCTCCCATCTTGCCACCACCACCCTGCATATCACCGAAAAACTGGACAACGGCGGCGTCAAGAAAAGTGACTTCCAGGCGTATCTGGATACGGCCAAGGAGTGTTGCGAACTGATACTGTCCAATGCCGAACGCGCAGCCAACCTGATTCACAGCTTCAAACAGGTGGCAGTCGACCAGACCAGCGAGCAGCGCCGCGACTTCCAGCTCAACGACTATCTCAATGAAATCGTCACCAGCCTGAAGCCACGCTTCAAGCGTTCACAAACCAGCATTTCCATCGACTGCGAAGACGACCTGCTGCTGGACAGCTACCCCGGAGCAGTATCACAGGTTGTCACCAATCTACTGGTCAATGCACTGGTGCACGGATTTGACGAAAAGCCCGGCGGCTCCATCCACATTCATGCAGAACGCTGCAGCAACAGCGAAATCCGCCTCAGCGTCAAGGATGATGGTAAAGGCATTCCCACCGAAAATCTCAACCGCGTCTTCGACCCCTTCTTCACCACCCGCCGCGGCAGCGGTGGCAGCGGACTGGGTCTGCATATCGTGTACAACATCATCCGGCAACGACTGGGCGGTACCATAGAAGTTCATAGCGAACCCGGCAAGGGCAGCACCTTTACCATCACCATGCCGTGTATTGCTCCGGAAATTCCGCACAAGGAGGCAAGGGAATGAGCCAGCAACAGGATAACGATGACAACTGGCTGCTGGAGGACGACCCTGCGGAACAGGAAAGCCAGCAACCACAGTATAAGCGTCCCTGGAAAATCCTGATCGTCGATGACGAACCCGATGTACACAGTGCCACGGCGCTGGCCATTCGCAACATCCGATACAAAGAACGCGGGCTGGAACTGCTCAGTGCCTACTCGGCGGCCGAAGCGCAGCAAATGCTGCTCAAACATGACCATATCGCACTGATTCTGCTGGATGTGGTGATGGAAACCGATGATGCCGGCCTGCGGCTGGTACGCCGCATCCGTGAAGAAATGCAGATAGGTACCACCCGCATCGTGCTGCGTACCGGCCAGCCCGGCCAGGCACCGGAGCAGGAGGTCATCCTCAATTACGATATCAACGACTACAAGACCAAGACCGAGCTGACGGTACAGAAGCTGTTCACTACCGTCATTGCCTCGCTACGCGCCTACGAGAACCTGATCACCATCGAGAAAAACCGCCAGGGACTGGCCAAGATTCTGGAAGGCGCCGCGGACCTATACCAAATGTTCTCGCTGAAAGAGTTCGCTTCCGGCGTACTCAAGCAGATCAGCGCGATTCTGGATGTCGGCACCGATGGCATACTATGCGTGGAAAGTACACCGGACATGACCGGCAGGCCGCTGCTGGAAATCCTGGCAGCAGCTGGTGCCTATGAAAGCCTGTTGGAAAAAGGCAGCCTGGACGACTACCCGGAGCTGGCCCAGGCCATTCGCCTAGCCTTGCAGGAAAAGCGCAATATCTACCAGCATCCCTACGATGTACTGTGCATCACTGCGCAAAACGGCAGGGAGTTTGCCGTCCACTTCACTCCGCCCTGGCCGCTGGACGATGTGGAACGCAATCTACTGGAGGTATTCTGCCAGCGCATTTCATCCGCTTACGACAATCTCTATCTCTACAACCAGCTGCGCCACTCCCAGGAAGCCACTGTGGTGGCCTTGGCCGCCCTGGCCGAATACCGTGACACCGATACCGGTGCTCATGTTCAGCGCGTACAGAAACTGACGCATGCCATTGCCGGTGAAATCCGCGACAACGGCCATTATCTGGAACTGCTGACCGCAGAATTCATGGACATGGTTGGCATGGCCAGCATTCTGCATGATGTGGGCAAGGTCGGCACGCCCGATCACATCCTGTTCAAGCCCGGCAAACTGGACCCGGATGAACGCCGCATCATGGAACAACATGCCAGCATCGGTGCACACATCCTGGCCAAATCCGCGCAGATGGTGGAAGGACAAAGCTATTTGTCGCTCGGTTCTGAAATTGCTGGCGGTCATCATGAACACTTCGATGGCAATGGCTATCCGCAAAAACTGCAGGGGCAGAACATTCCCCTGTCAGCGCGAATTGTGGCCGTTGTCGATGTCTTTGATGCCCTGCTCAACAAGCGCCCTTATAAAGAGCCATGGGAACTGTCCGAAACACTGGACTACATCCGTAGCCGCGCCGGTAGCCAGTTTGACCCGGTCGTGGTTACCGCCCTGTGTACTTTGGTGGAAGAAAAACGCCTGCCCTTCGAGCTGTAGCACCAGCCAGCACAAAAAAAGCCGCCCTGACAGACCAGGGCGGCTTTTTCAATGCATGGGCAACACTCAGGCAACGTAGAACATCACGCTGACAAACTGGCAAATGCTGCCGCCCATCACAAACAGATGCCAGATACCATGACCGTGACGGATTTTTTCGTCATTGAGAAACCAATAAATGCCTACGCTGTAGATCAGGCCGCCCAGCGCCAGCCAGAACAAGCCGCCCCACGACATGGCCGCAATCAGCGGCTGCATGGCAATCACCACCAGCCAACCCATTACCACATATAGAATCATCGACAGCAGACGAGTCCGCCGGCCCAGTGTCAGCTCCTGGACAATACCGAAAATGGCCAGCCCCCAGCTCAGACCAAACAGCGTCCAGCCCCAGGCTCCGCGCAACGTGACCAGACAATACGGCGTATAACTGCCTGCGATCAGAAGATAAATGGCTGAGTGGTCGCACTTCTGCAAAATTGCCTTAGCCCGCCCTTTTGCACTGTGGTACAGGGTGGAAACCAGATACAGCAGCACCAGTGTCGTGCCATACAGGCTGAAGCTGACGATCTTCCACGGGTCTCCCTGCTCGGCAGCCACATACACCAGGCTGATCAGCCCGGTGATTGCCAGCACGGTACCAATCAGGTGGGAAATGCCGTTAAAGCGCTCTCCGTAATACATGTATTTCTCTCTTCTCACTGCGACCATGTGATCCGGTCAGCGGCATCGCCGTATATCCGGACAGCTGCTTGGGCAGCACCCGCTTGCAGGCAGTTCCTGCAAGGCAATAGATAGTTTGCGGCAAAATCCGGCAAAACAAGTCATTGCAGCCGCCTTGGCAATAAGAAGCAGTATACAAAAACAAAGCGGGCCGTAGCCCGCTTTGTCACATCGGCAGCAAAAACTGTCGCTCAGACAGCCAGTGCCTTCAGCACATTGCCACGCACCACGTCAACCGGCTGAGTGCCGTCGATCTTGACGTATTTGGGTGCCTTGGCATCGCCACTGGCAGCGCGCTGGCCATAGAAGCCAACCAGAACCTCGGTCTGCTCGTGATACACCGCCAGACGTTTCTTCACGGTGTCTTCGTGGTCATCATCACGCTGGATCAGGTCTTCACCGGTTTCGTCATCCTTGCCAGCCACTTTCGGCGGGTTGAAGGTAATGTGGTAAGTACGGCCGGAAGCCAGATGCACACGGCGACCAGCCATGCGCTCAATGATAGCGGCATCAGGTACGTCGATTTCCACTACGAAGTCGATATCCACACCGGCAGCGATCATGGCCTCGGCTTGCGGAATAGTGCGCGGGAAACCATCAAACAGGAAACCCTTGGCACAGTCGTCCTGAGCAATACGCTCCTTCACCAGACCGATGATGATGTCATCGCGTACCAGACCACCTGCATCCATGATGGCCTTGGCTTCCAGACCCAGCGGCGTGCCGGCCTTGACGGCTGCACGCAGCATGTCGCCAGTGGAAATCTGCGGAATGCCGAATTCCTCGCGGATATAGTTTGCCTGGGTACCCTTGCCTGCGCCCGGAGCGCCCAACAGAATCAATCGCATAATTACTCCCGTCAGTTTGTATGTCGTTTATTGTGATTGGTGTTCATCGACCGTCTTGCATTGCGGCCTTGCCCGGCGCTCAGCATCCGGCCAGTACGGCACGCACCCGTTCCAGATCGGCCGGCGTATCCACACCGGCAGCGGGTGCTTCACGCACAGTGGCCACCATGATGGGGTAGCCATGCCACAACACGCGCAGCTGTTCCAGTGCTTCAAACTGCTCCAGAGGTGCCGGGCTCAATGCGCTGTAGGTCTGCAAAAAACCTGCCTGATAGGCATACATGCCGATGTGCCGCAGGACCGGTAGGTCGGCGGGCAGGACGCTTGTATCGTGTGCAAACGCGTCACGGGCATAGGGAATGGGCGCCCGGCTGAAATACAGGGCCCGCCCAGCATGGTCCAGCACCACCTTGACCACATTGGGGTTGAACATGTCTTGTGCGGCATGAAACGGGTGCGCTACCGTTGCCATTGGCACCCCGGTTTCAGCCATCAGTGCCGCCAGCTTGTCGATCAGGGCCGGGTCGATCAAGGGCTCATCGCCCTGTACATTCACCACCACCTGTTCGGCCGGCCATTGCATGCGCTGCGCCACTTCAGCCAGACGGTCGGTACCGCTGGCGTGATCTTCCCGCGTCATCACCGCTTCGATGCCATGCGCGGCACAGGCTTGCAGGATGTCGTGGTGATCCGTCGCCACCACCACCTGGCTTGCCTGGCTGCGGGCAGCCTGTTCGGCAACGCGCACCACCATGGGCTTGCCGGCCAGGTCGGCCAGCGGCTTGCCCGGCAAACGGCTGGACGCCATGCGTGCCGGAATGACGACGGAAAAACCGTTCATTTCACTTCTTCTTCCGCCGCCAGCTCACGGGCTTCGGTTTCCAGCATCATCGGGATGCCGTCCTTGATCGGGAAAGCCAGACGATCGCCCTTGCAGATCAGTTCCTGCCGGGTCTTGTCGAATACCAGCGGGCCCTTGCACAGCGGGCACACCAGGATGTCCAGAAATTTAGCGTCCATGTCGTATCTTCAATCGGGAAAGTAGCCAGCCGGCAAGGTCCGGCGTCAGCTGTGCCGCAACCGGCAGGACCCATAGTCTAGCACGCTGCGCCGCATCATGAATCACTCCCCGCAATTTCACCGCATCTTTGCTGGTGACGATGACGGGACTGTCGCCGTCAGGCAAATCGGCAGCGCTGAAAACATGATGATCGGGAAAATGCAGGCATTGCTGCAAGGTCAGGCCCTGCTGTTGCAAGGTTTGGAAAAAACGCTCCGGGTGGCCGATGCCAGCCAGCGCAATCACCGGCTGCCCGGCAAAATCATCTGGCGAGCAATAACGCTCAGGCTGCGCCAGCGATTGCAACATCCCGCACTGCAATTGCATGTCAAAACGCGGCAAGTCTGCCGGCAAGGGCAAGTCGGCACCATGACCATTGACCACAACGGCATCAACGCTGGCCAGGCGGCTGGCAGGCTCGCGCAAGGGGCCACCGGGCAACAGGTGTCCGTTACCCAGCCCGCGCCGCCCGTCCAGCACCACCAGCTCCAGCGTGCGGGCCAAACGATAATGCTGCAGGCCATCATCGGTCAGGATCAGCTGTGTTTCGGGGTACAGGCGCAACAAGTGCATGCCTGCGGCCACCCGGTCCCGGCCAACCACCACCGGCACGCCGCTGGCCGCCAGCAGCAAGGGTTCGTCGCCCACCACACTTGCAGAGCTATCAGCCGTGACCAGCATTGCTTGCCGATGGTTGCCACCATAGCCACGGCTGATCACGCCCACCCTGACGCCGCAGGCTTGCAGCTCGGCCAGCAGGCTGAGCGTCAACGGCGTCTTGCCTACACCACCGACATTGATATTGCCGATGACGACAACAGGAACCGGCAGTTGATGGCTGCGCCACACGCCGTGGCGATAAGCCAGCCGGCGTAAGGTGGACAATAGTGCAAATAGCCCTTCCAGCGGAGCCAGAAGGGCTGTCAGCCACCATACCGGTTGATACCAGTGGCGCTCGATACGCTGACTGATCCGGCTCACGGCGTGATGTTCTGCGTGGCAAAGGTCAACTGCGTCAAACCTGCTGCACGCGCCGCCTCCATGACACTGACCACCGACTGGTGCGTCGCCTTGGCATCTGCATTCACCACCACAACCGGGTCTTTCTTGCCTGCCGCCGCATCGCGCAGCTGCGCCTGCAGTGCTGCCTTGTCACCGGCAGCCAGTTTGCGTCCGTCAATTTCCATTTCACCGCTGGCCGCCACCGCCACCGTAATCGGTGCCGCTACCTGCTGGCTGGTTTCTCCCTGCGCACTGGGCAGGTTGATTTTCATCTCGGCAAATTTCGAATAGGTGGTGGTGACCATCAGGAAAATCAGAATCACCAACAGCAGGTCGATCATGGGAATGAAGTTGATTTCCGGCTCCTCGCGCTGCCGGCCGCGACGGAAATTCATGGCTGGCTACCATTCTGGCGTTCGCCATGCACCACTTCCACCAGCTTCACCGCCTGGGCCTCCATCTCCACCAGCAGGCCGTCCACGCGGGCGCGGAAGTGGCGATAGAACATCATGCTGGGAATGGCCACGATCAGGCCGAATGCCGTGTTGTAGAGCGCGATGGAAATACCATGCGCCAACTGCTGCGGGTTACTGGAACCGCCAGGAGCCTGGGAACCGAAGATTTCGATCATGCCGATCACGGTGCCCAGCAAACCCAGCAGCGGTGCCATGGCGGCGATGGTCCCCAAGGTATTGAGGAAACGCTCCAAATGATGAGCCACCACCCGACCTTCGTCTTCGATGGCATCTTTCATCACTTCACGGCTGCCGCTGACATTGCGCAGGCCGGCGGCAAACAGCTTGCCCAGCGGCGAATGGTTTTGCAGCAGTTGTAGTAATTCTGACGATGCGCCGGCACGGCGGAATTCAGCTACCGTCTGCGCCAGCAATCCTTCCGGTACGATCAGCGAGGCGCGCAAACTGAACAGACGCTCGAAGATGATGGCCAGCGAAATGACCGAGGCCAGAATGATGGTCCAGATCGGCCAGCCGGCCGCTTCAACAATTGACCACACGAAACATTCTCCAAAGCTATAGCTAAACGCTAAACTTTAGCGGTTGCCAGACTTCTCGGCAACCATGGCCCGCGATCTGAGCCCGGCAAAAAATGCCATTTCGCAAGTCTGTACAAGAATATTCGCTAAGTTTTGATT
Organism: Aquitalea denitrificans; assembly: GCF_009856625.1. Classification (GTDB taxonomy): domain Bacteria; phylum Pseudomonadota; class Gammaproteobacteria; order Burkholderiales; family Chromobacteriaceae; genus Aquitalea; species Aquitalea denitrificans. The sequence continues at coordinate 3,570,910 of NZ_CP047241.1, forward strand.
TTCTAAGGAAAATTTGATGACATCCACAGATGCTGTGGATAACTTTGTTGATAAGCTTGTGCACAGTCAAGCCAGACTCAGATCCAAAGCCCTTTCCACCTGATTGCCCTCATTTTGCACAACTCACTCAGGTATTTGTTTTTTAACATAATTTTATTCGGTATATAAACACTCTCTCCAGTTTTGTCTGACAATTTACTATCGACAAAAACCGGATATTTTTCTGTGGATGACTTGACAAGCATGAATTTCAATAGCAAGGCCAATGATGTCATCAGTGTTTCTTCCCTCAACCGCATGGTGCGAGATCTGCTGGAGTCAGGCTTGCCGCCGATGTGGATTGGCGGGGAAATATCCAACCTGACACTGGCAGCATCCGGCCATGCCTATTTCTCGCTCAAGGACGCAGGTGCGCAGATCCGCTGCGTCATGTTCCGCCACAAACTGTCCCTGCTACCGTTTCGCCTGGCAGAAGGCATGCAGGTGGAACTCAAAGGATTGGTGACGCTGTACGAGGCTCGGGGTGATTACCAGATCAACGTCGACACCATGCGCTCCGCCGGTCTGGGCCGCCTGTATGAAGCCTTCGAAAAGCTGAAGAACAAACTACAAGCGGAAGGCTTGTTCGATGCTGCACGCAAGCGCCCGCTCCCGACCCACCCCGCCGCCATAGGCATCGTCACATCCCCCGCGGCTGCAGCACTGCGCGACGTGGTCACTACGCTGGGGCGACGTATGCCCAGCATTCCGGTCATTCTTTACCCCGCCCAGGTACAGGGCGAAAGCGCTGCACGCCAGATTGCAACAGCCATCGAACAGGCGTCGGCAAGGCAGGAGGTTGAAGTACTGATCGTCTGCCGTGGCGGCGGCAGCATTGAAGACTTGTGGTCATTCAATGAGGAAATCGTCGCCCGCGCCGTAGCGGCATCCCGCATCCCCATTGTCAGCGGGGTTGGCCACGAAACCGACTTCACCATCTGCGATTTTGTTGCCGACCAACGCGCCCCCACACCCACGGCAGCGGCGGAGCTGGTTTCGCCCAGCCAGGAACAGTTGAGACAGCAGCTGGACCAAGGCAAACGCGGTCTGGAGCGCGCGCTGGGACGGCTGCTGGTCGATAAATCCCAGCGACTGGATTATCTGGCACGCCGACTTCACCATCCCGGTGACACCTTGCGGCGCCAGGCTCTGAGCCTGCAACAGGCAAAGGGTCGGCTGCAGCGCGGCCTGGACAGCCTGTTTGCCCGCCGCCGCTTCAGCCTGCAACTGGCAAACAGCCAGCTACAACGCCACCAACCGCAGCTGACACAACAACAAGAACAGCTCAGCCAGTTGGGTAGGCAGTTACAGCGAGCCATGCGCCAGACTCTGCAGCAAAGACAGCAATCCTTGCTGCAACATGGCAGCACGCTGGAAGCGATGAATCCGGAGGCGGTCCTAAGCAGGGGTTATGCCATCGTGCAAAAAAGCGATGGCCACGCGGTGAAATCCCCGCAAGAACTGCTCAATCAGGAAAGAGTACAGTTACGGCTGGCAGAAGGTGTAACCGAGGCCGTGATTGATCATCCACAAGGGGCACAGCCCGAGCTACCTTTCTGAAAGCAGGCAGCCAGGCCATGGCTTGACAGGGATTGGCTTTTTGTTGAGCATACAAATCAAACAACCGTTTGAATGATGCAACCATGAAGCCATCCCCACGCCTGCTCAAAACCCTGATCAATCTATGGCCTCCCTTTCTCGGGGCCGGCATCAAAGTTTGCCACATCGCATCCGACTGGAAGCAGATCGATGTCCGGCTGCGCCTGGGGCTGACCAACCGCAATTATGTCGGGGTGCATTTTGGCGGCAGCCTGTACTCCATGACCGATCCGTTTTTCATGCTGATGCTGATGCAGTCGCTAGGACGCGACTACGTGGTGTGGGACAAGGCAGGTGCAATCGAATATCACAAGCCGGGCAAGGGCGTGGTGAGCGCCTGCTTCAGCCTGCAGGAAAACCAGCTGCAGGACATCCGACAACGCACCGCCGGTGGGGAGAAATACTTGCCGGAGCTGAAAGTGGATATCCGCGACGAAACCGGCGACATCGTAGCCACCGTGAACAAAACCTTGTATGTAAGACGTAAAAAAGGCCGCTGAGCGGCCTTTTTTGATAGGTAACTGCCAACAGAAAGGTCAGTCGACAAAACCACAGAATACTTCGCGCATCATCTTCAGTACTTCCAGCGTCCGGATATCGCCAACGCGGTAATAAACCCGATTGGCATCTTTGCGCGTCCGGAGAACCCCTTTGTCCCGCATGATCGCCAGATGCTGGGAGATGTTGCTCTGCGAGGTTCCCACCTGCTCCACAATGTCCTGCACACTGACTTCCTGGTCGCCCAGTACCGAGATAATCTTCAAGCGCAACGGATGTGACATCGCCTTCATTGCCCGCGAGGACTGTTCGATCTGGTCATCGTTGAACAGCAAGCTCTGCTCCTAAGTAGTTTGCAATGCGTATTTATATTGGTTTGACTACGGTACAATACTAACTAAAAAAATCAATACCATCAAGAATTTCTAATATTCTGATTGTGGACATCATGACAGCTATCACACCCGTTTTACTCCTTATTCTCGACGGCTTCGGACACCGGCTGGAAGGTGACGACAATGCCATCCTGCATGCCAGCACCCCCACCTGGGACGCTCTGAAACAGCGATATCCCTACGGCGTGATCAATGCCTCAGAAGGCTATGTCGGCCTGCCCAAGGGACAGTTCGGCAATTCTGAAGTGGGTCACCTGAATATCGGCGCAGGTCGGATTGTCCAACAGGATATCAGCCGTATCGACTGCGATATTGACGAAAACCGTTTCGACCAGAACCCGGTACTGCAGCAGGCCATCCAGCAAGCAACAGGCTCGGCACTGCATGTAATGGGACTACTGTCCGATGGCGGTGTCCACAGCCACGAAAATCATATCTTCGCATTGATCCGTGCAGCCCAGGCCGCCGGCGTGCCGCATATTTACGTGCATGCTTTCCTGGATGGCCGCGACACGCCACCGCGCAGCGCTGAAACCTATCTCAAGCGCCTGGATGAAGTGCTGGCAAGCTGCCCGTCTGCCCGTCTGGTTTCGGTTACCGGTCGTTACTGGGCCATGGACCGCGACAAGCGCTGGGAACGTGTTGAGCCGGCCTATCGCCTGCTGGTGGAAGGTGAAGGCCTGTACCATGCCGACAGCGGCCTGCAGGCACTGGCCGCAGCCTATGCGCGTGATGAGAATGACGAATTCGTTGCCGCAACCGGCATTGGCGCAGCCGTAAAGATGCAGGATGGTGACGTAGCCATATTCATGAATTTCCGTGCTGACCGCGCACGCCAGCTCAGCAGCGCGCTGACCGACCCGGCCTTCAATGGCTTCTGCGCCCGCCAACCCAAACTGGCCGCCTTTGTCACCCTGACTTCATACGGCGAGGCTTACAGCAACCCGGTTGCCTATGCGCCGCAAAAAATCAGCAACGGTTTTGGCGAATATCTGGCCAGCCTGGGGCTGACCCAGCTGCGCATTGCCGAAACCGAGAAATACCCGCACGTCACCTATTTCTTCAACGGTGGCGAGGAGCAGGTTTACCCTGGTGAAGACCGCATCCTGGTGCCCTCCCCCAAGGTGGCCACCTACGACCTGCAGCCGGAAATGAATGCGCCGCAGGTGACTGACCACATCGTCGAAGCCATTGCTTCCGGCAAGTACCAAGCCATCATCTGCAACTATGCCAATGGCGACATGGTGGGCCATACCGGCAAGTTTGATGCCGCAGTCAAGGCGGTAGAAACGCTGGATGCCTGCGTCAAGCGCTGTGTAGAAGCCATGCGAGACGCTGGTGGTGAAGTGCTGATCACTGCCGATCATGGCAATTGCGAACAGATGTACGATGCCGCACATCACCAGCCGCATACCCAGCACACCCTGGACAAGGTGCCCTTCCTGTATGTTGGCCGCAAGGCTCACATCAAGGATGGCGGCGCACTGCGTGATATCGCGCCGTCCCTGCTGGCCATGATGGGCCTGCCCCAGCCGGCAGAAATGACCGGTCGCTCACTAATCGACTTCGAGTAAGCGCTCACGCCGGCCTGCAACACAGGCCGGCAATGTAGCTGCCCAGCCTGCTGCGGCCTGTTATCATGCTGGCAACAGGTGTAATCCGAAGCGAAGATGGAATGAAACCGATATTGCTGCTAGCCCTGCTGGCTGGCGCGGCCCAGGCCGCCCCCTCCCCCGCCTCCCCGCCCTTGTCCACTGCTCCACAGCAACAGAACCTGCAATCGGTCCGCAAGGAAATCGACAGTCTGAAAAAAGACCTGGCGCAGAAGCAGGTAGTGCAGCAGGAAGCCAAATCCGCAATTCAGGAATCGGAACAGGCCATTGCCCAAACCAGTCAGGCCATTGCCAAACTGGAAAACAAGCAGAACAACTCCGCACAGCAACTAGCCGAACTGCGCCATCAAGTACAGGCAACCGCACACAAACTGGCAGAAACCCGCCAGCGCGTAGCGCAGATGCTGGCCAGGCAGTACAAGAATGGCGACCATGACGCCATGAAACTGATGCTTAATGCCGACGATCCGAACCAGACCTCGCGCGACATGGTGTATTACCAGCATATTGCCAAGGCACAGCAGCAAATGGTGACGCAGCTGATCAGCCACCAACATGAGCTTGAAGCGCTAACCTTCCAACTGGAACAAGAACTGGCACGGCTGGATGCCTTGTCCAGCCACAAAAATCGGGAAAAGAACGCCTTACTGAACAATAAGTCCAGCAAGCAAGCGCAACTGAGCAAACTATCCGGCGAAATCCAGGCTGGACAAAGCCGGCTAGGCAAGCTGCAGGAAGATGAAAAACGGCTGACCAACCTGATTGCCCAGATCAACCAGGAAATCGAACGCCGCCGTCAGGAAGCCATCCGCAAGGCCGCCGAAGAACGCAAGGCACGCCAGGCTGCGGCACTCGCAGCGAAAAAGGAAAACGAACGTCGGCGCAAGCTGGCTGAAAATGCCCGTAAGCAAGGCAAGCCAGTGCCAGAGGTCGCCAAGAAATCCGTACCGGTACCGCAAGAAAAGCCGGTGGATGATGTCGCAGACAGCAGTGCTGCCGGCAAAGCATTTACCAGTCTGCAGGGCCGCATGAAGATGCCGGTATCCGGACAGCTGGCAGGGCGCTTTGGTAGCGCACGTAGCGAGGGCACATCCTGGAAAGGTGTTTTCATCAAGACTGCCCCCGGCCAGCCAGTGCATGCAGTGGCAGACGGCAACGTGGTGTATGCTGATGCGCTGCGCGGATTCGGCAATGCCGTGATCGTGGATCATGGCGGTAATTACCTGACGGTGTACACCGGCCTGTCATCCATCGGCAAGGGCGTGGGCAGCACAGTGAAAGCCGGCGAAACACTTGGCAACACTGGCGCACTGGACAGCGGCGAATCCGGCCTGTACTTTGAAATCCGGCATATGGGACGACCTCTCAACCCGCAAACCTGGGTACGTTAAGCCACCCGCGGTATCGGAGACCAACACACAACATGACTAGTCATCGCATGAAAAAAATTGCCTGGCTCGCCGCTGGCGCACTGGCCGGCGGAGCCCTTACCCTCAGCGTGCAGGCTTTTGCCGGCAAAGAACCTACTACACTGCCGCTGAATGAGTTGCGTACTTTTGCTGAAGTATTCGGTCGCATCAAGCAGGATTATGTCGACCCGGTCGATGACAAAAAGCTGATCACCGAGGCCATCAAGGGCATGCTCAGCGGGCTGGACCCGCACTCCGACTACATGGATGCCGATGCCTTCAAGGAATTGCGTGAAGGCACCCAGGGTGAGTTTGGCGGCCTCGGCATCGAAATCGGTGCCGAAGACGGGCTGGTCAAGGTGGTCTCCCCGATCGAAGACACCCCGGCGCAGAAAGCCGGCATCAAGAGCGGCGACCTGATCATCAAGATCGATGACACCCCGGTGCGAGGCCTGTCGCTCAACGATGCCGTCAAGCGCATGCGTGGCAAACCCGGCAGCAAGGTAACGCTCACCATTGCCCGCAAGAACGAAACCAAGCCGCTGGTCTTTGCCATCACCCGCGCCATCATCAAGACCAAGAGCGTGAAGTCCAAATTACTGGAACCGGGTTATGGCTATGTGCGCATCACCCAGTTCCAGGAGCACACCACCGAAAACCTGGCCGAAGCCGTGGCCAGCATGACCAAGCAGAACAAGCAGCCGCTCAAGGGCCTGGTGCTGGACCTGCGTGACGACCCGGGTGGCCTGCTGACGAGCGCCGTTGGGGTATCCGCCGCCTTCCTGCCCAAGGACGCGCTGGTGGTGTACACCGAAGGCCGCACCGCCGATGCCAAGATGAAGCTGACTGCCTCGGCGCAGAACTATGGCCGCCCAGGCATGCCGGACCCGCTGTCGGTACTGCCGCAGGAAACCCACAAGGTACCGCTGGTGGTGCTGGTAAACGGCGGCTCGGCCTCGGCATCCGAAATTGTTGCCGGTGCCCTGCAGGATCACAAGCGTGCAGTACTGGTAGGCACCCAAACCTTTGGCAAGGGCTCGGTACAGTCCATCCTGCCGCTGGGCAGCGCTGGCGGTATCAAGCTGACCACTGCCCGTTACTTCACGCCAAGTGGCCGCTCGATCCAGGCCAAGGGCATCGTGCCAGACGTGGTGGTGGAAGACGCTACCGTGACCGCTGCCGACCAAGCACTGCGCGTGCGTGAAGCGGATCTGGAAAACCATCTGGCCAATCCGAATGGTGATGAAACACCATCCAAATCGGCCAAGCCCGCCAAACCGGCCGTAGCACCTGTGATCAAACAGGAAGCGCCGAAACCGCAGGAAGACAAGAACGCCAGTCCGGAAAATCCGCGCGAGCCGAATCCGAAACAGGATTACCAGCTGTCCCAGGGCCTGAACATCCTCAAGGTTCAGCAAATCCTGATCAAACAAGGCAATTGATACCAGCCACAACAGCCACCCTGCCCCGTGCAGTGGTGGCTGTTTTCATTTCCACTCCCTCCCAGACCAGCGGCAAAAGCCCTGCCCTTCCCGCCCTATTCCTGCTAGGCTTGTCGCTTCCGAAGTCCTTATCTGGCGGGAGCCTATCCAATAATGCTGAACCGGGAATTTGTCCTCTCCTTCCGTGAAGCCGCCCCCTACATCAATACCTTCCGCGGTAAAACCTTCGTGCTGGCAGTCAGCGGCGAAGCCGTGATGGAAGGCGGTTTTCATAATCTGTCGCAGGATATCAACCTGCTGGTCAGTCTGGGCGTACGCGTGGTGCTGGTACATGGCATCCGTCCCCAGATCGAAGCCCTGCTCAAGCGCTTCGGCCTGAACCGGCTGTTCCACCGCGACCGACGAGTGACCGATGCCAGCACCATGGAGATCGTCAAGCAGGCCTGTGGTGCTACCCGCCACGGCATCGAAGCGCAGCTGTCGATGGGCATGCCCAACTCACCCATGTTCGGCTCGCACTTGCGCGTGGCCGGCGGCAACTTCATCACCGCCCAACCGCTAGGCGTGCTGGATGGCGTGGACATGCAGTACACCGGCCAGGTACGCCGCATCGACGTGGACGGCATCAATACCCGGCTAGCTGCGGGTGAACTGGTACTGCTGTCCCCGGTGGGCTATTCAGTCACCGGCGAAGCCTTCAACCTCACCATGGAAGAAATGGCCGCCCAGCTGGCCTCGGCCCTGAAGGCCGAGAAACTGATTTTCGTGATTGAAGGGCGCGGCGTCACCAACGAGCTGGGCCAGTTTGTCAGCTCGCTTACCGCGCAGCAGGCTGAAGACCTGCTGCAGGCCGGCCATCTGCAACGCGATGTCACCGCCTACCTGCCCTATGCCATCAAGGCCACGCGCGACGGCATTCCGCGTGCGCATCTGGTCAGCCATCATGAGGATGGCTCCTTGCTGGCCGAGCTGTTTACCAATGGCGGCACCGGCACCATGATTGCCCGCGATGCGCTGGTCAAGGTACGCAATGCCAATGTGGATGATATCGGCGCCATCCTGAACCTGATCCGCCCGCTGGAGGAACAGGGCATTCTGGTCAAGCGCAGCCGCGAGCATCTGGAAATGGAAATCTCCCAGTATTCGGTGCTGGAACATGATGGCAAGATCTACGGCTGTGTAGCCATGCATGTGTTCCCCGAGGCGGGCATGGCCGAGCTGGCCTGCCTGGCCGTGGCACCGGAACGGCGTGAAGGCCGCTTTGGCGAAACCCTGCTCAAGCACGTGGAATACCAGGCCCGCACCCGTGGCCTGAAAGCGCTGTTCGTGCTAACCACTCAGACCGCGCACTGGTTTGTCGAGCGCGGCTTTGCCGAAGCCGGACGCGGCCAGCTGCCACAGGCCCGACAGGCCTTCTACAATAACCAGCGTCGCTCCAAGATATTCGTCAAGCCGCTGTAAAACAATCCCTGCCACATCGGCGGCATGGTTGGAAGGGCGTCATGGTTGTGACACAATACTGAAGTATATTCAGTTCAATTTTTGCAAGGATTAGCAATGGCCAGAAACGTCAATTGCATCAAGCTGGGTCGCGAGGCCGAAGGTCTGGACTTTCCGCCCCTGCCGGGCGAGCTTGGCAAGCGTGTATATGAAAATGTCTCCAAGGAAGCCTGGCAAGGCTGGCTGCGTTATCAGACCATGCTGATCAACGAAAACCGCCTGAGCCTGGCCGATGCGCGTGCCCGCCAGTATCTGGCAGCACAGCTGGATGCCTACTTCTTCGGTCAGGGTGCCGATGCACCGGCTGGCTACACGCCACCGCAGCAGTAATTGTTTCAAGCCCTCCTGCGCGAGGGCTTTTTTGTCTCCACACCTCATCACCATTGGCGCAAAACCGTATGTCACAAAGCCACGAGTTGCTGCTTAACCGTGAACTGGGCCTGATCGAATTCAACCGCAGAGTATTGGCCCAAGCTGAAGACCCTAGCCTGCCACTGCTCGAACGCCTGAAATACCTGTGCATCGTCTCCTCCAATCTGGACGAGTTCTTTGAAGTGCGCATGGCCTGGCTGAAAGAAACTGCCCAGTTGACACCGGGACGCATTCTGGCCGATGGCTCCACGCCCGCCCAGATCATGGCGCGCATTTCGTCTGCCTCGCACGAGCTGGTACGCCAGCAATACGCGGTGATGAGTGATGTATTGTTTCCGGCACTACGTGAAGAAGACATCATCTTCCTGCGCCGTAACGAATGGACCGAACAGCAACAGGAATGGGTGCATGATTTCTTCAGCAACGAGCTGATGCCCATCCTCACGCCCATCGGGCTGGACCCGTCCCACCCCTTCCCCAAGGTGCTGAACAAGTCGCTCAACTTTGCCGTGGAGCTGGAAGGACGCGATGCCTTTGGCCGCCAGTCCGACATCGCCATCGTGCAGGCACCGCGCATTCTGCCGCGCGTGATCAAGGTGCCGCCGGAAGTGTGCAGCGGCCACCCGCATACCTTTGTTTTCCTGTCCTCCATCCTGCACTCACATGTCCATGAGCTGTTCCTGGGCATGACGGTAAAGGGCTGCTACCAGTTCCGCGTTACCCGCGACAGCGAGCTGACGGTGGAAGACGAAGACCTGAAAAACCTGCGCACGGCATTGCAAGGTGAATTGAACCAGCGCCAGTTTGGCGATGCAGTACGGCTGGAGATTGCCGACACCTGCCCGCCACACATGGAAGAATTCCTGCTCACCCAGTTCAACCTGAAAAAGCAGGATGTCTACCGCGTCAACGGCCCGGTCAACCTCGTGCGGCTGATGCAGGTGCCGGATCTGGTGGACCGCCCGGATTTGAAATTCCCGCCCTTCGTGCCCTCGCTGCCAGACCAGTTGGGCAAGAAGCAGCCGCTGTTCGAAGCCATCCGCAAGGGTGACATCCTGCTGCACCACCCCTTCCAGAGCTTCCAGCCTGTCATCGACATGCTGAACCTGGCCGCGACCGACCCGCAGGTGGTTGCCATCAAGATGACGGTATACCGCACCGGTACCGACTCGGTACTGATGGAGTCGCTGATTGCCGCCGCCCGTGCCGGCAAGCAGGTAACGGTGGTACTGGAACTGATGGCCCGCTTTGACGAAGAAGCCAACATCAGCTGGGCCAGCCATCTGGAAGATGCCGGCGCGCACGTGGTATACGGGGTATTCGGCTACAAGGTACACGCCAAGATGCTGATGGTGATCCGCCGCGAGGACAAGCGCCTGCGCCGCTATGTGCATCTGGGTACCGGCAACTATCACCCGCGCACAGCCCGCTTCTATACCGACCTTGGCCTGCTCACCTGCAATGAAGACATCGCCAGCGATGTAAATGACATCTTCGTACAGCTCACCGGCCTGGGCCGTGCCAGCCAGCTCAAGCAGCTGTACCAGAGTCCGTTTACCCTGCATGGCCTGCTGATCGACTCCATCGAGCGGGAAATCGAGCACGCCCAGCAAGGTCGCCCGGCACAGATCATCGCCAAAATGAACGCCCTGCTGGAACCACAGGTGATCCACGCGCTCTACCGCGCCAGCCAGGCCGGGGTGAAGATCCAGCTGATCATACGCGGGGTATGCGCCCTGCGCCCGGGCGTACCGGGGCTGTCAGACAACATCACCGTCCGCTCGGTGGTGGGCCGCTTCCTGGAACACCCACGCGTCTATTACTTCTATAACGACAAGCAGGAAGACCTGTATATCGCCAGTGCAGACTGGATGGGGCGCAACCTGTTCCGCCGCATTGAAACCTGCTCGCCCATTCTCGACCCCAAGGTCAAACGCCGGGTAATCAAAGAAGCATTGCGCCTGTACCTGGAAGACAATGTCAACGCCTGGGAGATGCAGCCCGATGGCAGCTACAAGCGTCGCTCCAGCCGTGGCAAGGAACGCTGCGCCCAGAACCTGCTGCTGGAAGAATACGCCCGTTAATCATCCACACCCTGCATGACAAGGCCAGACGGCCATCTGGTGGAACTTCCACCCGGTGGCCGTTTTCCTATGCAGCAGTCACTCGCAAAGGAAAACGTCTTGGAAACCCTGTTTGTCTTGCTGTCCATCGTCCTGATCGTGCTGGGTGTGGCCGGCACGCTGTTTCCGGCTCTCCCCGGCCTCCCGCTGATGATGGGTGGCTTTCTGCTACTGGCCTGGACTGATCAGTTCCGGCATCTGGGCAGCACCGCACTGCTGATCATGGCCGTGCTAACGGTAGTGGGCCTGGCCATCGATTTTGTCGCCGGCCTGCTGGGGGCCCGCATAACCGGGGCCAGCAAGCAGGCGTTGTGGGGAGCCTTCATCGGCAGCATTACCGGTCTGTTTCTAGGGCTGCCCGGCGTGATCCTGGGGCCGCTGCTAGGTGCAGCCATCGGCGAACTGCTGGCACGGCGCGATGCCTGGCAGGCCGGGCGTGTCGGCCTTGGCACACTGGCCGGTTTCCTGATCGGCACCGTGGCCAAGCTCGGCTGTGCCTTTGCCATGCTAGCTACTGCACTCTTTGCCTGGTTCTGGTAATCCGCTGCTGGCAGATGGTCAGCTCAGCGCAGCCCGCCCGCTTTTGGTAGAATCTTCCGCTTAACGATTATCTTCAGCAGGGTTCCTCATGGCTCAATATGTAATGTCCATGCTCCGCGTGAGCAAAGTGGTGCCACCCAAGCGCCAGATCATCAAGGACATCTCCCTGTCCTTCTTCCCGGGTGCCAAAATCGGCCTGCTGGGCCTGAACGGTTCGGGTAAATCCACCGTGCTGCGCATCATGGCCAATGTGGACAAGGAATACGACGGTGAAGTGCAGCATCTGCCGGGCGTGAAAATCGGCTACCTGCCACAGGAACCACAGCTGGACCCGGAAAAATCCGTGCGCGAAGAAGTGGAAAGCGGCATGGGTGATGTGATGGGCGCGCAAAAGCGTCTGGAAGAAGTGTATGCCGCCTACGCCGAAGAAGATGCCGACTTCGACGCCCTGGCCGAAGAACAGGCCAAGCTGGAAGCCATCATCTCCGCCGGTGCCGGAGACAACGTACAACTGCAGCTGGAACTGGCCGCCGATGCACTGCGCCTGCCGCCGTGGGACGCCAAGATCGGCCCGCTGTCCGGTGGCGAAAAACGCCGTGTAGCGCTGTGCAAGCTGCTGCTGTCCAAACCGGACATGCTGCTGCTGGACGAACCCACCAACCACCTGGATGCCGAATCGGTGGAGTGGCTGGAACAATTCCTGGTGCGCTTCCCCGGCACCGTGGTGGCCGTTACCCACGACCGCTACTTCCTCGACAACGCTGCCGAATGGATTCTGGAACTGGACCGTGGCGAAGGCATCCCGTGGAAGGGCAACTATTCCAGCTGGCTGGAACAGAAGGAAGAGCGCCTGGAGAAGGAAGCCAAGAGCGAAGGCGCGCGCATGAAGGCGATGAAGCAGGAACTCGAATGGGTACGCCAGAACCCCAAGGGCCGCCAGGCCAAGTCCAAGGCGCGTATCGCCCGCTTCGAGGAACTGTCCAGCTACGAAACCCAGAAGCGCAACGAGACCCAGGAAATCTTCATCCCTGTAGCCGAGCGCCTGGGTAATGAAGTAATCGAATTCGACGGCGTATCCAAGGGTTTTGGCGACCGCCTGCTGATCGACAACCTGTCGTTCAAGGCACCGGCTGGTGCCATCGTCGGCATCATCGGCCCTAACGGTGCCGGTAAATCGACGCTGTTCAAGATGATTGCCGGCAAGGAGCAGCCGGATAGCGGTACGGTGAAGATCGGCCAGACCGTGCAGATGGCCTTTGTCGAGCAGAGCCGTGAAGGTCTGGAAGACGACAAGACCGTGTTCGACGACGTGTCCGGTGGTGCCGACCTGCTGACCGTGGGCCGCTTTGAAATGTCCAGCCGTGCGTATCTGGGCCGTTTCAACTTCAAGGGTGCCGACCAGCAGAAGAAGGTAGGCATGCTGTCCGGTGGTGAGCGTGGCCGTCTGCATCTGGCCAAGACCCTGCTCAAGGGCGGCAACGTGTTGCTGCTGGACGAACCGTCCAATGACCTGGACGTGGAAACCCTGCGTGCGCTGGAAGATGCGCTGCTGGAATTTGCCGGCACCGTGTTCGTGATTTCCCACGACCGCTGGTTCCTGGACCGTATCGCCACCCACATCCTGGCGGCGGAAGGCGAATCGCAATGGACATTCTTTGACGGCAACTATCAGGAATACGAAGCCGACAAGAAAAAACGCCTGGGCGAAGAAGGTGCCAAACCCAAGCGTATCCGCTACAAGCCGATCACCCGCTGATCAAGCTATGGCAAAACAAAACCCCCGCCGTGCGGGGGTTTTGTCATTGACCGGGTAGCGCGTTCAGGACAACTGGCTGTGTGATCCATCGCACAAGGGTTTGCCTTCACTCAGCTTGCAACCACAGAAGTACACCAGCCCGCTTTTATCCGCCACATACTCCACCGGACTGAAACAGGACCCGGCATGGCTACCATCACAAAACGGCTGTTTTTCGCTCTGACCACACGCACACCACCAATAGTGCTTGCCGGCCTCAACTTCGACTGCGTAAGGAAAACTCTGCGGTGAAAACGGTTGCTCAGCCATTGCACACTCCTTGCAAAACGACATCCGGGGCTTTTAGCTTAGAAGGCCATCCGCACGAAAGCCAGGCCTCTCCCCGTCCCCTGTCATGCCGATGTTAGAATGGCCGACATGCAATCTCTTCTACGCCTTTGCTGCCTGCTTCTGCTGCTTAGCGCCTGCACTGCGCTGCCAGACTATCCTCCTGCGCCAGCAGGGTTTTATCGCGTCCGCCCCGGCGATACCTTGTACCGCATTGCGCTGAACCATCATCAGAGCGTTGGCAATCTGGTGGCATGGAACAAGCTGCCAGATCCGGCCAGCATCAATGCCGGCCAGTTGCTGCGCATCAGCCCTGCCAATACCGGCCAGCCTAAACCAACAGCAAGTAGCACAGGTAAAACGCAAGCACCAGCGACAACCCGCCCCGCCTCTGCCGTCATTGCCTTGCAATGGCCGGTACGCGGAACGCTGCTAGGCAAATTCAACGGTAGCAGCAACAAGGGCATCGATATTGCAGGCAAAGCCGGCGATCCGGTACGCGCCGCTGCCAGCGGCACCGTTGCCTATGCCGGCAAGGGCATACGTGCCTATGGCAATCTGCTCATCATCAAGCACGGCAATGATTACCTGACGGCGTATGCCCACAACCAGACCTTGCTGGTAAAGGAAGGACAAACCGTGCAGGCCGGCCAGCAGATTGCCACTCTTGGCCATTCCGGCAGCAGCCACGACATGCTGCATTTCGAGCTGCGCCGCCAGGGCAAGGCCATCGATCCGCTATCCGCCCTGCCTGCTCAATAACCACGTACCCGCTGCACCAGTCCCTGCGGCGGCAAGCCTTGCTGCAGGGACTGCAGATTGGCTGCAATCTGCGCCACAGCGGAAGTCACTAATGTCATGGCAGCAATATGCGGTGTTACCAGCACCGCAGGATGGCTCCATAGCGGATGCACAGACTCCAGCGGCTCCACTTCAAAGACATCCAGCATGGCAAAGCGCAGCTGACCACTGTCCAGCAGTCCGAGCAGAGCCGCTTCATCAAGCTGCTCGCCGCGCCCGGCATTGATCAGGGCAGCACCACGCGGCAACAGCGACAGCATGCGACCATCCAGCAGGCCACGTGTGGCAGGCGTGGCCGGCAGCAGGTTGACCAGAATATCCGTACGCGCAAGCAAGGCTGGCAGACCAGCTTCGCCGACAAAATCCTCCACGCCCGGCAACTGCCGGCCGCTGCGACTCCAGCCGGCAACCGCATAGCCCATGGCCGCCAGAGACTGCGCCACGCGCCCGCCAATCTCACCCAGGCCAAGTACCCCGATGCGCGTCTGTGCCGCAGTAGCGGCAGCCACCGGCTGCCACTGCCGCTGTGCTTGCTGACGACGGTATTGCCCCATGTGACGCTGCACATGCAATACCCCGTATAACACATATTCCAGCATCTGCTGCGCCATGCCGGCATCAGTCAGCCGGATTACCGGCACCGCTGGATCCAGATCATCCCGCTTCAGGATGCGGTCCACACCTGCACCCAGCACGAACACCGCTTGCAGATTAACCATGCCGCAAAAGAAACCGGCTGGTGGATTCCACACCACTGCATGCTCCACCCGGCTGGCGACAATCTCCTCGGGCCAGCAGGCCAGCGCCTTACCCGGCAAAGCCTGCTGCAAGGCTTCCCGATACGCAGCCATATCCTGCGGTGTATAGAGGTAAATCATCGGACTCTCCCAAAGGTAGCGATATCAAGCGTGCTGATCATGCATTGTAAATAATCACCACCGGCCAAGGCAGATTTTCCTGCGCAAAAGCAAGGTGGGTAGCTTTGCTACGCACGCAATGATTGCCCTGGCCCACGCATTGGGCCAAGATCACGGCTTGGCTTTCCGGAAGCAAACCCGCATGACCCGCTATCTGTACCCATTCCTGCTGCTGGCAACACTTAGCGCCTGCAGCACCCAGCCTGTTACTCCGTCGGGCAGCCTGCCCAGCTCTCCTGTCCTTCCCGCATCCGAAGCAGTATCCGCACCTTCGGTAGCGCCACCGGTAGTGCTACCTCCCGTCGTCGGTACCCTGCCTCCGCCCGTCACACCGCCAGTCAAACCAGTCGTCCTGAGCGAGAGTCAGGGGCGCAACTTGCTGGAGCGCCTGCTGCCACCACATATTGGTGACCGCCAGGGTTGGAGCAAGGACATCATCTCGGCTTTCACCGCGCTGAAAATTCCGTACCGGGCTGATAACTTCTGCGCCGTAGCAGCGGTGATCGAGCAGGAATCCAGCTGGCAGGGCGACCCGACCGTGCCCAATCTGCCGGCCATTGTCTGGGGCAAGATTGGCGAGCGGGCCAACAAATACCTGGTACCGCTACCGGTAGTGAAAGCTGCGCTGCTCAAAACCTCGCCCAATGGCAAAAGCTATAAGGCGCGCATAGATAATCTGCGTACCGAGCGTGAAATGAACCTGCTGTTCGAAGATATGGCGGCAGAGGCCAGCAAGCTGGGGCTACCAATGAATATGAAAAACCCCATTCGTACCGGTGGACCGATGCAGGTGAGCGTGGAGTTTGCCGAAGCCCATGTCAAAATCTGGCCCTACCCCTACCAGACTGGCAACAGCATCCGCAACGACGTATTCACACGCCGTGGCGGCATCTACTTCGGTACGGCCATCCTGCTGCAATACCCGGCACCCTATCAGGACATGCGCTACCGCTTTGCCGACTTCAATGCCGGCCGCTACAGCAGCCGCAATGCCGCCTTCCAGGCCGCCGTCAGCCAATTGTCAGGCCGCAAGCTGGCACTGGATGGTGACTTGCTCAGTTACACCGGCAAACAGGCCACGGGCAGCACCTACCAAGCCTTGCTGACCTTGCGCAGTCGGCTGGAAATGAGTCAGGGAGAACTGGAACGGGACCTGCAGCAAGAGAAAAATAGCAACTTTGCCCAGAGCGAGCTGTACCGCAAACTGTTTGCGCTAGCCGACCGCAAGGCTGGTAAGCCAGCACCACGCGAACGCATGCCACAGATCGACCTGCATAGCCCCAAGATCAGCCGCAAACTGACCACGCAATGGTTTGCTGACAAGGTGAACACCCGTTATCAGAGCTGCATGGCCAGACAATAAGCTACAGAAACGGCAATGCCGGCAGTAGCCGGCATATTGCCCGCCATCGATGGCGGGAGCACAAGAACGAAAAAGCCCAGTCTTGCGACTGGGCTTTTTCTTGAATCCTGGCGTCCCCACGGGGAATCGAACCCCGGCTACCGCCGTGAAAGGGCGGTGTTCTAACCGCTAAACTATAGGGACTTTGGTGCACCCGGAGCGATTCGAACGCCCGACCCTTTGGTTCGTAGCCAAATACTCTATCCAACTGAGCTACGGGTGCAGATTCTGGCGGAGAAAGAGGGATTCGAACCCTCGATACAGGTTTAAGCCCGTATGCTTCCTTAGCAGGGAAGTGCCTTCGACCACTCGGCCATTTCTCCGTTCAGAGAGCGCCATATTAAGCAAGGCGGCGCCCTCTGTCAAGCATTTGCGCCAAAAATTATGCCGGCTGATCCAGGCCAAATACCTTGTGTAGCACGCGTACGCCCAGCTCCAG
Organism: Aquitalea denitrificans; assembly: GCF_009856625.1. GTDB lineage: Bacteria > Pseudomonadota > Gammaproteobacteria > Burkholderiales > Chromobacteriaceae > Aquitalea > Aquitalea denitrificans. The sequence continues at coordinate 3,588,082 of NZ_CP047241.1, forward strand.
GTATTTCTCGTCCACCAGTACCGATACCTTGATTTCGGAAGTGGAGATCATCTGGATGTTGATGCCCTCTTCAGCCAGGGTACGGAACATGGTGGAAGCCACGCCACAGTGCGAACGCATGCCCACGCCGACGATGGAGATCTTGGCCACTTTTTCGTCGGCGTCGATCTTGGCAGCGCCAATATGGGTTTGCACTTCGCGCAGGATGTCCATGGTGCGGTGGAATTCACCACGCGGCACGGTGAAGGAGAAGTCGGTGGTTCCGTTCTCGCCCACGTTCTGGATGATCATGTCGACTTCGATGTTGGCATCAGCAATCGGGCCCAGGATCTGGTAGGCGATACCCGGTTTGTCTGGCACGCCTTTCACATTGATGCGAGCTTCATTACGGTCAAATGCAATGCCTGCAACGACGGCCTTTTCCATGTTTTCATCTTCCTCGAACGTAATCAGCGTGCCTTCCCCTTCATCCTCGAAGCTGGACAGTACACGCAGACGTACCTTGTATTTCCCGGCGAACTCTACCGAACGGATCTGCAATACCTTGGAACCCAGCGACGCCATCTCGATCATCTCCTCGAAGGTGATGGTCTTGAGGCGACGGGCATCGGGCACCACGCGCGGGTCGGTGGTGTATACACCGTCCACGTCGGTATAGATCTGACATTCATCCGCTTTCAGCGCGGCAGCCAGTGCCACGGCGGAAGTGTCGGAACCACCACGACCCAGCGTGGTGATGTTGCCGTTTTCATCCACGCCCTGGAAGCCGGCCACGACCACTACCGAACCGGCAGCAAGGTCTGTCCGCATGGCGGCTTCGTCGATGGATTGAATGCGGGCCTTGTTGTGGGCGTCGTCGGTAGTGACGCGCACCTGCCAGCCACAGTAGCTCTTGGCATTAACGCCGGCGTCCTTGAGCGCCATGGCCAACAGGCCGATGGTGACTTGCTCGCCGGTGGAAATGATCACGTCCAGCTCGCGCGGGTCCGGATAAGCCTGGATCTCTTTGGCAAGGGCAATCAGTCGGTTGGTTTCGCCACTCATGGCAGATACCACTACCACGACATCATGTCCCTGCGCTTTCCATTTGGCGACACGGCGGGCCACGTTCTTGATGCGCTCCGGAGAGCCCATCGAGGTACCGCCGTACTTTTGTACGATGAGTGCCATGCTTGCTTCTTATATAGAAAGGTTGATATGTCGGACTTCGATTCTGACCCGATCTTTGCCACAAAAGCAAGGCCATTGTTCGACAATGCCCACCGCCCTTTGCGCAATGCAACAAATGGCGGGGCTTCAGTCACGATTGTTCAGGGCAAACGAAGCCGAAACGGATACTGATTCAATAGCATTCATGACGACGTCCGCAGCAGGCGTTGTGGATGCGTGTAGACATTCACCCGCCCCGGCCTGGCAAAGCCCAGCAGGGTAAGGCCGTACTGCTCGGCCATCTGCACCGCCAGTGCCGTTGGTGCCGATACTGCCACCAGTATTTCAATACCCACGGCTGCGGCTTTTTGCACCATTTCATAACTGGCACGGCTGGTAACCAGGGCTGCACCGCCCGTCCAGCCACAGCTCGCCCTGCAGCCAATCAGCTTGTCCAGTGCCACATGGCGGCCCACGTCTTCACAGACCTGCAGCAAATGGCCATCCAGACTCAACCAGGCCGCTGCATGGGTGCAGCCGGTGGCTTGGGACAATAGCTGCTGTACCGGCAACGCCTGCAAGGCCAGGTTCAGCGCTGGCAGACCCAAGCGAACTGTATCGGGCAAGGAATCCAGTGGACGGAAGACTTCGGCCAGTTGCTCGACACCGCACAGGCCACACCCAGTACGACCGGCCAGTTGGCGTCGGCGCTCCTTGAGTGCAGTAAAGCAGGCACTGGCCAGTTCCACATGTACCTCAATGCCGCTGGTGGCCTCGCGCAATTCGATGTCGTAGATGTCAGCCAGGCTACGGGCAATGCCCTCTGCCAGGGTAAAACCACGGGCGAATTCTTCCAGTTGCTGCGGGCTTGCCATCATCACTACGTGCGCTAACCCGTTGTAAACCAGGGCGACAGGTACTTCACAGGCAAGTAGGTCATCACAGGACTGCAGGGGTTGTTCATCCTGCCATTGCAGGCGCTGTACCGGAAGCTGCGAGGGGAAGACGGGGAACGGGGCGGCGCTCATCAGTTTGCATTTTCAATGGGTAAATTGGCATCGGCTATTTGAGCTTAGGCAAATAGCTGACGATAATGCATGCAGGCTACAACCGTCTGGTTGGTCAGGCCAGTCTTTCCTGTACGCTCACCCGCGCCCCGCCTGCTGGCAGGCCGGGGCAGGACATACGGAAAGCCTTTACTCCATTCCTAACAAGGAGCCCCTCCATGCAGGTCAATCGGCGACAGTTTTTCAAGCTGTGCGCTGGGGGTATGGCAGGTTCTACGATTGCAACACTGGGCCTCTTGCCGGAAAAGGCAATGGCGGATGTACGCAGCTACAAGCTGATGCGTGCCAGTGAAACCCGCAACACCTGTCCTTACTGCTCGGTAGGCTGTGGCATTCTCATGTACGGCCTGGGCGATGGCGCCAAGAACGCCAAGTCCGAAATTTTCCATATCGAAGGCGACCCGGATCACCCGGTCAACCGTGGCGCGCTCTGTCCCAAAGGTGCCGGTCTGGTGGATTTCATCCACAGCCCGAACCGCCTGAAACACCCGGAAGTGCGGGAAGCGGGCAGTAATGAATGGAAGCGCATCAGCTGGGATGAAGCGTTTGCACGCATCGCCAAGCACATCAAGCAGGACCGCGACGCCAATTTCATGGCCAAGAACGCGGATGGCGTGACGGTAAACCGCTGGCTGTCCACCGGTTTTCTGGCCGCTTCGGCCTCCAGCAATGAAGCTGGCTGGCTGACCCACAAATTTACCCGCAGCCTGGGCATGCTGGCTGTCGACAATCAGGCGCGTGTATGACACGGACCAACGGTGGCAAGTCTTGCCCCAACATTTGGTCGCGGTGCCATGACAAACCATTGGGTCGACATCAAGAACGCCAATCTGATCGTGGTGATGGGTGGCAATGCCGCCGAAGCACACCCGGTTGGCTTCCGCTGGGCCATTGAGGCCAAGACCCGCAACAAGGCCAAGCTGCTGGTCATCGACCCGCGCTTTACCCGTACTGCCTCGGTGGCAGACTTCTACGCGCCCATCCGCACCGGCACGGACATTACCCTGTTGTCCGGCGTGATCCGCTATTTGCTGGAAACCGGCAAATACAACAAGGAATACACGCTCGCCTACACCAATGCGGCACTGCTGGTACACCCGGACTTCACCTTTGAAGACGGCCTGTTCAGCGGCTATGACGCGGAAAAACGCAAATACGACAAATCCACCTGGGCCTACCAGCTGGATGAGAAGGGCATGGCCAAACGCGACGACACGCTGAGTGACCCGCGCTGTGTCATCAACCTGCTCAAACAGCATGTGTCGCGCTACACCGCCGACGTGGTGGCCAATATCTGCGGCACGCCCAAGGAAGCCTTCCAGGCCATTTGCGAGCATCTGGCAGAAACCAGCGCACCGGACAAGACCACCTCCTTCCTGTATGCACTGGGCTGGACCCAGCATTCCATTGGTGCGCAAAACATCCGTACCATGGCGATGATCCAGCTGTTGCTGGGCAATATGGGCATGGCTGGTGGCGGCATCAATGCGCTGCGTGGGCACTCCAATATCCAGGGTCTGACCGACCTCGGCCTGCTGTCCACCAGCCTGCCGGGTTACATGACCATGCCGTCGGAAAAAGAAGCAACGCTGGACAGTTATCTGGCCAAGTACACCAGCAAGCCGCTGGCAGACGGCCAGATGAACTACTGGCAGAACTACCCCAAGTTCTTTGTCTCCTTCATGAAGGCGATGTGGGGCGACAAGGCCACGGCGGACAACAACTGGGGCTATGACTGGCTGCCCAAGTGGGACAAGGGCTACGACGTGCTGCAGTACTTCGAGCTGATGCACCAGGGCAAGGTGAATGGCTACTTCTGCCAGGGCTTCAACCCGGTGGCGTCCTTCCCCAACAAGAACAAGATCGTGGCCTCGCTGTCGCGACTCAAGTTCCTGGTGATCATGGACCCGCTGGTGACGGAAACCTCCACCTTCTGGCAGAACCACGGTGAGCAGAACGACGTCGATCCGGCCAAGATCCAGACCGAAGTGTTCCGCCTGCCCACCACCTGTTTTGCCGAGGAAGACGGCTCCATCGTCAACTCCGGTCGCTGGCTGCAATGGCACTGGAAGGGAGCGGAAGGCCCCGGCGAAGCCATGACCGACCCGCAAATCCTGGCGGGTATCTTCCTGAAGATCAAGGCCATGTATGCCAAGGATGGCGGTGCCTTCCCGGATGCCATCAACAGCCTGGCCTGGGCTTATGGCGACCCGCACGAGCCCAAGCCGGAAGAGTTGGCCAAGGAGCTGAACGGCAAGGCGCTGGCTGATCTGCCCGATCCAAAAAACCCCGGCCAGTTCCTGGCGAAAAAGGGCGAGCTATTGCCTGGTTTCGCCCTGTTGCAGGCCGATGGCAGCACCGCCTCCGGTTGCTGGATTTTTGCCGGCAGCTGGACCCAGGCCGGCAACCAGATGGCACGCCGTGACAACAGCGACCCGTCCGGCCTTGGCAACACCCTGGGCTGGGCCTGGGCATGGCCGGCCAACCGCCGCATCCTGTACAACCGCGCCTCCTGCAAACCCGATGGCACGCCATGGGACAAGAAACGCACGCTGATCAAGTGGAATGGCGAAAAGTGGGTGGGCATCGACGTGCCGGACTTCAAGATCGACGAGCCGCCTGGCAGCCCCATGTCTCCCTTCATCATGCAGCCAGAAGGGCTGGGACGCTTGTTTGCGCTGGACAAGATGGCCGAAGGGCCGTTCCCGGAGCATTACGAACCGTTCGAGACGCCGCTGGGCACCAACCCGCTGCATCCCAAGGTGATTTCCAACCCGGCCGCCCGGCTGTTCAAGGACGACAAGGCGCAACTGGGTCAGCATCAGCAGTTCCCCTATGCGGCCACCACTTATCGCCTGACCGAGCACTTCCATTACTGGACCAAGCATGCACGGCTGAACGCCATCATGCAGCCGGAACAGTTTGTGGAAATCGGCGAGGAACTGGCCAGGGAAAAAGGCATTGCCCATGGCGATCTGGTGAAGGTGTCATCGCAGCGCGGCTATATCAAGGCCAAGGCGGTGGTGACCAAGCGCATCAAGGCACTGAAGGTGAACGGCCAGCTGGTCCACCATGTCGGCGTGCCCATCCACTGGGGCTTCGAGGGCCTCACCAAGAAAGGCTTTATCGCCAACACGCTGACACCGTTTGTCGGAGATGCCAATACCCAGACGCCGGAGTTCAAGTCCTTCCTCGTCAACGTTGAAAAAGCATAGGAGCGACCATGTCACTGCAATCGCAAGATATCCTGCGCCGCTCCGCCAGCCCCACCCAGCCGCCGATTGCGCGCGAGCACAAGGCGGAGGTGGCCAAGCTGATCGACGTGTCCACCTGCATTGGCTGCAAGGCCTGTCAGGTGGCCTGTTCGGAGTGGAATGACCTGCGCGACGAAATCGGCAGCAATGTCGGGGGGTACGACAACCCGGCCGACCTGTCCGCCGAAAGCTGGACGGTGATGCGCTACAGCGAAGTGGAGCAGAACGGCAAGCTGGAATGGCTGATCCGCAAGGACGGCTGCATGCACTGCGCCGACCCCGGCTGCCTGAAAGCCTGCCCCTCACCCGGTGCCATCATCCAGTACGCCAACGGCATCGTGGACTTCCAGTCCGAGCACTGCATCGGCTGCGGCTACTGCATTTCCGGCTGTCCCTTCAATGTGCCGCGCATCAACCAGAAGGATAACAAGGCCTACAAATGCACCTTGTGTTCCGACCGGGTAAGCGTGGGACAGGAGCCGGCCTGTGTGAAAACCTGTCCCACCGGTGCCATCCGCTTTGGCAGCAAGGAGGACATGAAGGAATACGCACAGGAACGGGTGGACGAGCTGAAAACCCGTGGTTATGCCAATGCCGGGCTGTACGATCCGCAAGGCGTGGGCGGCACCCATGTGATGTATGTGCTGCACCATGCCGATCAGCCCGAGCTGTACCACGGGCTGAAGAAGGACCCGCAGATCAGCCCGGTGGTCAGCCTGTGGAAGGGCATACTCAAGCCGCTGTCCACCATCGGCCTGGCCGCTTCGGTGCTGTTCGGCTTCTTCCACTACATCGGCGTCGGCCCCAACAAGGCCGAAGATGACGAAGAGGAGGACAAGGCATGAGCAAGGAAAAGCTGATCAAGCGCTACAGCGCGGCGGAACGCATCAACCACTGGATCGTAGCGCTGTGTTTCCTGTTGCTGGCCATCTCCGGCCTGGCCTTTTTCTACCCGGCCTTCTTCTGGCTCACCGGGGTATTCGGCACGCCGCAGCTGGCGCGCATCGTGCACCCATTCGTGGGCGTGATGATGTTTGTCGGCTTTGCCCGCCAGTTTTTCCGTTACTGGCATCACAATTTCATCGACCAGGAAGACATCAAGTGGATGAAATCGGTGAAATCGGTGCTGGCAGGCCATGAAGTCGGCGACATCGGCAAGTACAACGGCGGTCAGAAAGGCATGTTCTGGCTGATGACAGGCTGCCTGCTGGTATTGATTTGCACCGGCGTCATCATCTGGCGACCCTACTTTGCCTATTACTTCCCCATCGAGCTGATCCGCGTGGCCCTGCTGCTGCATGCCTGGAGTGCGCTGGCGCTGATTGCCGGCATCATCGTGCATGTGTACGCCGCCATCTGGGTGCGCGGCACCATCCGCGCCATGGTGGAGGGCGTAGTCACCCATGCCTGGGCCAAGAAGCATCACCCGCGCTGGTATCGCGAAATGACAGGAGACAAGCACAAACCATGAGCATACGCATTGTTCCGGTCGAGCAATTGGCCGAACGTCAGGCAGCCAGCCTGGACATCACCCCGCTGCTGCTGCCGCAGCCGGCCACGCTGTATCGTCAGCGCGCGGCGCGGCTGCAGCAGCTGGCGGCGGGGCATGTCATGGCCGATTACCTGCAACTGGCCAGCCGCATTGCCCAGGCACAACACCAGCTGGTGCACAGCCAACCGGTGTTGCTGCCCGAGCGGGAGGACTATTTCCAGCAGTGTGCCGAACACGGCCTGCCACCCCTGGGTGCCATGGCCTGGCAACGTGACGCACAGTGGCAGCAGGTGCTGCTTGCCCTGTGTGCACAGCTGGCGGACGGTGCCAGTCCGGTGCTGGCCGGCGTGCTCAACACGCTGGCTGACAGTCCTCCGGCACGGCTGGAAGCAGCAGCCCAGAAGCTGTTGTCGGGGGATCTGGCAGCGGTGGACAGTGCGCAAGCCCCCTTCATCTGGGCGGCCTTGTCGGTGTACTTCAGCCAGTTGGCCAGCCAGTTGAAGGTGGCTGCCGTGGCCGAACCGGGCGATGCGCGCCACCTGTGCCCGGTATGTGCCAGCGCCCCGGTGACCAGCATCGTGCATCAGGGCAATGAAGCCGGACTGCGCTACCTGCACTGCAGCCTGTGCGAAAGCGAGTGGCATCTGGTGCGCGCCAAGTGCAGCAACTGCGAGGCAACGCGCGACATCGGCTACTGGTCGCTGGAAAACGTCCATGCAGCCGTACGTGGCGAATCCTGTGGCGACTGCGGCAGCTATCTGAAAATCCTGTCGCTGGACAAGGACCAGCAGGCCGAAGCAGTGGCCGACGACCTGGCCAGCCTGGCGCTGGATGCCGCACTGGAGGAACAGGGATTTGCCCGCAGCGGACTCAATCCACTGCTGTTTCCCGGCTAACCCTCCCCCTGCCCGCACACTCAACCGGCCTACTGGCCGGTTTTTTATTACCTGCGCCCTGCTGGAATACGGTGCTAGCCGTTTGCATTCAATCCGGTCAGCAACTAGAAAACAAGAACAACAAGCAGATGTTGTGATGACAAAAAACGGCTGCCAAGGCCGGATAAATCACCGTCAGGCCGCAATCCGGCTGGTGCAGTGACAAACCTGCACATGGGCGGCAAGCACGACGAGGGGAAGGGCATGAGCAAGACCATACTGATTGTCGACGATTCGACCAGCCTGCGTCTGGTGGTAAAGATGACGCTGGAAGGTGCCGGACATCATGTCATCCAGGCCGCTGATGGCCAGCAGGCCATGGCCATGCTGGATGGCCGTCAGATCGACCTGGTTCTCACCGACCTCAACATGCCCGTGCTCGGCGGTTTCGGCCTGCTGGACAGCATCCGCCAGCACCCTGTCTACGGACATACCCCCGTCGTCATCCTGACCACACAGGATGCGTCACACCTGCAGCAACTGGGACAGCAAAAAGGCGGCTGCAGCTGGATCGTCAAGCCATTCGAACCCACTCACCTGCTGGCTGTCGTTGCCCGGCTCACCCAGGGCTGAGGTTTTATGCCGTATCTGCTCACTCTGACAGCCGAACAGACCATCTACCAGGCCCCGGCACTACAGCAACAACTGGCCGAGGCGCTGCGCCAGCATCCGGACCTGCTACTCGATCTGTCCCAAGTCAGCGAAATAGACTGTGCCGGCGTACAGGTACTGCTATGGCTGCAAGCCGTAATGGAAAAACAGGGCCACAGCCTGCGACTGTGTCAGCCCAGCCAGGCAGTCAGCAACTTCCTCCGGCTGATGGGTTTTACTCAGTTGCAAGCCTGTATGGAGGGCAACGATGAATCTTGAACAGGCCATGCAATCCTTCCTGCAGGAATCTGCAGAACTGCTGGAGGAAATGGAAAGCATTCTGCTGGATGCCGAAGCGGACAGTATCACCGCCGAGCAGCTAGGGGCTCTGTTTCGCTGCATGCACACCATCAAGGGCTCAGCCGGACTGTTCGGGCTGGAAGACATCGTCCACTTCAGCCATCAGGCAGAAAACCTGCTGGATCAGTTACGTGATGGCAAGCTGCAACTGGATGCAGAACTGAGCGGCCTGCTGCTGCGCAGCCACGACCATGTCAAGGCACAGCTGGCTGCCGTGGAAGCAGGCCAGCCCCTGCCAGACGGCGAGGAGACCGCCATCCTTGCCGAGATTGCCCTGCGCCTGCAAGCGGACACCGCCTCAAGCCCGCAACCGGCTACCGCCGAAACAGCCGAGCAAGCGCCGCCTGGCGACTGGCTGCTGACCCTGCGCTTTGGCCCGGATGTGCTGCGTAATGGCATGGACCCGGCATCCTTCATCCGCTATCTGGCCACGCTGGGAGAAATCCGCAGCATTGCCAGTTACAGCTGCAATTTGCCCGCCGACGACAGCTTTGACCCCGAGTGTAATTACCTGCGGCTGGAACTGCAGTTTTGCGGTGCCGTGGATGCGGAACAACTGGACAGCGTATTCGCCTTTGCCAGCGAGGGCAGCCAGTTCATCATCAGCCCGCGAGCACAACTGGAACAACATCTGCAGCAGGTATTGCAACTGGGAGATGCAGCCGAGCGGCAACGCGCCAGCCAGCTATGGCAGCAATGGGGGCGATGGCCACAGCAGGCGGCAGCCATGCCAGATCCACCGGATCTGACCGCCCCTACGACACCGCTGCTTGTCACACCGGCAGATGGCGAGGGAAAAGCCACCCGGCAGGGCGAAAGCCGCTTCATCAAGGTGGAGGCCGGCAAGCTGGATAGCCTGATCAACCTGGTTGGCGAACTGGTGATTGCCGGGGCTGCCACCAGCCTGTTGGCCCGCAGCCATGGCAACGGCCCGCTACTGGAATCCACCGCCATCCTGTCGGGCCTGATCGAGCAGATTCGCGGCCAGACCCTGGCAATGCGCATGGTTCCCATCGGAGAAACCTTCAGCCGCTTTGGCCGCGTGGTACACGATGTCAGCCATGCCCTGGGCAAGGAAATCCGCCTGCAAATCAGCGGTGCCGACACCGAACTGGACAAATCGATGGTGGATAAGCTGGCAGACCCGCTCACCCACCTGGTGCGCAATGCCATTGATCACGGTATCGAGGACGTGGCACAGCGCCGCGTAGCCGGCAAGCCGGATGCAGGTCGGGTCTGGCTGGATGCCTATCACGAATCCGGCAGCGTCGTGATAGAAGTAGCCGATGATGGCGGCGGGCTGAGCAAGCAGCGCATTCTGGCCAAGGCCAGGCAACGTGGCATTCTTGCCGGCGATAACCCGCCGACTGAGCAGGACGTGTTCCGGCTGATATTCGAAGCAGGCTTCTCCACCGCAGCACAGGTCAGCAACCTGTCTGGCCGTGGTGTCGGGCTGGATGTGGTGAAAAAAAATATCGAGCAACTGCGGGGCACGGTAGAAGTGGAAAGCGAAGAAGGCCTGGGCACGACCTTCCGGCTGCGCTTGCCACTGACGCTTGCCATCATCGATGGCTTTCTGGTGACGGTGGGCAGCGCCACTTTTGTCCTGCCGCTGGACACCGTGGTGGAATGCCTGGCCTTGCCCGAGACTCAGGAAGCCAGTAGCGCAATCGGTCGCTTCAGCCTGCGCGGCGAGGTGCTGCCCTTGCTTGAGCTGCGGCGCTTTCTGGAACTGGATGGCCAGCCCGGCCCGCGCCGGAACGTGGTGATCATCCAGACCGGTGACTGCAAGGTCGGCCTGGTGGTGGATGCGCTGAACGGCGAGTTCCAGACTGTCATCAAACCCTTGAGCCCGCTGTTCCGCCACCTCAAGGCCATTAGCGGCTCCACCATTCTGGGCAATGGCGAAGTCGCCCTCATCCTGGATGTGCTGGCACTTACCCAGCACGCCCGCGCACAAGAACACATGCAATACCTGGCAGGCCAGGGAGCAGCCGTGACGCTGCCAGACAACTGGCCATACCATGACAACAGGCAACCGGGGAAACCAATATGAAAGATTCTGCACCCATGAGCATCACCATGCGGCTGAGCCTGGGCTTTGGCAGCATATTGCTGCTCTTGTTGCTCTGCGTCAGCGTAGCCCTGTACAGCTTTGACAACACCGGCAGGATGCTGGATGACATGCGTATCAATGACCGAGATGCCACGCGTGTTTCCATCCTGATCGAGCAGGCTCAGGAGCTAAGAGTGATGTATCGCAACATCATCATTTATCCAGACCTGCACGCCATCAACATGGCCATCCAGAAATACAACGAAGGCCACCAACGCTATCTGGACGGCGAGCAAGCGATGATGCGCGACATGTTGGCCGAGCCAGCCCTCACCCAGCATGAAAAAGATTTGCTGGGCCAACTGCGCAAAACCCGCCCACCGGCTTTAGCACTGATGGATAAATCGGTAGCCCAAGCGGCAATCAACGAAAAAGAGGCTGCCATCCGTATCATGCAACTAGAAGTCACACCGGCCATGGAACAGCTGATGGAAACCTTGCGCCAGTTGTACGACACCGAACTGCGACTGAACGAGCAGGCCCGCCAGCAGAACGAGCAGGATATCCAGAAGGCCTACCACACCATGCTGCTGCTATCTGCCAGCGCACTGCTGTTGGGCAGCCTGCTGGCCGGCCTGATCATCCGCTCGCTGCGACGGACCATAGGTGGTGAGCCACATGCCGTCGCACAGATCATGCAGCAACTGGCAGCCGGACATCTGAATGGCCAGCTGCCGCTGCGCAAGGGCGACAACAGCAGCATGATGCATTCGGTGGCACGCACGGTCAGCACCCTGACCGGCATCATGGTGGAAGTGAAAAACGGTGCCACCAACCTGGCCTCGGCCGCCCAGCAGCTGAATGCCACCTCGCAGTCACTATCCCAGTCGGCCAGCGAATCCGCTGCCGGCATCGAGGAAACCACCTCGGCGATCGAAGAGATGTCGGCGGCCATCAACCAGACCAATGACAATGCCCGCATTACCGAAGGCATAGCCGAGCAGGCGGCCCGCGAAGCGACCGAGGGCGGTGAAGCCGTGCGCCTGACCACCACCGCCATGCGCCAGATTGCCGATCGCATCGGCATCATCGATGACATTGCCTACCAAACCAATCTGCTGGCACTGAATGCCGCCATCGAAGCCGCGCGGGCCGGGGAGCATGGCAAGGGCTTCGCCGTGGTGGCTGCCGAAGTACGCAAACTGGCAGAACGCAGCCAGGTGGCTGCCCAGGAAATCAGCCAGGTGGCAACCGGCAGCGTGGGGCTGGCCGAACACGCCGGCAAACTGCTGGGAGAAATGGTGCGCTCCAGTGGCCGTACCGCAGATCTGGTACAGGAAATCGCCGCGGCATCCAGCGAGCAAGCCAGCGCTGTCAACCAGATCAGCAGTGCCGTGCAACAGCAGAACGGTAGCACCCAGCAAAACGCGTCGGTGAGTGAAGAGCTTGCTTCCACGGCAGAACAGATGACCAGTCAGGCGGAGAGCCTGCTGGCGCTGATGAACTACTTCTGCCTCAGCGATGGCCCATCCGGCATCCCATCCGCTCCGCATGAGCATCCGGCTCCGCAGACAGGCCAGTCTCCCCCGCTGCGACGTATCGGCGGCAATCATGCCGATGATTCCGACTTCATCCGCTACTAGGCAGAACCGCATGGGCACACATGCACACTGGCGCAAACAGGCTGATGCGCGACAGCCGGACCCGTCTGTCCCGGCGGCAGCGCAGCGGCAATACCTGCGCTTCAGAATCGGAGAGCGACAGATGGGCATCACGCTGGATGCCATCCGCGAACTGCTGGAATACCAGCCGCTGACCACCCTACCCCGCATGTCACCCCTGCTTGCCGGCGTACTTAACCTGCGTGGCAACGGAGTGCCAGTGCTCAACCTTGCCCATTGCCTGGGCTTGCCGGCCAGCCCGCAGCAACGCCGCAGCTGCATCATCATCCTGCAGCTGGCAACAGCAGCACCTGCCAGTGATATCGGCATTCTGGTCGACGAAGTACATGCGGTGGAAGATATTGCCAACGACGCCATCGAAGCGCCTCCGCAACTGGGCAAGCTGCTGCCGCCCGGCCTGCTGGCTGGCATGGTTCGCGAAGCACAGGGCTTTACCCTGCTGCTGGATGCCGGGCAATTGCTGACGCCTGATGTGCTGTCGCAGCTGTGCCAGACGGCGGCAACTGCAGTCGCTGCTGCGCCCGACAGCCCATTGCCGGGAGACAAGCATGACTGAGTCAGCCGGACAGTATCTGCGCTTCCAGCTGGGTGCGGAAACCTTTGCCTGCAACATCCTGCAGATCAGGGAAATCCTGGAATACCACCGCCCAACCACCGTGCCACAGATGCCGGCATTCGTGCATGGCGTAATGAACCTGCGTGGCAGCGTGGTGCCGGTCATCGATCTCGCACAGCGGCTGGGCCGCCCGGCCGGCAAGGTACTGCGCCGCAGCTGCATCGTCATCCTGCAGGCAGGCTCGCTGACACAGCCACAGCCGGTCGGTATGCTGGTCGATGCCGTACATGAAGTCATCAGCCTCAACAGCATCGACATCATGCCGCCACCGCCATTCGGCAATCAGCTGCGCACCGACTTCATTGCCGGTCTGGCCTGCCATGAGCACCATTGCCTGATGCTGTTGCAGATGGACAAGGTGATGTCGCTGGACGAAATGGCCGCACTGGCCAACCCTGCCGTGATGCAGATTCAGGCGGACAGCAGCAGTGTGTTGAACTAGATTGGGATTAGCAGCTACTTGCAACCATTTTGCCTGCCTGGTGCCTTTGCGCCGCAGCAATCCATAAAGACACCATGCATAGCGACGTACGCAAAGAGATTTTCCTGCACCCGGG